>JAIROO010000265.1 GCA_031257535.1 Deltaproteobacteria bacterium
ATAAACGCTCCTCAAAAATTTAAAAGGAAGTTTTTTCGAGCGCGTCAGAAAGATTCCGTGGCTCCAAAATTATGATATAAAAGAGCCCATTAAAGATTGTAGATCGCCGGGTGTAAATAGTCAACTCTTAAAATCGCATTGTAGTATTAAGGGCCGTTTATTTTTTATCCGCCGTCAGTTTTGGCGATGGGCGGTTCAGTTGATAAGAAATCCCGCCTCAAAAGGTTTTCAGCGGTCCACGGCTTATCAACCAAACCATACAGAGGCGGTCTAAGGCCAGAGCCAGTTTAAAAGATTTAAAAACGAGGAATAGGCCAAAAACAGCCAAAAGAACGCTAACGCCTAAAAGCGGGGTCAAGAGGTGAATGACCTTGGCCGGGTCGTAGTAACGGGAGACGGCCACTAAAACGCTGACCACCGATAAAGGCAGGATCAAGACCGCGAGCCCGGTGCGCAAAACCGATAAAGCCGTTCTTTTTTCGGCTAAGATAAGCGAAACTTCGTTAATCAGCATAGACTCGTGCCTAACTTGGGCTTCCGAGGGGATTTGGCTTAAAATTGGCTCGCTATTTGGGATTTCGCAATAGGCTTCGGTGGATTCGTCGTTGTGGGTCACGTCCAAAGGCGAGCGTTGAATATAGCGGTTAGAGCTAAAAAAAGACAAGCGCGTTAAACTCCAAAAATAAAACAAAATAAATTGGCTAAAAATAAGCTTCGCGATTTGGTTAGGGTCAACCTAAATAGGTTCTAAACAATAAAACCTAAACTGTTATTAAAAAATAAGAGGCGATATTTTTTTGGGCCAATCGAACTCCAGCTTTTTTGGTTATAAGCTTTTTAAGCCGCTGGAACTAATTTCGCTGGCTTTGATGACGCTCGAGGGGCGTTTTGGGGGAAAGGCCCTTCTTAAACGGACTTCGGCGACTCTGTCTAGCTCTTGGCCCAAAAGAACGAAAAAAATACGTAAAACCCGAACCAAAGAGGCGCTGGACGATTTTAAGACTCCTTGTTTTTCGTCTAAATAAAGATCGCGGCGGATAGCCAGGCCCAAAGCTTTAAGCCTAGGCCTAGAGGCTAGTTCTAAAGGAGCCCCGCCCCCAAGTAAGGGAAAGTCCAGCTCAGTCCATAGGCCAAAGCGCCGAAAGACGTGACCCGCTAAAATGGCTAAACCTTTGGGGGTTAGCTCGTCTTCTAAGGCTAGGTTAATCTCGGGTTTGGGCGTTTCCCGGTGGACCAGTTTCCAGTCTTTGAAGGTAAAAAACCGGATGGTTAAAAGTAAAGCCAAAGACTCTTTAGCCAATAATTCGCTGGTCACCTGTTTTAACTCAGCTAAGTAAGGCTCTACGCAATGTGAAAAAATAAACTCCTTATCCGAGGCGGTCCAGGTGGGCAGCTCTTTTTCCAAGGTCCCCTTATTCAAAATAAAGGGCTTGGGGGTCTTTATTAGGCCAAGATCTCGGGCGACCAAACCTATGGGGTCGGCGACTAAGGGGCTAAAAGGATAACTCACCACTCGACAGTCAGGGAGACGGTGAGGGGAGTTGGGGTCGCTTTTAACCAGATCCTGACTTAAAGGCGGGGCCATAAATTCCGGTCCCACGGACTTTTTAACCAGGTCCAGGAGAAATGGATCAGTTAAGCGCCAGTTTTCCCAGTTCAGTTCCTCCGGCGTGTGCCGTAAGCGCTTATGGACGGCCTTGGGTAGATAAGGGCAGCCGTAAGGGACGTTTAAGATGAGACCAGCCAAATAAACCTCCCTTTTAAGGGAAAGAGTATGCTATTATTTTCGCCGATAAATGGTTAGTCTTATTTTAAGGGGAGCCTTTATCCCTTTTTGGAAAATTGAACTAGAAGGCCATAATAAAGTTCGGCTTTTCGCCTTTTGTCGGGCCAGAATTATCGGCGACCCCCAAAAAAACTTGGAGAAAAACCTTAGAGAAAATTTTGGCAAAAAATTGAGGCGACCAATAAAGAGGCTCGAAATTGGCCTTAGCTCACTATTAGAGGTCACTACGCCGTAAGGTTTCAAAGGCTTACTTTCGGAAATAAGGCGAAAAGTTCTTATTTGATTTTAAAACAAAAACCTTTTTTCGCCAAGAGGGCTTTTTTTCGCCCCAGCCTATTTTTGGGGCTCGTCTGGTCTTTTAAGGTGACCCTAAAAAGTTGACCCCAAAAAGTCGACCCTTAAAGTCGACCCCATGAAAAAGGTTGACCTCTTAGAAAAAAGGTTTAAACCCCTAGAAAAAAAGGCTTTACCCCCTAAAAAAAGGCTAATTCCCTAGAAAAAAAGGTTTTGCCCCTAGAAAAAAAGGTTTAACTCCTAGAAAAAAGGTTTAACCCGTAGAAAAATGGTCTAATCCCCTAGGAAAAAATGTTTTACCCCCTAGAAAAAGTGTCTAACCACATAAAAAAAGGTCTAACCCCTTAGAAAAAAAGTCGAAGGCCATAAAAAAAGGTCGCCCTCTCTTAGAAAATGGGTCGATCAACTTAGATAAAAGGTCGACCCTCTTAGATAAAAGGTCTAAGCCCGTAAAAAAGGGCTAACCCCCTTAAAAAAAGGTCTGACCTCTTAGAAAATATGTCTTACCCCCTAGAAAAGAAGGTTTAACCCCCTATAAAAAAGGTCTGACCTCAAATAAAAAAGGCTTAACCCCCATAAAAAAAGGCTTAACCCCTATAAAAAAAGTTAACCCCTTAAAAAAAGGTTTAACCCCTTAAAAAATAGGGCTTACCCTCTAAAAATAGGACTTTACCCCAAAAAAACGATCTCGAAAATAAGCGACCCCCCAAACTAGCCATAACCATTAAATTGCCGAAATCCAAAAAATTAGGCGAAATCAGAGCGCGAGCAAAAACTTTTTGGCCTTATGGCCTGGATCTGACAAAAAAAATGTTTAACATAAACATAAAAAGACCCCAAAACGCCACTTTCCCCCCACCCATTTTACCCGAGGATATTCTCCCGCGTTTAGAGACTTTAAATCGCGTATTTAAGAGTCTTAAAACGCCTAATAGCTATATCTTGATCACCTCCCCGGAAAATCGGCGTTATTTCTCAGGTTTTATAGCCAGCGACCCCATGATCTCCGAGTCGTCGGGTTGTCTTTTGATTGGCCAAAACAAGCGGTATCTGTTGTCCGACTCTCGATACGTTTTAGCCGCGGCCGCCGAAGCTCCGGCTTTTGAGTTTGTCTTGGTCAATAGCTCTTGGGGAAAAGTTTTAGATAAGATCTTAGGCCCGAAAGACATCTTATGGTTTGAGCCGCTTTATTTAAGCGTGGCCTCGTATGGGGATTTCACTCAGAACTTAAAGGCCAAGATTCGGCCCTTACCCTTGGACCTTGACGACTTACGGATCGTTAAATCGCCCAAAGAGGTGGACTTAATAAAAAAAGCGTTGGCCATTACCGAAGAGGCTATTGGCCTTTTATTTGACAGTTTCGTCCCTGGCTGGACTGAAGCGGAAGCGGCCTTTTTTTTGGATACTAACTTTCGAGCCTTAGGGGGCGAGGGGGCGGCTTTTGAAACCATTGTCGCCACCGGTCCTAACGCGGCTTTACCCCACGCCATTCCTTCGGACAGGGTCATTGAGGCTGGCGAAGCGGTGGTGATCGACTGTGGGGCTCGCTATCAGGGTTACGCCGCCGACTGCACAAGGACCCTAATCTACGGCGAGCCGAAAGATTGGCAGAAAGAGATCTACCGAACGGTCAGAGAGGCCCAGACTTTAGCTATCGCCGACCTTAGCCCCAAAGTTTCGGGGGCCATGGTCGATAGAATAGCCCGCGACCACATCGCCAAAGCCGGTTATGGCGAGTTCTTTAACCACAGCTTAGGCCATGGCGTGGGTTTAGCCGTCCACGAGAATCCCCGTCTGGCGTTCAACGATAACAGAGCCCTGCCCGTGGGCGCAGTGGTGACCGTAGAACCTGGTATTTATTTGCCCGACAAAGGGGGAGTAAGGCTTGAGCAGTTAGTCTTAATTACCGAATCCGGGGCCCTTGTTTTAAACGAGGACGACCACTTTTACGACTTTTAAGGTATTGGCCTTGACTACCCAGATTGACCGCTTGTGGCGAGGAGCCAGGGCCTACGCCATGAGCCAGGATCGGCCGGTCGCGAGCGTGTTAGCCGCTCACGGCGGAACTTTAGTTTACGTTGGCGACGACATTTCGCGGGCGAGTAGCCTTCTTAGCCCTAACTACGAGACTATTGACTTACAGGGCCTAACCGTTATTCCTGGGCTAATCGACAGCCACGCCCACACTCTCCACGAGGGCCTGCGTTTGGGGCAGCTGGATTTAAAGGGCTTAAACTTTGACGAGACTTTAAAGGCCGTGGCTAAGGCGGTCTCTAACCTCCCGCCTGGGGCTTGGCTACATGGACGGGCCTGGGACCACAATCTTTTTCCTAACCAAAAGTGGCCCGACAAACAAGCCTTAGACGCGGTCAGCCCTTTAAACCCGGTCATTTTAGATCGGATCGACAAGCACTCCCTGTGGGTTAACTCCCGGGCTTTGGAACTCGCCGACCCCAGCGTCTACGGTCCCGATCCCGAGGGCGGCGAGATCGTCAGATCGGCCGACGGTAGCCCTTCAGGGGTCTTAATCGGGCGGGCCATGTTTTTGGTCTTAGCTAAAGCTCCGGCCTTAGACGGCCAGGATCTAGGGACGACTCTTCTTTTAGCCGCTAACGAGTTTTTAAGCTTTGGCCTCACCACCGTCGTGGACGCGGCGACTGGCGAGGCTGAGCTTAACGCGATTGAGCGGTTAATCGCTAAAGGCGAGTTAAAGATCCGCTATCGAGCCTACGTCCACCCCCAGCGCTGGACGCGCTGGGGGGATCTAACCCGGGTCGACGGCCTTTACGACGATCGCTTGGCCATTGACGGCCTAAAACTCTTCTCCGACGGGTCATTAGGGTCCCAGAGCGCCTGGTTACTCGACGACTACGCTGACCGACCTGGTCACCGCGGGGCTAAGAGCTTAGACGACCAGACCTTAGAAAAGTCGCTTATCTACGCTCGGGACCACGGACTCCAGGTGGCTATCCACGTCATTGGCGACGCGGCCGTGGCCCAGGCCGTGTCTGTTATGGCCAAAGTTTTAGGCCCTGGCTGGACCGACCGTCGCTGGCGCTTAGAGCACTTTCAAGTGGTCGCCCCCGAAGATCGAGACCGGGCTTTGGCTATGGGTTTAATCCCCTCGATTCAGAGCGTGGGCTTAATGACCGATATAGCCATGGCCGAGTCGCGTTTAGGCTCAAAACGTTTAAAAAGGGCCTACGCTTGGCGGGATATCTTAGATCGAGGCGGTTATATAATTAATGGTTCCGACTGCCCAGTGGAGTCGCCCAATCCATTTGAGGGGATTTACGCGGCCGTGACTCGGCGCGACCTACAAGGCTGGCCAATTGAGGGATTTCTCCCAGAGCAAAGGTTAACCCGCTGGGAGGCTCTGGCTAGTTACACCGTCTGGGGGGCTAAAGCGGCCTTTAAGTCAGGGCGCTTAGGCCAATTAATTCCCGGGGCTCTAGCGGACTTTGTGGTTATTGACCGGGATATTATGGACTGCTCAGTTCGAGAGATAGCGAAAATTAAAGCTTTAAAAACCATAGTGGCGGGGGAGACGGTTTATGAGGCCAGTTAAGGTTGTCTTTTAAGCTGGGAAGCGCCTTTTAAGCTGAGATCTAAAAGCTTTTTTGCTGGAAGAAATTAAATTTTTGGTGAAAAATTATTAGAAAGAAAAAAATTATTTTGTTGATATTGAGCGAAAAATAGTAAGACTTAAAGTTAAAAACGAAAAAAAGGGCATTCTATTTGAAAAGGTTCGTAAGGGTCAATTTTTTATTGACCGAAATAGGTCTTCTATAACCGGAAAGGCGCGCCTTCAATCCAAGGCGCGCCTTAGTCAAGACTTAATTTTTTTGGTCTGGCCATAAATAGAGCGTTTTAGCCTCAAAGGCCTTTTCAAGGGAGTCAAAAGACCGCGAGGTCTGACCGACTACGCGTCTACTATCTACTCGACAACTTACCAACGCGTCTACTCGCCAACTCGCCAACTTACCAACGCGTCTACTCGCCAACTCGCCAACTCGCGAAACTCATCTAGTTATGAACTTATCGCCGCCTTTGGCTTTTGTTTAGAGTATTATAGTTCGTTATCGGCCAGTTTTAGGTTATGAACAATACGTCATTAGCTAAATATTAACTAAAATAGTTTGATAGATTAAATACAATCATCTAAAAAATCAACTAAAATAGTCTAATAAACTAACTAAATCGTCTAATATATCAACTAAAATCGTCTAATAAGCGGACCCTACAAGGGGCAATCGTATTGACCCGGACAATATCTTTGGAGTTTTCAACCAGGTTTTTCAAGCTTTTATAGCCTAAATCATTGGCGTTAAAGGACGGCCAGTGGATCTTAATGGAGCTGCCCACCGAAGACAAAAGAGCCCAGCCGTCGTCGCCCTCGTTTTCGGCCACTGAGATTTTTAAGACATTTTTAAAGCGGGTTAAAACCTCTTCCGAGGCTTCAGCGTTGAGCGGCTGGTCCTCGCCCTCCTCAGACCACACCGGACCGATGGACTCATTTTCCTCGGCTTCTTCGGACTCGGCTTCGTCGCGAACGGTCTTGAGATCCTCGACGGTCCAAAAGATGGAGCAAGACCCTCGAAATGGTCCAGACGTGGCTGGGGGGGAGCCAAAACCCAAAACCACCTGACCGGCTTCTTTTAACCGGGTGGCTAAACGACTTAAGGCTCCACTACCTGAGACTATGGCGAAGGCGTTGACAAAGCCTTGTTCAGCCAGATCCAAGGCCTCAATGGCGATGTCCACGTCTGGGGATTTGTCGTCGGGGTACTCAAATTTTTGGACTGGCGTTATGCCGTATACAGCCAGACGTTCAGCCCAAGGCCGAGATTCGGGGTTGGACCAGTTGGCGAAAGCCCTTTTGAGGACGATTTCCCCATAAGTCGCCAAGATAGAAAAGAGAACGTCGGCCACTTCCACTGGATAGGTGGTGGCGTCAATGATAACGGCGATTTTAAAGGCCGAAGAATCCGGCGCGTTTTGGACGTCCATGGCAGGGTCTCTCCGTTTAATAGGGTCAGTGGTCCGTAAAAATAATAGCCTTAGTCAGCCAGCAATTGTCCAGCGGCCGCATGGCCTGAGCTCTTAAGTAAGCTTCTTTGAGGGAAAAAAGGCGGACGCTACTTGGGTCAATAAACCAGTTATCGTTAGACTTCCCCGAGGGGCTTAAACGAAAGCCAATGGCCATTTCTGGGATTTCGGATTTACTCGCGTTGGCGGGTAAGAGGATAATGGGGCATTTGGAGACCGAGTCCCAGGCGACCAAGGCTTCTTTGGGGTTTTTGGCGAATTTGGTGGCCACTTGGTTAAAGGAGCGGGCCAGATTATAGCGGCACTCGTCAAGGTCGTAGGCCAGTTTAGAGGAGATAATCTTATGCTCAGAGCCAAACCAGATAACCCGCGACCAGGCCGTCTCGTCCGAAATATTGACGTCTAAAGCGGCTGAAGGCGGCGGAAAAAGGGAGTCGATCCATTTTTGAAGGCCTTGGCTAGTGGCGTAAACTTCTGGGCCATTGGGCGAGTAATTGGTCAAAGAATGGAAGCGGAAAAAGGATTCCGTGGTCGTGCTCCTCTGAAAGGTCGCGAAAATGGACTGCCGCCCGGCCGTAAACAAGTGGGAGTTAAAGCCGAAGGTGTTTTGCGAGAGGACCTCCGAAAAGCCTTGGAGGTGAAAAATGTCGGAAAAGTTGTTTAAGAAGTCGACTTTAAGGCCGCCCGCGCTTTCGATTAAGCCATTGGCTAGCTTAACCAAGGCTAAGTATTTTCTAACCTCTAAGCACTGGGAGAGGTATATCCTTAAGTTGTCAAAAATGAATCCGTAAAGAGGATTGCCGCCGGATTCTTCCTTTAGCCTTGCGACCATGTCAGAAAAAAATTCCTGAGGGAAAGAGGTGTTTAAGATGGCCCTTAGATCCGGGACGATCTCTTGGGAGTGGATGTCGTAGGGCTCGCCACTTGGGCTGAAATTCCGACCGCCAGGGCCGTCGAAAGCCCTCGTCCGACTCATATTTGAGGACTGGGAGCTAACGTAGGTCACGTCTACCCCTGGATATTCCTTGTCTACGAGCTTTTGGATCAAAAACAAGTCGTAAGGGTCAATGATCCGGGCTTTGCGCTGCAGCCCATCCTCGCCAATCAGGTTGACGACGTTTTTCTCCTGGATGGGACCCATAACCACCCCTTGCTTGACGCTCGGTTGGGCGGAGCTCTGATAAGCGTAAGCGGAGTTAGGCTGGGCGGTCGAGTAAGGGCCGCTAGAAGCCTCGCGCTGGTCGTTAACTAAACAGACGTACTTACTGCGGTCCACCCGGTTCCGGCGGACGACGAAGCGGTCTTGAAAGTGCTCAAAAACCGCCGTCAGATCGCTATAGTTGGGGTTAAAGCCACTATAGCCACCATTTTCTGGGGCTAAGCGGGGGACGACTTGGACTAAAACCTCGTGAAAAAACTGTAAGGTCACCTGTTTCTCGGAGCTGGGGTTATCGGTTCTTAAAGCGCAAAAGTCAAAGATCTTCTGTAAAAAAGACCCGGTTAAATCCTTGACCTCGGGCTGGGCGTAAGACCGGATCTCTTCGGGAAACGACAGCCTCACCTCTTGAGAAGAGACCCTTTTCTTGGGAACCGGAGCCGGCGGCGGGGCGACCGCGGCTAAGGGCGGGCTGACCAGGGCGGGGGGTCGAGAATATGTCCGATTCGAGAGATTGGGGACGGCCGGGGATAAGGTTTTGAGGTTTTTGGGCGGCGGTCCCAAGGGCCTTGGTTGAATCGGGGGAAAGTCGGGTTTGGGAACGCCAGCCGGACTAGCCGCGAAGGTCTTGTCTTTTTTGTCTTTAAGGTTGCCTAACCAAGTGTCTTGAAGGGTGGAGATTAAGCGAGCCCCTTTGGAGGCCATGGACAAAGTCAAGATCGTGTGGACGAACGGCTTAACTACCCCACCGTCGCCATCGGTCAGCTGCTCCACCACTAAAGCCACGTCGTAATCCGGGGGGGTAATCAAAGCCAAAGGCAGGATAAAAGCCAGCTTGTCCCGGGCTGGGTTCCAATAGGGCAAAGGAATCCGGGGGTTAGCCACGATCTGGCGGATGGTCAGCTCTAAGGCGGTCTTGAGCTTTTCTTTAATGGTCGTGTAGGTCGACTGGTTCGGCTCGTCCTCGATAAACTTGGCCAGTTCCGAGTTAATGGCCTCAACGTCTTCTTGTTTATAACGCAGGTCGTCCTCTAGATAACGGAACTGGTTGGGGCAAACCATCTGAATAAACTTGGTCGGAAACCGGCCGCGTTTTAAGCCGTCGACGATGATGTGGTAACACTGGGCGTCTTGTTCCAGGTCAATGGGGATGTTTTTGTAGATCAACTCGTCGGGCTTTTGATAGTAAGAAGTCCTCGCCGGCCGCGGATGGATCTTCGTGGCCACTTCTTTGCCCAACTGGTTGTCGCTACTGGAGGTAAAACCCTTAAACACGTAACGTTTTTGGGTCGGGTCGGTTTTTTTGACCACCACCAAGACATCGCGGCTAGCGTGGTCCAAAAGGCCAATATTAAAGGCCCCCATCTGATAGTCGGCCGAGAAGGCCAGACCCACGTCGTTGACCTCTATTAGTTCAGGCAAACGGTTTTGAGCCTGGAAAATTTCCACGTAGCGGTTAATCTTTTCCTTCTGGAGATTGAGGAAGGTCTTCATGAAGTAGTTGTCCAGAAAGTTAAAGGGACGCCGGGAGTCGTTATAGTGCCACTTTTCCGGTTGAGCGTAACTAGCCAGTTTTTCCAGCATCTGCTCATAGGTCGGGTGGATGGCCAGGCTAGAGTTAGGTTTTGGCATGAAAACAATGTCGTGAAACCAGACCGACAAACCCCGGCTGGTTTTTTCGTCAATTTCCGCGTACCGAAAATCGTTAAAAGTGGGGGCTAGGGCGGAGGGATCTGGGTTATTTTTCATGGAAAAATGAACTATAGTGTCTTTTTTTCCTTTTTCTATTAAGGTTTTAATGACAAACCAAGAGACGTTAGGTTGGGGCACGTAACCCGTAATTATCTGGCCTGTGTTTTCCTCGCGGATCGTCACTAGATGACGCTCTAAGTTTATCTCGGTCACGCGCCCTGAGCCTGGGATCATCGAGGAACTCCCCGGATCCGGAGGACGAACGCTCCGGCCGAGGATGGTCTGACGGAGATCCAAGCCTGGGGTTTTAAAGTCTGGTCGCCGGCCCGTTAGGGGCGAAGCCGCGTCGGTCGGGTCGGTCACGTAAGTCCAGCCAGGCCGCGACGGGGTGGTGAGGTCGAGCTTGTCCGGGGACAAGATAGTCACTGGCGGCGCGGCCACGTCTTCGATGAGGCCGGTCTTTGAGGCCAGGCCCGCCGCTGGCCCGGTCGCGGCCGTGTCCGCGTCCAGCCCGGCTACGGGCGTGAGGTTTAAGCTCGCCCTTAAATCCGGCTGAGAAGAAGGCCTTTGGCTTATTGGGCTTATGTCTTGGCGGGGCTTTGGGGTTAGGGAGTCGAGGCCCTGATCAGCCTTTATTGGTTCTTCGTCAAGGGATTTATCTGGCTCAGCTAATGGCTCGGTCAAGGCTGTCCAAGGTTCGTCCAAAGACTCGGAAGGCTCTTTAAGAAAAGGCTCGCTAAGATCAGGCGCTTTTAGAACTGGCGGTTTTAGGACCGCTTCTAGGGATTGAGGCCCTTGGCTATCTTCTTGGCTAGGAGAAAGGCCAGCGACTAGACCCTCGGCCAGGGGGACAGAAGGCGTAAGGTCGGAGAAGAGGTTGGGTTCCTCAAGGCTAAAGCCTTTTTTCTCGACTTTAGAGGATTTTTTAGCGACCTTGGGGTCAGCGGCCAGGCCTTTCTTTTTGGTTAGGCTTTCGGACGGGCTGAAAGCTTGGCTAGGGTCTTGGGCTAAAGCTGGGGCCGCGTCGGGGTCAAGGTCTTCGCTTTTTGAGGGTAAAGTCGCGGTTTTAGAGACTTTCGTGACTTTAATGACTTTGGGGGGTTTGGTGGGTTTGACCAAATCCTCTGGGGTCGCGTCTTGGGCGGCCGCGCCTTGTGAGGTCGCGTTTTGGGCGGCGGCCTCAGCCTTGCCTTTGGTCGCGCGTTTTTTGGGCGAGGCCTGGTCTAAGGCGGGCTCGACGGCCGGAGCCTCTAGCGGTGGGAGCGGGGTCTCGGTCCGTTCGACTATATCGCGCTCCACCCCGCCGCTAACTTTGGACGAGCATTTAAAATATTGCTTATGGGTTAGTAAATAGTATTTAAGGTTCCGACTACCAAGAAATTTGGCGTAACCTTGCTCGCGAAGATCTTTGAGGCTTTTTTTTAAAAAACGGTCAAAAGTCGTTAAAGTCACGGGCTCATCGCCTAAGGCGGCGGCTAAACGAGTAAAGGCCTCGTCTAATTCGTAGACGGTCATTTTATTGTCTTTAAGAACTATCTCTGGGGGGTTATCAATGTCCAGAGAGCTTAAAGACGGGCTAGCGGCGGCGGGCGAAGGCTCGGTGGCCTTGGCCTGGCCGTTGGTTAAGGTTTTGGGGTTAATGGTGGGGTCGATTAAGCCATCGGCCAGAGAAGGAGCGGTTTCTAAGTCCTCAGCGAAGGGGCTTTGACCTAGGATTTTGGGAATGGCGTAATCGGCCGTTTGGGATCCAGTTCTCGCCTGAATCCGTTCATCAGCCGTGGGGGGAGATGGTGACTCATAACCCCCGGGACATGGCGTTACGCCAGGCGTTTCGCTCGGGGCGGTCATTAATATATCCTTATTCGCCGAGGGGCGAGTTTTAGGGCTTAATTTAGTGGCCGTAGAAGAATTTGAGGCCTTTAACGCTTTTGTGACCTTAGTCGCGGCGGCTTTAGGCGCCTTGGTCTTGGTCTCGGAGGCCTGGGTTTCGGAGGCCTGGGTTTCGGAGGCCTGGGTCTCGACGCCTTTGGTCTCGACGCCTTTGGTCTCGATGGCCTTGGTCTCGATGGCGGTCGGCGAAAGGGTCTTGGTCTCAGTGGCTTTAAGAGCGGCGGCCTTCGACGTTTTGGTCTTAGTCTCGGTGGACTTAGACGCTTTAGTCTTAGTCTCGGTGGCGGTTGGCTCCGGGATCTTGGTCTCGGTGGCTAATGGTCCCGGGATCTTGGTCTCGGTGGCTAATGGCGCCGAAGTCTTGGTCGCCTTGGTCTTAGTCGCGGTGGCCTTAATTAGGGGAGCGGTTTTAGGAGAGCTAACGGGCTTAGGAGAGCTTGGGGCTTTAGCGGCGTTTAAGGCCTTAAAGGCTCTAGTTGGATGGGCTAAATCGACTAGGTCCATAGCCAAAGGTGGCTGAGCGTGATCGCTTTCCAACATGTCAAAGGTAGGTTCCGAGCCAGTCCGAGTTTTCTTAGGGGTTACCTTTTTCGCGGCGCTCAGAATTTTGGGGCGTTTCAATTAAATATTCTCCGTAAAAGTCGCTCTATCTCTATTAGATATCTTTTGTTTAGTGTTAGTAGTTTAAAGTAGTCGTCACTTCTATAGATTAGCCAGATTTTTCAAAAAGAGTTTGGCTAACGGTAACTCAAATTCCTATATTTTTAAGATAAAAATCAAGCTATATTGACGGCCAGGTTTTTTCAACGCGAACGTAATTTACGCTCATAGTTAGTCGACCAAAAGTTATGGCCAGCCAGATTCGGGCCCAGGCCTAAACTTTTGACCGGCGATAAATAGTATTTACAAAATTATGATTAAAAATTCTACTAAAATTTAAAATTTGTCCCAGGGAACCAAAGGAATTTTATTTTAAAGATAACCGCTGTTGTGGCGTAGAGGCGACAATAGCCTAGAGAGCCAAGGCGGATTTTAAAAGGTTAAGGTATAAGTTAATAATTCAAAAATATCTAATAATCAAAGAACTAAAAGTTAATTTTTAGTCGCATAATAATTTTCCTCGTTAAATAAGTTCAAAATATATATAATTAATGATATAAAGAAAAAAATAAGGCTTTTTAGAGCCTTGAAAAGGGTCGACTCACAATATGAAAAAGGTTTTAAACGTTAAAAGCCTATCGACAAAGTTGGAAAAGCTTATTACGGTAAGCAAAGTTCCCACCACTTGAGTTCTTTAACTTGTCGCGACAATTGCCAGAATCTGAGGCGGCAACCCTGGGCGTCATTACCTTTCCAACGTAGGTTTGTTTCCAAACCTTAGTCTTGTGAGCTAACCAACCTCCTTTCGGAAGCCAGTACCCTTCAGGATAGCGGTAGTTCACATTGGACTACAAAAGGCGTTTCTTCAAAGAGTTAAATTTTCGATAGCCTTTGATCTTTAAAAAATTCCGCCGAAAAAGATTTTAAGAATGGCCAATCCAAAAGGCCCTGTTAAGTTTATTCTAACGGGTTCGCGGATTTCTGTCAACAGTAAAAGCTTAAGGGCTTTAGGCCAAAGCGCGACGCTGTTATGGCGATAGCTTAATTTAAGGCGTTTTGGGTCTGGCTCGCGAAAAAAACTCGCGCGACTTTAACCGGTTTTGGAATTCCAAAAGCGCCCCTTAGGTCCTTAGCCAAGGTCTGGAAGGTTAGGCGAGGTTGACCATTAGCGCCGCGATAAACGATCGTCTGCTTCTTTATTAGTAATGAGGGATAATATGAGACTCAAATATCATTATTTTAGTATTAACGAGATTTTTATAAATGTTTTATAGGTCCATTAGCGAATAAATTGAATAAAAAGATAACTTTATAGAAAATAACGGTTGGTTTAACGAATAGTCTTTTAATACAAAATTAACATTTAATAAAAGCTTAATTTAATATGAATTGATGTTTCACAAGAAATTATATCTTAATACAAACTCATTATTTAATATGAACTAAACATTTAATATTAACTTAAAATTTAATATGAACTAGTATTTAAAATTAATTCAACATTAAATATGAGGTTATATTTTAATATAAATTCAAATTTTATATAAATTCGCTTTTAATACAAACTAATATTGTAATAAGAATTCTATAGTTAATATAAACTCGTTTTTTAATACGAAATTAATTATTAATAGCTTATCATTTAATATTAACTACTTATTTAATACGAAATCATCATTAAACACGAACTCATTATTTAATACAAACTCATTTTTTAAGATGGTTAAGGTGGTTTTGGGCAGGGCCTTAAACTTAGCGGCCAAAAGGCCCGCCCGGCCAAAGCCCCTTAAAAAAAGAGGCAGGCCGCGCGGCCTTTTAGTCTGACTTTACCCCCCCTTTTTAGGAGAGGATCTGGGCCGGATAGCCCGCCTCAGTTACGGGTTGGGTGAGAGTCTGGTCGGGTAGCTCTTTTTGGATGGTCACCTCGGCTAAACCCGCGGCTAAATCGACCACGGCTTTTTCTACGCCAGGCAGGTCCTTTAAGATTTTCTCGACCCGACCTGAGCAGTGTTTACAAGTCATGCCTTCGATTTTGAGTTTTTTGATCATCGGTTTTTCTCCTTGAGAAGTGGATTGGGTTGGACTTTGAGGCTTAATGGCGCCCATATTAGGGTCTGTCTGAAATTTAGGCTTAAAAAAGCGCAGTCTTAGGGCGTTTGAGACCACTGAGACCGAGCTTAAGCTCATGGCTAAAGCCGCGACCATGGGGCTTAACTTTAAGCCAAAGGCGGCGTAAAAAGCTCCAGCGGCCACGGGAATGCCGACGACGTTATAAAAAAAGGCCCAAAAAAGGTTCTGCTTGACGTTAAGGATCACGGCTCGACTTAGCTGGATGGCTTTGACCGCGTCTAAAAGGTCGCTTTTGGCTAAAACCACGTCGGCGGTTTCCATGGCCACGTCGGCTCCCGCCCCAATGGCGATCCCCACGTCGGCTTGGGCCAGGGCGGGAGCGTCGTTGACCCCGTCGCCGATCATGGCGACCAGGTGGCCTTTATCCTGGAGGGATTTAATGATCGCCGCCTTTTCGTCTGGCGATATTTCCGCGAAAACCTGGTCTAAACCTAGTTTCTTTTGGACGGCGGCCGCGGTTTTGGCGTTGTCGCCGGTTAAGGCGATGACCTCTAACCCTAGGGCTTTAAACTCTAAAACCGCCTGTTTTGAGGTAGGTTTGAGTTCGTCGGCCAACTCAAAAAGAGCCACGACTCGCCCATCCACCGCGAAAAAGATGGGCGTGGCCCCTAAATTCGCCGCCGCCTCGGCTGGGGCTAGAAACTCCCCTGGGTCTAGACCTTGGTCTTTTAAGAGCCTTAAGTTCCCAGCGAAACAGGTTCGGCCATTTACGGCGCCAGTTAAACCCGCCCCTGGCAGCTGGGCGAAGTCCGCGACCGGGGCGAAAGTGAGGTTTTTAGTCTCGGCGAATTGAACTATGGCCGCCCCTAAAGGGTGCTCGGAGTTTTTTTCTAAGGCCGCGGCAAGGGCTAAAGTCTCGTCTTGATTAAGTTCCGCTAAAACCCGAAAAGACGTAACTAAAGGGCGGCCCACGGTTAAGGTTCCGGTCTTATCGACAATGGCTTGGGTTAAGGAGTGGGCTCGCTCTAAGGCCTCGGCTGACTTAAACAAAACCCCCATTAAAGCCCCTTGCCCGGCTCCGACCATGACCGCGGTCGGGGTGGCCAGACCCAAAGCGCAGGGACAGGAGATAACTAAGACCGAGATGACGATAGACACCGCGAAGGCGGGGGTGGCGCCCACGGCTAACCAGATAAGGCCGGCCCCTAAAGCGACGAGGAAGACGGCAGGCACAAAGATCCCGCTGACCCGGTCGGCTAAGCGAGCGATGGGGGCCTTGGAGCTGGTAGCCTCGTCGACTAAGCGGACAATCTGGGCTAAGGTGGTGTCCGCCCCCACTTTAGTGACCCTAGCCTTTAAAAAACCAGATTTTAAGATCGTGGAGCAGACGGCTCGGTCGCCGACCTCTTTGTCGACCGGCAGACTCTCCCCGGTGATGTTGGACTCGTCGACCGCGCCGTGACCAGACTCGACGACCCCGTCCACGGCGATGGCTTCTCCGGCCTTAACTATTAATAGGTCGCCCACTAAAACGTCGTCGGCCGAAAGAGTCAGCTCGACCCCGTCCCTTTCCACGGTGGCGGTTTTAGGGGCTAAGGCTAAAAGACTCTGGACGGCCTCAGTGGTTTTTTTCTTCGCGCGGGCCTCAAAAAACTTGCCTAAAGTGACTAAAGTTAAAATTAAAGCCCCTGACTCAAAGTAAAGGCTCATCATGGCCTCGTGAGCCAGATGAAAGTCGCCTCGGCCTAAGGCGTAACCGAGAACGTAGACGTTAGCCAAACCATAAATAATAGCCGCCCCCGAGCCCACGCCGATTAAGGAGTCCATGTTAGGGGCTCCGGCCCAGAGCGACTTGAAACCATTAATAAAGTAGCGCTTGTTAACTAAAGTCGGGGGTAAAGCCAAAAGAAACTGGGTTAAAGCTAAAAGAAGAAAGTTCTCTTGGCCGGAGAAAAAAGAGGGCAGCGGCCAGCCCGCCATGTCGCCCATGGCTAGGTAAAATAAGGGGGCGGTAAAGATCAAAGAGACCCAAAAGCGTTTTTTTAAGACCAAAGACTCGTCGACCGGCTCCTCGGCGGCCTTAAGCTTAGTTCCGGCTAAGGTGGCCCCATAGCCGGCTCCGGCGACGCTTTGGACAATAGCGGGCGCGTTAAGTTTTGTCTCGTCAAAATCAACGGTCATGGAATTTTTGAGAAGATTTACGTTGACCAAGTTTACGCCAGGCAGGTGGCCAACGGCTTTTTCCACTCTGGCGACGCAGGCCGCGCAGCTTAAGCCAGTTAGAGCGAAATTTTCTTTTTTCATGAGGGGCGTCTTTCTGGATGGACGAGTTAGGAGTCTTATGGTTTTAAGCCAAAAAAGAGTCCAAAAAATGGCCTTTAATGGGGAAAAAACAAAAAACTCTCGCGTCGCTAAAGGGGAGGGATTTTTCGCCTGGTCGAAAACCGGCCTTTAACGGTTTTAGTTTTAGGTTAAATAAAAATTTTTCGGCTCATTAAAGTCAAAAAAACAAAAAAACGTTAAAAGTAGAAAAAACACTAAAACAAGCCAAAATAAAAAAGCTAAAAAAGGCTAAAAAAGCAAAAAGAAGACAGAGAACTAAAATAAAGCCAAAACAAGGCCAAAAGGAAAAAGACTAAAAGAAAGCTAAAAAATGCTAAAAAAGCAAAAAAAGACAGAGAACTAAAATAAAACCAAAACAAGACCAAAAGAAAAAAAGCTAAAAGAGAACTAAAAAAACTAAAAAAAAATAAAATAAAGTAAAAAAACTAACGAAAAACACTAGTTTATTATAAATATTTTTGATAATATAGTAAAAATTTAAAATTAACAATAAATATTTGGCGAATTTTAGTTTTTTTTGGCTAAAAAGAAGTAATCAGATATTTTTGTAACTTTAATAAAAAGTGACTATTAACGCGCTCTGTTTATTTTAGTTAAAGCGCAATAATTTAAACTTCTATAACTCGACTATAAGCGACCGGAGCCAAAAAATTATCTCCAATCTTGGCGAGACATTGGCCTCTAGACGTTACCCCTAAGCCGATTTTAACCAAATTTTTGGCTTCTGAGACGTAGGGCAGGGAGTATTTCTTTTCGGCGATGGCTTTTAAACCTTTATCGGCCAATTCTTCTAATTTAGCCGCCAATTTTTCTTCGCTTTCGGGCGCCTGACTTTCATATTTAAGCTCAATAATCGCGACCGTTTGGTCGTCTGGGAAAAAAAGGACAAGAAAGGGCGCGCCGCTAGAACCCGGGGGGTCCGAAAGAGTCAGGGCTAAAAGGCGACAGTAACCGTATAAAACGCTGTGTTGGAAGCTCTCGGTATCTTCTTGATTAATGGCGGCTAAACCAGTGTAGAGAGAATTAAATATTTCCGTCAATTTTACAGCGTTTGAGGATAAGATAGCTTCTTTGAAATCTTTTATAACTTTTTCAGGCTTCTGACCCAAAAGATTGAAAAACAAATCGGAAAAAACATTATAATTATTAAGTTCGACTTCCATGTTTGGAACTTTTAAGCTTAAATATCCCGCGAAGATTTCATCCCCCGTCAAATATCCAGTCTGAAATAACAAGGGGGTCGGCTTAAGTTCGTCAAATTCAGGCCACCCTAAGGCGGAATGAGAGTGATGTCTAAATCGCGTTTTAAGAAGCTCAAAAGGGTCATTTCTATAAAGCTTATGAATAAAAGAGGTCGAAGGGTACGAGTTAACCCAGTATTTTTCAAAACTGGCCTGGTCAAAAAAATTCAAAATTGACCAAGGGTTTAAAACTGCGGTCTCGCCGTCCCAAGTGTAGCCATCGTACCACTTTAGGATTTTCTCCCGGAGATTTTCTACGGTCGAGTTCGAAGGTAGAAAGCCCTTTTCGATTATTTTTGGTAAAACGAGAGCCATTCTCTCGCCGAAAAGACTATCTAACTCTTCATGGGTAAAACCGCAGATGGCGGCGTATTTTTTGTCAAAAGTCAGATCAACAAGGTGGTTTAAGGTAGCCGATAGTCCAATAGCGTAACGGGTGGCGCCGGTAATTAACGTCAACCGCAGGTAGCGTTCAGAGGGTTTAAGCCTAGTATAAAAAGATTTTAAGACCGCTTGGTTAGCCTTGGCCAAATCCAAATCGTCGATATGGTCGCTGACCGGCGCGTCATATTCGTCTATCAGGAGAACGACCCGAGAGTTATATTTTCGGGCCAGATCCGCTATGAGACTTTCCAGCATGCCTCCTGAATAGGTGGCGTTAAATTTAATTCGCGTTTTGGTCGGGGCTGTTTCATTTTCTAAATCAGCTCTAGCGTTAAGTTTAGCCTTAAGAATGTTTTCAAGAACTTGTGGACTGTCGCTTTTTACGGCCAGATCAAGGTAAAGCGTCGGGCTTTTTTGGGTGAAGTCCCACTTTGTTTGAGCTATTTTAAGGTCAGCGAAGAGTCCTTTAGGGTTATCAGGATCAACGGGGCCAGTAAATAGAGACTCAATAGTTCGCAAAAGAAGCGATTTGCCGAATCGCCTGGGGCGGGAAAGAAAATAAGACAGGCCATCGGTAATAAGCTCATAGATTAAATCGGTTTTGTCGGCGTAGAAGTAGTCGTCCTCGATAATCTGTTGAAAGTCTTGAACGCCGATTGGGAGTTTTTTCACCCTATTACCTCACAAAAAATATCCTTAGGCTGACACAACAAGGTTCTTTCAGTCTTAAACGCGTCTAGTCAGCGTTAAGTCGATGCCAATTGGCCTCGGCCAAGCTAAAATAAATTACGCCAAAAATCTAATTTATTTGTACCATAATTTTTTTGAGATAACAACATAGAGAATATAAGGGCCCGCCAAGTCCTAAGCCAACCAAGACGAAGAGGACAAAACCGGCCAAACCAGTCGATGGAAAAAGACTTAAGTAAAGGTTTACCAATTTGTCGGACTATAGAAATTGTCAAGCTTGGTTTTTCTTAGGCCGACCTCTTGGCCTTTTTGGTTTTGGCTCTTCCGTATCTTTCTTGGGCCGACCCACTTTCTTTTGGGGCAGGCTTTGGAGCTGGCACGGAAAGTCCCAATGCTTCGAGTTCAGAAAAGACACAGTTCAGGGTGTGGACGCAGAATGCGTCATCACTAGAAGGAGGTTCCGGCGCGTTTTTCATCCGCCATGCCGAGGATAGGTCATCCATCAGTTCTCCGTATGACATTCCAGCCAGCAGAGTTGCCGCCCTGGCTTTTCGAAGGATTCGAAATGTAGCACCGGTGGAGATGAAATTGATGAATTCCGAACCAATAAGCGAAAAATCCCCCTGCACATTGGTCTTGTCGAGGCACTCATCGTTTTTGTATCTGGCGAACACAAGCTCTAGCATCCATCTGTCTTCGTAGCAGAGGTAAATCGTTTTTGCGTGTAAGTCTTGGTCAGATTCGAATACGATGACCCCGAAAGTCTCTTTCTTTCTCACGTACTCGGCAGTATCAAAGCTGTGTTTCTTCTCAGTGTGTGCTAGGTATCCAGCTTCTTCTGCGGCTGCTCTCTTGCTATCTTTAAATGAGTATAGGAATCTGCCTCCCCCGATGGCGCATTTTTTGAATAAGATGCGTGAGTCGATCATTCCTTCGAGGACTCCCTCGAACGCAAGCATTGAGTTGTCGACGATACGTTTGTCGTTTCGTTTGATTGGCGTCAAGAAGTGCAGCTCGGGCCTCTCCTTCAGCAAGTCTGCGATCTTGCTTGGAGGGAACCCCTTATCCGCTACGATGATACCTTTTCTGATATTGTTGTTGCGGATGAACGCTGGGTAAGAGCTTGCGTCGATGCTGTTGCCAGGAAAGATCTCCGCGCAAATCGGCTCCATGAGTTCGATGTCATAAGCATACAGTACGGATATGTCCTTGCATCCCTTCACCCTAGCCTTGTATGAGAACTCGGAAAGGTCGTTCACTGTGCTGGTGTCCTGCTTCAACGTCCCGTCGATCGCAATGTGGTGCTCTTCAGCTACCATATCTATGCGCTTTTGGTAGAATAGCTTCCGCTTGTCTCCGTCCTGGCCCAGCTTCTGTAAGAACACGCAAATGGTGTTCGGTGATAGGGCAGCTCCCGGATAGTCTACACAAACGAATGTGCGCTTGTAGTGGGTGGACATGCGTCCAGCCGTGATTGACGGCCTGATGACCCGCAGCGTCGCGATCGACATGATCGCATAGGCGTCCTTCGCAGGGTAGATGTCGAGAAGGTCGTATAGGATGTCTTGAGCCACCGACCTGACCAGAGCCGCGGAACCGTAGGAGAGCATATCAGGGCCACTGGCGGCGGTCTTTTCGACTTTTGGGACGAATTTGTTCCGGATGATATGTCCGATGACTCTCCCGTTGCTTGGTTGCGGATTCCCGCCCGAGACATACTTGGCGCTGGCTCTCTCACGGACGGAATAACGAAAAGGTCCATTTCCGCCGCTGTCATCGATTATTGTATTCACAGGTCTTTCGACCATGCGGACGCTTAACGGAACTGCCATAAAAAGTCTCCTTTATATAGTCCGTTTTTATAATTATCGGACTATATTTAAAGGTATTTTTTTTAAGGTATTTATCCTTGACTGCATTACAGCGTTACCTACACCTATTTATTAAGGGTTACTACTGTGGCTTTTTTAAGCCTCCTCAAGGATAAACAGTTTTTTTCCATTTGTTAAGAAGAAAAAATTACATAGGGTAGCCTTACCGCGAAGAAGTCACCTCATACTGTCTAAAAAAAACAAAACTTTATGCTGGCGTAGCGGTCATAATTGGAAAATGTTTTCGGTACCAAGTATAGCTCCTGTTCAGGAGCATCGTCCAATTGGACAAGCGTAGCAATTTAGAGGGCGAAACGACCAGAAATATAGACGTCTAACATGTGGGGGCCGCCCGTTAGGAGGTGTAAAATAAAAGGTTTCAGCAGTTGTCTATAGTCCGACAAATTGGGAAACTCTTACTTAAGAAGACGATGAGTCAAAGCTAAGATGAGGCCTTTTTGATGGACTATACTGCCACCCGAAAATATTTTCCTATTTTGAATGCTTAAGCCATTAACGAATTCTCGTTATTTGGCCACCCAGCGTTTTATCATTTCGAGGTAAAAAAAAGTAAGCGTTCACGGCCCCTGACCGCCATCCTGAACCAGGCCGTCGTCTACCCCCTAAGGCGGTAAATCTACCTTAAGGTAGTTTGGCTAAAGGCGAACTCTGTGCCGCCTTAAGGACCGAAAAGATCAGTCTACGCGCCCCCTTATCGTCCTAAAGGTCGCGAAAAAACCTAAAATCGTAGCTATAGGCGGTGGTCAAGCGCTTAAAGGCCTTAGCTTAGCCTCAATAAATTTTAGCTAAGACATAGGCTCTTTCGACTATCCCCACGGCCATTTTTTTGACCACGGAATATTCTTGGTCCAATCCAGCGGCGTATTTCCTTAAGCTTATTTGTTCGATCGCGCCGTCCACCGC
>JAIROO010000270.1 GCA_031257535.1 Deltaproteobacteria bacterium
AAACGTCTCGATTTTAATGATTGATTTCGGTTAGTTAGTCTGTTAACCTAAACCTATCCTTTAAAATATTCAGTTTAATCCCCTTTTAGGCGCGGTATTTAGACGGTCAAGACTTAAACTAATAGTCACTTTTTCGCGATTTATTTTGTTTATGAATTAACGTCCATTTTTTGCCTATGATCGTTCGCTCGATTAACCCTAACAAGCGTTTGTAAACTGCTGAAAGAGCCTGGAATTTTTGAGTTTTTTCGCCACTCCCTGATTTTTGTAGTCTGACCCCCCCAAAGCCTTCTGAGTCTCTTTTCGCTTTTCTTATTTGCGCCAGATTATTTTTTTTAATTAAGCGAGATATTAATAGACTAAAAATGAATTTTTATTATTAACAAGACTCTATTAAGTTATTTAAACAATTATTTCCTAAATTTTTCTGGAGAGAGGGCCAGAAAAAAATCCAATAATTAGAAGGCAGGGAATTTTTTAAGAATAAACATAAAGCATAATGAGGAGAGTTTACGGCCATAAAACTCAAGAACGGCCGAAAAATGAACTAACGATACTTTGGTGAATTGGGCGGATCTCTAGCGTCGAAAAATAATTTCACATAATCCAGGCGTTTTGTTGTTCATTTATTATGATTAAAAACAGAACTGCTTGGCCGAGGCAAGTAATGGCCATATATGGCGGAGTCTAAGAGGTCAAGTCGATCAATCCTTCCGAGGCAAAATTATACGAAAAAAAACACATTAGGCAAGTAAATACAAGCAATCATCCGGGAAGCGGCTTTTTTATAGATTTTTCAGCTCCTTAGCTTAAAGTTAAAAAAGCCGCGGCTCGGTCGCCCCAAGTTCGGGTCGAGAGCGTAGTCCAGGGTTTTAGCTTATCTGGCTCTAAGGTCGCCAAAGTTTTAGGGGCCTGTTCCCAGACGGCCAGAGCGTGGGGAGCGGCTAGATTAGTGGCCGCGAGTTTAAGTAAAAAAGTTAAAGGCAGCGTAACTTCCTCATAAGGCGGATCTAAAAAAATCAGATCAAACGGTCCATACGGTAATAGTCTATCAAATTGGCTCATTTGTCGAGCTAAAATAACCGTAGCGAGGTCATTAGCCTTTAAATGGTCCACGTTGGCTTTTATGACCCGGACCGCTAAGACCTCGCGGTCAGCCAAAAGAGCCGACTTAGCCCCTCGACTTAAGGCCTCCAAAGCCAGGGCCCCAGATCCGGCCATGGGATCTAGGACCCGAGCCTCGTCTATTTTTTCGCCAATCACGCTCATGATGGCCTCGCGAGCCAAAGAAGCCGTGGGTCTAGCCGAGGCGGGGACTTTTAAGCGGGCCCCTTTAAACTGACCAGCGATTATTCTTATCACTTCCGGCCCCAAAGAGCGGGATCCGCGCCTAAGGCGATCAGTTCCGAGGCGGCCAGGTCCACGGCTCGCGGTCGGCAAGGGGCCCTGGCCTCTAAAGACACCGTGGCCCCTCGTCGACTTAATAATAGATCGTTTGGCTCTAAAGCCGAGAGCTTAACCCGGCGGTTATTGACTTTATAAGAGTTAAGGGGGCAGTCGCCCTTGTTTTTTAACGATTGGGCGACCTTAGCCCAAAATAGGGGGATCGACTTATTAGGCTCTGGGAAGATGTCGTTAATGGTCAGATCGCCCCCGTCGGTTAAACGGTAATTGTGGAAAGAGTAACGGGCCGACCCTTTCAGGCGGAAGCCTTGACGGTTGTTGCCGTTTAGGCGTTCCACCCGAAAGGTCGAAAGATAGCCGGGCCCGCTTTGCTGGACGTAATGCCGGATCTCTAACCCCACCGGTAAACACTCCCCTTCACAGCCAAAAAAATCAGCGCAAGAAAGGGACTCGGCCCATTTTAACGCCCCTTCGAACCTTTTGGACATCTCAGTGGCTAAACGCTGGTCCAAAGCTGGGCTACCGGTGTTGGACGGATGCTTGAACACAAGGTAGATCAAGTCGGTCGGGCAAGTCTGGGAAACCAATTGATGCTCCAAGACTAGCTCGTGAACGGTGGCGGGCGGATCCGACGTTGGTTGTCCGTCGTCGTAGCAGGTATCGTTCTCGCAAACCCCAGGCCAGCCGCCTAAAAAAGCGGACTCAACATAGCCATAAGCCTCGCCGTTAAAAAGGACAAAGCTAGCCCATAGGCCAATGACTAACCATAGCATGGCCGGAATCTCTCCAAAAAGAGCCCTTTATATGTAGCTACGGCTTTAGGGGCCGTAGGGTAAGGACCGACTAATCAGTCTCAAATAGTCAGGTCTTGATTAGACCTTTTTTCTGGGCGTCCTCAATGGACAGCCCTAAAGCCTCAATAATCTTCCGGATGGATTCCGGCCGAATGTTGTGGCCTTGTTCAAGGGAGCGAATCACGTTGGGCGAGACGTCGGCCATTTTGGCCAGGCCGATGGTGCTCAAAAGCTGGTTTTCCCTGGCTTTTTGGAAGGCCTCTCCGTTAATTTTCATAAGCTTACTCGCGTGTTCCCAGAGGGGGAAGTTAAAATATAGTAAGTGGTAAGCCAAAAAGGCTAACCGCGGATCATACGTTAAGGGGCGGCTAAGGTCGCCCTAACTAAGCTCGCGAGCTTGGGACCAACGAGATCCTGACTCGCGAGATAAGCCCGGCCGGCCTGGCCAGCCTGGGCTAAATCCTTTCGCGTTAGCCAGGCGGCTAAGGCTAAGGAAAATTCCGTTTTATTAACGCTCGCGGCCGCGCCCGCGGCCGCGAGGGCTAAACTTTCTTCTTGGAAACTCGACATATGGGGCCCAAACAAGACTGGACGGCCATATACCGTTGGTTCTAAGGGATTGTGACCAGACCCGCCAAAAAAACTGCCGCCAATAATGGCTAGATCAGCCTCCCCGTAGAGTTTGGCTAAAACTCCATAGGCGTCGACCAAAATTAGGTCTGGCTCGGTGGGCCAGTCCAAAGTCGGTCGGGCCGAATAATAACGCCAAGTGATCTTTTTCTCACGGAGGAAAAAGGCGATCCGATCGAGGCGGGTGAGATGGCGGGGAGCCAAAATCAGGTGGGGCCGGTCGACGAGTTTTAACCAGGCGGAAACAATTAAGTCCTCTTCAGGGTCTTCGGTGGATCCAGCGACGATGATTTTTCGTCCTAACTGACGTTCGGTCACTATAAGGGGACGTTTAGCGTCTTTAACCAAGGAGTCGAACTTAGGATTTCCAACGACCAGGGTCTTCTCCTCGCGCGCGCCTAAATCCAGATATCTTCGCCGGTCCGCGTCGCCAATAACCGCGACTAAAGGCATCTTAGCTAAGAGTGGCTGAAATAAAGAGCGAGCGCGACCATAACGTTTAAAGGATCTATGGCTCATGCGCCCGGCGACCACCAGGACGGGTAGGGCCCGTTTTTGCGCCTGGCGGATTAATTCCGGCCAGAGCTCGGTTTCAACAATAACTAAAGCCACAGGGTCGATCCGGTCTAAGGCTCGACCCGGGGCTCCGAAAAAATCCAAAGGCGGGGCTAAGATTTGGAGCCAATCATAACCCGCGGCTAAGTTTTTGGCCCTAGCCAAGCCCGCCGGCGTCCCAACCGACAAAAGAAATTTTGTATTTAAACCTAGTTGCTCCTTATTATCGCAAAAAGCCTGGATAATAGTCAAGGCGCTTTGAGCTTCGCCAACTGAGGCCGCGTGAAACCAAATTGGCTGGTCAAACGCGACAATCGGAAATCCTAAACGGTCAGCCCAGGCCCCGCCGAAACGTCCCTTGGCCGTCATCCACAAAAGAACGGGGGGGGCTAAGACCGAACCTAAGGCTTGATAACAAATGGAGCTAAGTAGTTGACCCAAAAAACCCCCTTTTTAATGAATCCATTTGGAAGTCACGACTTTTTCTGTCTGGCCATCCACTTCGCTCGGGGAGTCGGGATAGAAACTTTGGTTGATTAAAAGTGGGGGAAAGCCAGCTCGGCGAGTGGTGTCGGCCACGTACTCGCGCATGAAGGGAAAAATAACTTGGGGAAAAATATGGACCAAAAATGGCTCCCGGTCGGCGTGGGCGACGGGGGCGGAAAGAGCGAATAAAGCCTCAAACTCTACTTCAAGGCTGAAGGGCATCTCGTAGGCGGCTTGAGTCTTAAAGCTTTGCACGAAATGAGCCTGTCCGCCGTCGGCTGAAAACTCGCCGCCATTGCGTAAGGTTACGCCCATAGCGATCAGCTCGCCCGGGGCCGGGGGGTGGTAGCCGGGATTGGTGGTAAAAAGGCTCTTAATAAGCCTTAATTTATTTAATTCAAAATTAATCCGGCTAGGCATTGCCTAATCTCCTTCGCCAACAGATCCCCTTAAGTGGCAGAGTTTTTTGATTTTGGGGAGCCTGGCTCGATGACTAAGGCCTCTAAGTGTAAAGACTCGTCGGCCAGGATGGCGATAGGCCTTTGGAGTCGCCTTTCGAGGTCTTCCAGAGCGGCCCGGCCCTCAAAGAGAATAAGATCCCGGATCGAGGGGTGGACCGAAAGAGTCAAGGGCCGGCCGGGATAGTCTAAGGCGGCCATTTCCATCTGGCGAAAAGCTTGATGGAAAACCGAGACCCGGGATAAGAGGTAACCTTGGCCTTGACAGTAAAAACACGGTTCGCGTAAGAGGCGGTCGATATTTTCCCGGGTTCTTTTGCGGGTCATCTCGATCAGCCCCAGTTCGCTCATGGGCAAAATCTTGGTTTTGCCTTTATCGCGACGTAAAGACTCCTGTAAAGCGGCGAAAACTCGTTCGCGGTTGACCTCGCGCTTCATGTCAATGAAATCAATGACAATTAGGCCGCCAATGTTCCTTAAACGGAGTTGATAGGCGATCTCTCGGACCGCTTCCAAGTTAGTCTTTAGGGTAGTTTCCTCAAAACTGTGGCGACCGACGTAGCGTCCAGTGTTCACGTCGATCACGGTTAAAGCCTCGGTGGAGTCAATAACGACGTAGCCGCCGCTTTTGAGCCAGACTTTCCGGTTTAAAGCCCGGGCTAAGTCCGTTTCCACGTCATAGGCGCTAAATAAAGGTTCTGAGCCCTCGTAAAGGGTCAGAGCTGGGGTCTGGGTGGGCACGAAAGCCTCTAAGAACTTTTTGGCTTTCGCGAACTGACCCGGGTCGTCTAAGATTAGCCTTTCCACCTGGTCAGTAAAAAGATCGCGTAAAGCCTTTAAAGTGGCGTCCAGTTCCAGGTGGACTAAGGCTGGGGCTTTGGATTTCTCGGCTTCGGCGTTGATCTTCCGCCACAGCTGGATCAAAAAATTGGCTTCGGCTTGGATCTCGTAATCCGTGGCTCCTTCAGCGGCGGTGCGGGCGATAAAACCATAGCCGCCCGAAATGGAGTCTAAGAGATCCCTTAGTCTTTTGCGCTCGGTCTCGTCCTCAATGCGCCGACTAACCCCTAAGTGGGAGATAGAGGCCATAAAAACTAGGCGCCGCCCAGGGAGGGAGACGTGGGTGGTGACCCGGGCCCCTTTGAGACTCATGGGTTCTTTGGAGACCTGGACCAAAAGCTCTTGGCCTTCAGTCAAAAGCGACTCAATGGGGGCTTTGGGCGGCTCAGGAACTCCCAGCTCGGTCAATTCGGCTAACTCGGCTAACTCGGTTAAATCCTCGGGAAAGGTTAAAGAGTCAGGCCTTAAGTTCCGGTCGTCGTCGTTGGTCGCGTCCCCTAAGAGACGGTTAAACTCCTTATCTTGGCAATCTAAGTCGTCAACGTACAAAAAAGCGGCTTTTTCTAAGCCAATGTCCACAAAGGCCGCTTGTAAACCCGGCAAAACCCTAACCACCCGGCCGAGGTAAACGTTGCCCAGTAAACCCGCCCCTTGAGCTCCTCGCTCTAGCTGAAACTCGACTAAGGTCCCGTTTTCCAAAAGGGCCACGCGCGTCTCATAAGGTCGGAAATTGATCAATAGGTCGGAGGACATGGGCGGAAAAGAATTAGCTCCTTAATTATATTAAGATCCTTTTAGGTTAAATTAGTGGTTATCTTCCGCGCCACAAGCTTAACCTCATCGGGCAAACCAAAGAGAGCTCTAACCGCGGCGACGGGTTTTGGGGAACCGGTCGGCGTAAGTCGGAGGGTAAGGTCCAGACGATTGGGCGTAAAGACCTTAAGGGCGGTCACGAAAAGGGTCAGGTCATACTCTTTAAGCCTGCCCTTATTATCAGTATATCTTAATAAGGCGGCCGGGTGAAGGGGTTTTGAATCAAAGACATAAGTCTCAGCCTCAATTTGGTAGGAAATGGAAGTCACCTTAAGTTTTGGGCTGTTGGCCGGTAAAAATTGAGCCTTTTTGATTTTTAAGCCAATAGGAAGGGTCAAAGCCCTGGCCACTTCGCTCGCTTTGCGGTACTCGGTTAAAGTTACTATTAAGATCTCGCTTAAGCTTTCCTGACCCAAAGGCGGGGCGGTTAAAAAAGACAAACGCGGTTGCGGGTGGAAACCTTGGCTATAAGCCACGGGTAGACTGGCTCGCCGAAAGGCCTTTTTAAAGACCTCGACCATCTCTAACTGGCCAAGTAAGGTCATGGGCCCGGTTTTTTCGAACTCCAAAAGGATCCGGGCGCTTGTCCCCAACTCGGGGGCTTTATTTTTGGGCGAAGGGCTAAAGGAGCTTTGAGGAGTTTTGGGGGCTTTAACCGTTAAAGGATCTAAACTAGTCGAAAGACTGGCTAAAGGGGAGTCGTCTTTAAAGCTAGCCGCGAAAGAAGCGGGGTCAGGGTTAGAGGCGAGGTCAGAGTTAGGTAAAATTTCTTCGGGAGTGGCCAAGGCCTCGGAAGGCGGCGGGCTAAAGCTTAAGGGTTTAGGGTTTAGGCCGTCTAAACTTTGGGGGTCTAAATTTAGGCCCACTAAGCTTTGGGGTTCTAATTCTGGTAAGGCTAGATCTTGGGGGACGTTTAGCCGCGCGGCCAGACGAGTAGGGGTGACTTGGCAGGCCCCGCAGCCTTGGCAACCGCTAAAGCGACAGTCGAAAGTGGCCTCGCCCCGTTCGGCTTTGGCAAGCTCTTTGAGTAAAAAATCTCGCTCCGTAAAAGGTCCTAAACGCTCCCAAGGGAGGGGGAGGCTAGGATCTTTGGCCGCGGTTAGCTCTTCTATAACTAAATTATGGTCTTGTAAGGCCTTAAACCACAGATCGGGCCGTAAGTTCTCGTTCCAAGCCTCAAAGCGGGCCCCAGCCTGGTAGACCGCGGCTAAGACTGGCCCTAAACGGCGGTCGCCGCGGGCTAAGACAGTCTCAATAATGGCGGCTTGGGCCGAGGAGTAGCGGAGGTCGAGATTTCTTTTGTTTTTCTGGGTAGTTAAAAGGTCGTAGCGGTTTAAAGTCGCCTCTAAAGTGGAGCCAGCCGACCACTGGAAAGGGGTGTGGGGTTTGGGAATAAAAGTGGCCACGGCCACGTTTAACTGGACCCGGGCCATTTTTTTGATTTTCTGGGCCAAATTAAAGATGGCTAAAAGGTCCTCTTCGGTCTCTTGGGGGAGGCCGGCCATAAAATATAGTTTTAAGGTTCGCCAACCAGAAGAAAAAGCGGCCTCGCAAGCGGCGAACAGGTCGTCGTCGGTTAGATCCTTATTAATGATGGCCCTTAGTCTCGCCGTCGCCGCTTCTGGAGCGATGGTAAAACCGGTTTTTCTGGCCCGAACGATCTGGGCGGCTAAGTTTTTGGACAGGCTTTTAACCCGTAAGGAGGGGAGAGACAAGGACACGCCTTTAGCGGCCCAGTGGTTCATGAAGGTCCCAACTAAGGACTCGATTTGCGTGTGATCCCCGGCCGATAGCGACAAAAAGGCCGCCTCGTCGTAGCCCGTAGCCTTAAGGTTCCGCTCGATTAGAGTTAAGATCTCCGTCTGGTCCCGCTCGCGAACTGGTCGGTAAAGGTAGCCCGCCTGACAGAATCGGCAGCCCCGAACGCAGCCGCGGGCGATCTCCACGGCGACGCGGTCGTGGACGGGTTTAACCCACGGGGTGATCTGACAGACTGGAAATGGAGCTCCAGTTAATGAAGCCACCGTGGCTTTGGGGACGGTCTCGTAACCATCTTTTAAGGGATTTAAGCCTATAAAGAGGCGACCTTGATACGTTGGGGCGAATAAAGAGGGGATATAAAGGCCAGGTCGCCCAGCTAAACGGTCAAAAAGCTCTTTTTTAGGGGCTTTGTCCCGGGACCAGTCCTTAATTATGGTAAAGTCGCCGATTATAGCGTCCTCCGCCTCGCCCACAAAAAAGATATCGATAAAGTCGGCTAAAGGCTCAGGATTGGCCGCGCCTGGTCCGCCGGCCACGATTAAGGGGTCCGAGTCTGGGCGGTCTTTAGCTAAAAGCGGGACGCGACCTAAGGTCAGCATGCTTAAGATATTAGTGTAGGATAACTCGTACTGGAGGGAAAAGCCGACAACTTGAAAGTCGCGTAAAGGGGCTCGGCTCTCCAAGCTCTTTAAGGGACTATTGAGGCTTTTTAAGCGCTCCTCGTAGTCTGGCCAGGGAGCGTAGACTCTTTCGGCGGCGAAACCAGGGGTGGCGTTAAATATATGATAAAGGATCTTGTGCCCGAGGTGACTGTGGGCTATCTCGTAGACTTCTGGAAAGGCTAAAGCGATCCGTAAAATAAAACCGCGCTCGTCAGGGGAGGCCCCCACCGCGGCTCCGGTCTCGGAGCCTAAATAACGAGCTGGCCGCTCTAAGCCTTCTAACTCGGCGGCCAGATCCAGGAAAGACGAAAAAGACAAAAAGTCTCCCTTTGAAAAATATCAAGTTTAAGCGTAAAAAAGGGCCGAAAGTTTATTTTTAGGCCCTTTTAGTAAAAAAACGTTTTAGTGGTCTAAGGCTATAAGAGTTTTTAAGGTCTATAATAGTTCTTTAATAGTTTTTGTTTTTTTAAGAATGGTTACGACTGTTAAAAACCGCTTTAAGACCAGTAAAAATTATTTAAGACAGGTAAAGATCAGTAAAAACCAATTAAGACTGGTCAAGAAAAGTCAAGACCAGGCCCGGCCAGGAAAGGCCAACCCTAACCTTTAAGTAACAGCCTTAGCCATTATCCTACCCTGGCCATTATAGACCAGCCAGAAAATTAAAGATCTGGTTACAGATTTTTTAAGCGGCGAATAGCCGCTCTCTAATCTCTTGCCCTATATCCATTAAGGCTTGTAAGGGGTCTTTAGCCATTCTAATAGGTCGCCCTACTACAAGAAGATCCGCCCCGGCGGCTATGGCCATGGCTGGGGTTCCGATCCTTTTTTGGTCGTCGGACGGGACCTCGGACCAAGTCGGCCTAATTCCAGGGACCACTAAAAAAGGGCTGGCCCCAAACTTGGCCCGTAAAACCGCGACTTCGGCGGGGGAGGTCACTAAGCCACTAATCCCCGCGTCTAGGGCTCTTTGGGCTAAAGTTAAAGTCCACTGAAAAGGCTCTTGGTAAGCGGGGGCCAGTTCAGGCAGCTCTTCGGGCTTTAAACTGGTTAAAACCGTGACCGCGAGGAGTTTAATTGGTCCAGCGACCGCGGCGACGGCTTTTAAAGCTTCCGTCCCCGCCTGGGCGTGGACGGTTAAGTAGTCGACTTGGTGTTTAACGGCCGCTAAAGTGGCTTGAGCCATGGTCGCGGGGATGTCGTTAAGTTTAAGATCTAAAAAGATTTTCGTCTCTGGGGCGAGGTCGCGGATTTTGGCTAAAACGCTTGGCCCGGCGCTCACAAAAAGCTCCAACCCCACTTTAAGGCAGCCCACCTGATTACCCAATAACTTAACCCATTTTAAAGCCGCGGTCTTTTCGCTATCTAACGGAAACGCGACTTTGGCTAGACTGGCCTTTAACTGGCCCGCGCTATTTTTAGAGGATTTAGCGGGTGGAGATTTTGGGTCTTTTGTCGGTTTACTCATCGTCTAGGTCGTCTAAGCCGTCAAAGTCCACCGAGTCGGAGAGATCGGAGTCAAAGCCCTCGTCGGCTCCGTCTAAGTCAAAGTCTTCCTCCAAGCCAACAGGGGTCTCCCCACCCAAGGCTTCGGCGGGTGGCCTTAAGGAGTGGGTGTCGTCCTCCTCGGCTAAAACTTCCAAAGTCCCGGGGTTAACCATAAAAGTTTCCGTGGGGTCGACCGAGGCTGGCCGCGGGGGCAGATCGCCGGTGTTAGCTAAAGAGTCGCGGATCTTGGCGATGGAGGCCGTGACCTCAGGCGCTTCCATTTTAACCATCTGGGATTTGGGCGGCTCTGGGGCGGCTTTGGGCGGCGGTCCTGGCGCGGTGGCCTTAGCTGGGGGTTTTGGCGGTTCGGGGGCCTTAACTTTGGATGGCGGGGTGACTGACGGGGGGGGCGAGGTCGCGTCGTTAGGCGAAAAAGGCTCTAAAGGCGAAAGAGGCTCGGGCTCTATAAAAGGCTCGCTCTCTAAGAAAGGCTCAGCCTCCAAGAAAGGCTCGTTCTCTAAGAAGGGCTCGTTCTCGAGGAAAGGCTCGGGCGGCAGAACCGTGTCGCCAGACAAGGTTGGCTCTGGCTCTAAGGCCTCAAAGTCGGGAATCTCCGAGATCTCCGAAAGGGGCTCAACCGCGTCTATAGTCTCAGGCTCGTCAAACGAGACGTCGACCGAGGGGGCAAAAAGCTCTTGGGGCGTAATTTCCTCGGGCGAGGCGAAGACGTCGATCTCTGGGGTTTTAGCCTCGTCGGCGAAGACGTCCACTTCCACGGGTGGGGCCGTGCCATCTGGAGTGACGTCAACGTCCACCACTGAAGTCGACCCCGCGTCCGGAGTTAGCTCAGCGAAGGGTTCAGTAGCCGCCGTAGTCAAGGTCGGCGGGCTAAGAGGGGCGGGCGGCGGGGGAGCCACTGGCGGGGGCGGTGGCGGCGGGGGTGGGGACGGAGCCACCATGGTTCTTAAAGGATCAGGGGGGGGCGGCGGCGGCGGCGAAAA
>JAIROO010000301.1 GCA_031257535.1 Deltaproteobacteria bacterium
CTCGCGGCCTTAGAGGCTACTCCTCCAGGGTGGTTAGGCTTGGCCGGGGCCGCGGCCGACAAAACCCTAGAGTCGGGGCTTTTTCCCGGAGCCATTACCTCAGCCCAAAAAGCCCTCGGCCTACTCGCGGCTATGCTGGAAAATAAGTAAGGCCAAAATTTAAGCCGCTTTAACCTTTTCTTAAATTAAATAGGCCGCCTTTTGGCTAAAGCTTTAGCCAAAAGGCGGCCTATTTTTTCGCCTAAAAAAAGGGGGCGCTCCCGGGGAAAAAGGCCTTTTAGTCGCCTTTGGCTTGATTTTTCGCCTCCAGGAAGAGCCGGTCGCCTTTTTCCATTTTTTGGATGGCTTGTTCGCCGCGAGTGGCCAGTTCCCTAAATTTGCCGATAGTGTCTTGCATTTTCGGCAAAGCTTCCCTTTTGTAGCGGTTGATCTCGTCTAAAGCCCCCAAAACGTCCTCAAAGGACTTCTTTAAGACATCGACCGAGACCGTGGACTCAATGGACTGTTTTTGGATTTCCGCGCCTTGCTCCTTCAACATAGTGGAAGTGGCGGCGATGAGGTTAGTGGTGGTCTCGTTTAGGGCCTGAATCTTTTGGAGGACGATCTTTTGGTTATAAAGAGCCCCGGCCACCATGACCGAGGTCCTTAAAGCCGAGACCGTGACGTTTAAGGCCCTATCCACGCCCCGGATCAGTTCTTTGTTGTTGCGGCCAATAACCTCCATGGAAATGATGCCTTGGTGGTTGACCACGAGCATCTGGTTCAGATCCATGACCCGTTGCCGCAAAGGAAAGAGGATTTCCTCTTCAATAAATCGGATCTTGTCGGGATCTTGGTTCGTGGCCTTGGCCTCGTTTAAGCGATTAGCGATGGCTTGGTCCATCATGGAGGCTAAGGTGATCTCTTTGTTGAGTTTCTTGGACAGATCCCGAAGCGAGGCCTGCTCAACCTCTAAAGTCACGTTGTCGCGCTTTAAGGTGTCTTTGCCTTTTTCCAAAGAAGTTATGATGTCGGCGATGACTGATTCCGATTTTTGATACTTCTCAAAATATTTCCGGACTGGATTGAAAAACCGGCCTAAAAAGCCTTTTTTCGTGAAATCCACCGCGCTAGGATCGAGATCTTTGATCTCTCTTTGGAGATTTAGGAGCCCATTGCTCACGATTCCGCCTTCTTCCCCAGATTTAGCGAGATTAGACACGGAAAGAGCCAAAAGCTCGTTTTTGTCTTTTGAGGCCCCCATGGTCTTGAGCCCAAACTCCTCAATAGGCGTTAGAAGCTTTTGGCGGGTATCTATAGCGGACGTATCGGCTTCGATAATGGCTTTGGCGTTAGCCTCAGCCTGCTCTTTTAGGCGCTTCTCATCCTCGGTTAGGGGTTTTTCTTCGGCTATCACCTTGTCGGCGATGGCCTCAGGATCGAAAACGGTCATGGAAAAATCAGATGACATAATAACTCCAGCGGTTACATTTCGGCGTTGAAAAAACTCTGCATCTTATAAACTATATCGTCGGTGTCGGCCTCAAAACTAGCCGCCTCGTTAATCGCGGAAACTTCTTTGAGGGTTTTAAGGTTCGCGTTGTAGCCAATAGTAAAGATAGGGATCTTAAGGCCACGAGCCATGGGGGCGACGTCGGCGAAAGTGTGGCCTTGGGCTGACTCGCCGTCGGTTAAGACGATGATCATGGGTTTAACGTTTTGACGCTTAGCTTTAGCGTCCACCAGCATTTTGGCGGCCACGATCAAGGCGTCGAACATGGCCGTCCCCCCGCCAGAGGACATGTTGTTAACGGCCCCGGTAAAAAGAGACCTTTGGCTAAGGTCAAATCGGCTAATGGGCACGGCGATCTGGACCTGGTCGGAAAATTGGACCAAACCCACGAAATTATTATAACTAATGGTTTTTGAACCCTGGATAAGGGATCTTTTTAAAAAACGTAAAGGCGCTCCGGCCATGCTGCCGGAGACGTCGACGACAAAGACGGCCATGGACTCGCGTTGGCCGCTTTTTCTTTCTTTAAAGAGCTTTTGGGCTTCAGGGATATACTGGCCTTTGATTTTATCGAGCCCTTTATAAGAATCGTTTTGGTTAAAGCCATATTTAGTGGCTAAGCTTTGGGCTTCGGGGTAGCGGCAAAAACTAATGAACAAGGTCAAAAGCTCGATTTTATCTCGGCTTAAATCGCCTAAGGCGTAAACTGGGTTGTCGTGGCGGACCCCAAAAGGGGTAAAGACGTAGTTGGCTTTTAACTCGGGCGAGTTAACGAACTGCTGGAGCTCAAAAACAAAGCCGTCTAAAACCCCGGATCTAGCGGCTTCGGTCATCTGCAAAGTGGTGTAGGCCACAAAGGGGATATTGTTCTGAAATCTCGCGTATTCGGTCTGGGCTTCCTCGCTTAAAGGATTATTAGGGTTCGCGCTCATGAGCATAGACATCATGAAATTAGCCCCAGTGGAGGAGACCATGGGGTTAGTATAACCCATAACGAAAGCCCCTTGGTTGACGGCTTTAGCCACGTTGGCCACGGTGACTTCTTGGTATTTAGCGACAAAATCAGCGTATTTAGATTGTTCGAGAACAATTCCAGCCACGTTGCCGGTTAGTCTTTCGGCCAAGAGCTTATGGGGCACTCCCCTATCTTTTAAAATGTCGCCCCATAGGGCGTTGGAGGGGGTAAAGGCGTCGGGGAGGTATTTGCCGCTGACGATGTAGTCTAAAGCCAAGCCCGAAGGCAGGGAGCGGAGGCTAACCGAGACGGGCTGGCCCTTTTTTACATACTTCATCTTGTTGAACCGCTCGGCCATCTCTACTAGCCAGCGGTTATAAGAAGCCCCTACGGAGCCTAAAGGGGCGGCTTTTTCCGGGGAAGAGGCTATTTCTATGGAAAAAGAGTCTTTGACTGGGGGGACTATGAGGGGGTACTTGTCGATGTCCGGCAGGATTTCGAGCAGATCCACCTCCTCTAGATCCACGGGCTCCATGATGGGCGGGAGGTGAGTGACGTCGATTTTGGCGTAGAACTCGTTTAAGATCTTGATGGCCTCAAACTCGCTAATGCCCTCGTACTTAGTGGTCCGCTCCTCGCTAATAAAAGCGGTGGGGCCTTTAATAAGTAATAAACAAACCAAAGCCGTCACGATCCCGACGAAGATCGAGATAATCAATTGTTTGCCCGGAGGCCGAAAAGAGCCGGGCTGGCTAGATTTAAGGAGGGCGGAGGCCATGTTTCGCTCAATCGGGTCGTCGCGTGAAAGACAATAGCAAAAAAAAGACAGGGGCGACCGCGTTTTGGTTTTTCTAAAATTTAGGGCTTAAAAAAGTTGCGCGTTTTTTTGGCTAAATTTAAAGGAGCTAAAAAACGCCAATAAGTCGTAAATTTAGGAACGTTTACCTTAAAAGGCGAAAAAACGGTAAAAAACGAGGAGGACAAAATAACGTAAAGTCCCCTTGGCCTTGACCAAAGATCCACCAAAAATAACCAAGACTGTTCGTTCGCGTTAATAACTAAAAAAGAATAATACCTAAAATTAAAGCTTTTGGCTATACTTTTTTCTGGACGCCTAAAAAAGGGTGGCCCTAGCGGCCGCGTTTTTTTAATTTTTGGGTTGGGCGTTTTTAGAGATTTTAAAGTTTAATTATTGTATAAAAGTATATAGTTAATTTATTTAATTGAATTTTATAATTAAATAAAATCAAATTTCGTAAAAAAGACATAATCACTTGGCTGTTCTAGGTATTTTGTTGGATTTTTGTTATCAAGAAAATTTGAAAGTTCGATTAAAGGATATAACTAATTGTTTAAGTCAAAAAATTAAAATTATAACTGTATATTATACGTTATAAAGATTTATAAAATTTTAATATATCAATTAAATCATCAATATTTTTTATAGAATCGATATTATCAATATTGTTAAGATCTAAAGATTTTAATTTATTAATTTCAAGTTGAAGTTTATCTAATTTAACTAACATTCCATCCAAAAATTTGACTGAAGAATTAATATAATCAGTGTAATCTTTAAAAATAGCCCTACGTTCATTATATGTGTTGGATAAAATATCAGGTTTTTTTAGTATTTGCTCGTATTCATCTTCATCAAAAGAAGTCAAACGAACTAAAACATCATTGAGGGTCTTTTTTATTGAAACGTCAATGCCAACTAATATGCCATTAAATTTAATATATGTTAATTCATTTTTATTTAAGTTTACTAGTAGAGTTTTATTTATCATTTCCCTCTTTTTTATATATTTTTCAGAATGACTTTTAATAATTAATAATTTTTCTCTAAACGTCTTATTATTATTACTTATATAGTCTTTAATTAATTGAAGGTATTCCGGGATGGTCGTGGGCGTTCCTTCGAAATTTTCCAGAGTTTTGCCCGTTTTATTGGTAGTCACATTCATTCGTTTAACAATTATGAATAAAGGAATTAAACCTAAAATAAAGAAAAGCGGGGCTCCTTTTTCGGAAAAATCTCGCAAAATATTGCCGATGACAGCGAGGACGCAGACACCAAAGACCAAAACTATGATTTTGGCGAAAAAATTTTTGATTTTATGGAGCATTTTTGTGGTTTGTCGCCTATTGTTGGAGACTAAGTTTAAGATTGTATAAATTTTTTAGTAAAGTCGCTAAAAAACCTTAGCTTATGACCTAAAATAGGTCTCACGGTCAAGAACTATTTTATTGGGCTTAAAAAAACCAAAAAAATCTCGGGTTGACCCTAAATAGCTTTTAGCCCAAGGTCAAGGGGCTTGGCCGCGACCGGGCTTAAATTGGGGTTAAAAATCAATAAAAAATTTAATCTTATAATTTTTTTATCACTATTATTATTTTTATAATTTATATCGTTTAATATTATTAATTAGACTATCAATATCATTTATAGTATCTATATTATTAAGGTTGTTAAAATTTAAAGATTTTACTTTAGATGTTTCAAGCAGAAGTTGATCCAATTTAACTAATATTTTATCTATATTACCTGCGGCAGAGTCTATGTAATTGATATATTCCGTATATATTCTAGATCGCTCAAGATAAGTGCTTGAATTAAAATCATGACTATTTAATATTTCTTCGTATTCATCTTCGTCAAAAGCATGCAGTCGACTTAAGATATCGTTAAGTATATTACATATATATTGATCAATATTGTTTAATATACCAGAAAATTTTATGTATGTAAGCTCAGTTTTTTCAAGACTTCCTAATAGCGCGTTATTAACAAAAGTTCTTTTTTTAATAAATTTTTCGCAATAACTACGTATGAGCGATAATTTACTTTTAAAAGTATTACCATTAAATTGAATATAATTATCAATTAATTCGGCGTATTGATCAATAGTCCTGGTTTGGGTTGAGTCGTAAACCACGACTTTGACGTTCCTTTGTTTAGGCGGTTGTTGGGGCCGGGGTTCTAGTCTGGGTTTGGGGCGCGGGTCGCGGTCAAGGACGTCTTTAGCGTTAGGAGGATCGAGGCGATTTTTGGCCTCGGGGGTAAACAGCACTCGGTATGTATAGTAAAAAAAGACGATAAGACCGCCCAAAACGAGAATTACTATGGAAGAGCCCCGGAAAACGTAGGCCAAGAGCGGGATGCCCACCAACGCGACGACGATGGCGGCGGTCAATTTAAAGATTTTTTTAAAGAATCTTTTAATCATAGAAAACTCCCAAGGAAACCTTCGACTTCAGTCGAGGGAGGAATTGGGAGCCGCGCCACCAGGCCGGCTTCGAATCCTAAAATTAACGATACGAATATTCGTAGCCATCTCCAGGTTGA
>JAIROO010000277.1 GCA_031257535.1 Deltaproteobacteria bacterium
CAAAGGCCACCTGAAACGGGCCAGACTCCTCTAAAGGCGCGTCGGGCACGATAAACCCGGCCACGTGACGCGAGGCGTCTAAGGCCAAAAGCCTTAAACTAGCTAAAACTTTTTGCGACAAAGTCGCCCCACTGACTTGGTCCCAGGCGTACTGGATCAGAGGATTAGCGTAACTCATAAGGACGATAGGGGCCTTTAAGGAAATTTTGGCCAAACCCGCGAAAATCCACTCTAAATCCACCCCATCGAGCAAAGCCCGATGGCTAGCCGCGGCGATAACCGGCCCATCGGCTACGGGATCGGAAAAAGGGACCCCAATCTCGATAATGTCGGCCCCATTTTCGTCCAGCTCTTTTAAACTCTCCCAAAAACGGGTGGGACTAGGGCAACCGGCGGTCAGAAAAGGGACTCGAGCCGGGCGTTTTTCCCGGGCGGCGGCTAAAATAGCCTCGGTCAGTCGCGATAAGCTCATTAAATCACCCCGCGCGGTTAAGCCTTATGGGCTTCGTCTTGAAAGTGGAGATTAGCCAAAACGATCTCTAAGTCTTTGTCGCCCCGGCCAGATAGGCAAATCATGACTTCCGAGCCCGGGTCGATCTCGTTTTTATGGGCCAAGACCCAAGCTAAAGCGTGGCAAGGCTCTAAGGCCGGGATGATCCCTTCGGTTTGGCATAAAGTAAAAAAGGCCCGCACCGCCTCGCCGTCGTTAGCCAAACCATAGCGCGCCCGGCCAATGGAGTTTAAATAAGCGTGCTCTGGCCCCACCGACGGGTAGTCTAAACCGGCCGAGATAGAATGCGAGGGCAAGACCTGGCCTTTATCGGTCTGCAAAAGCAGCGACCTTTGACCGTGCAAAATCCCTAAACGCCCTAAGTTAATGGGGGCCGAGTTGTAGCAGCCTGGCTCGCCAGTTCCGGCGGCCTCCACCCCTACCAAAGCGACGTTTAAAGGCAAAAAATGGGCGAAGGCCCCAATGGAGTTAGAGCCACCGCCCACCGCGGCCACCACTAAATCTGGTAAGCGATCAATAATCGTTTGGTACTGGGTCAAAGCCTCTTGGCTAATAACGGCTTGAAACCCTTTAACCAAAGTCGGGAAAGGATGGGGTCCAGCCGCGGTGCCAAAGCAGTAGTGGGTGGTCTTCTGGTTGGTTATCCAGTAGCGTAAGGCCTCGTTAATGGCGTCCTTTAAGGTCTGGGTCCCGTCGGCCACTGGCTCCACTTTAGCTCCCAAAAGGCGCATCCGCTCGACGTTGACTTTCTGGCGCTCGACGTCCACGGCCCCCATAAAAATAGTCGCGGTCAAGCCTAAGCGGGCCGCGGCCGTGGCCGTGGCCACTCCGTGCTGGCCCGCCCCAGTCTCGGCCACTAACTCGGTTTTACCCATTTTTTTGGCTAAAAGGGCCTGACCTAAAGTGTTATTAATTTTGTGGGACCCGGTAAAAAGCAAATCTTCCCGCTTTAAGCGCACGTTAAAACCCAAGTCCGAAGACAAGCGGGGACAAAGGGTTAAAGGGGTCGGTCGCCCAGCGTAGTTAGCCAATAAGTCTTTTAACTCGGCTTGAAAAGCGGGGTCCGGCAGATACGTAGCCATGGCTTCTTCCAGCTCCAATAAGGGCGGCACTAAAACCTCCGGTACGTACTGTCCGCCAAATTCGCCAAAATATCCTTTCATATTAAAAAACACCTTCTGGTCGCGTGACCCGATTTAAGGCCTAAAAGCCTGGCCTTAGCCTTTATTAAGCTCGCGATGGCCGCCTTGTCTTTAACCCCTTTGGCCCTCTCCACCCCAGAGTTAAAATCAAAACCGCGTAAGTTGGCCGGGGCGTTCGGCCACAGCCGCGCCAAGTCGGCTGGCTCCAACCCCCCAGCCAAAAGAAAAGGCTTAGGCGTAGGGAAATTAAAAGCGCCCAGTTTTTGGCCATGGCCGCCGACCGCCCGGCCCGCGTCAAACAAAAATAAAGTCGAGAACTCCGCCCATTTGGCTAAATCCGCGGCCAAAAGATCTGGGCTGGGGTTTAAGCTTTGATCGGGATTAAAGCTGGGGCCAGAGGCTAGATCTTGAAGCTGATCTTGAGCTTGAGCTTTATCTTGATCTTGAGCTGACCGCCGCACTTGATTTAGATCTTGATCTTGATCTTGGGCCTTGCCAAACCCGTAACGCGAAGGCCAAAAAACCCGAATCACCCGCTCAGGGCCAATGGCCTTAGCCGTGGCCAGATCCTGCTCCCCGTGCAACTGAGCCAAATCCAGCCGGGCGGTGGCCATAATGTCTAAAATCTCGGCCCCATCTTGCTCCACGAACACCCCCACCCGTAAAGCCCCGGGCGTCATAATGTCCCGGACCGCTCGCGGGTCAACGTGTCTTGGGCTTAACGGATAAAAAATAAAGCCAACCAGATCTACCCCAACTTCCGCGCAGTATAAAGCCACGGCCGGATCTTTGAGGCCACAGATCTTGATTAAAGGCCCGTCTTTTTTAGCTAGAGCCCGAAATAAATTTGACCGTCTCATTATATACCTAAAGCCGGTCTGAGCCTAATTTAAACGGCCAGGGCTGGAAAAAAATAAATAACTCTTTTTTTAGTAAAAACAATTGATGTATTATAAAAATAATTAAAAGACATCATTAAAAAGACGTTAAAAGATAGGATTTACTCGTCGCTGGCCTTTAACTCGGCTAAGATTTTCGTTAAGGCTTGGCCTGGGGATCCCGAGCCCATCAGAGCCGAGCCAATTAAGACCGCCCCATAACCCGCCGCCCGCCGGGCGGCGAGATCTTGGGCCGTGGCCAAACCACTGGCCGCGATCCAAAACTCCCCATCTTGGGGCGGATCTTTTTTGATTAACCTCAAATGCCCGGCTTTATCTAAGGTTAAAGTCTCCAGATCCCGAGCGTTAACCTGAATGATGGTAGCCTCAGCCTTTCGGGCTATGGCCAATTCTTTTTGGTTAAAGACCTCGACCACTGGAGCCAAACCCTGGTCTAGGGCTAAAGCGATCAAATCTTTAAGTAAGGCTAAATCCGGGGTTAAGCGAACGATGAGCAATATCGCCGAGGCCGGAAATAAGGCCGTTTCTAAGACCTGGAGAGGCTCAAAAATAAAATCCTTGCGCAAAAGGGGTTTGTCGCTAACAGCTAACTCGTTTAAAAAACGCGGATCGCCTTTAAAATAAGTCGCCTCGGTTAAAACCGAGATGGCTTCGGCCGCGGCGTAAGCCGTGGCCGCCTCCTTAGGCGTTAAGCTTAAGTCCAGGTCGCCCAAAGAGGGCGAGGCCCTTTTATATTCGGCGATAAGGCCTAGACCCCTTAAAGCCACCCCTTTGGTCAGGCCAGCTAAAAAGTCAGGCCGCTTAATCTTAGGCGCCTTTGGGGGAGGATTTAGTTTTAACCCTTGAATTTCCGCCTCTTTAGCCGCTCGAAATCTGGCTAATTCCATATATCGCCCTTAGCCTACTCTTTTACCTTAATTAAGGCAAAAGCTTATAAGCCTGGCCACTCGCCACCGCGGCCCTCGCTTTGTCCATGGCCGCGTCAAAGGAGCCGCCGTCCAATATATATAGGGCTAAACCCACGTTAAAAATCAAAGTGTCGCGCATAGCCGGCGTCCCCTGGCCCGCTAAAAGCAAGCGTAAAATCCGGGCCCCATCGGTGGGATCTTTAATAGTTAGATCTTCCGGCTCAGCCGGGACTAGATCGTAGTCTTTAGGATCCAAGGTTAAAGACTCGATAGCTCGCCCCCGCACCAAACGGACCTCGGCCGGGCCAATAGTCGTTAACTCGTCGTAACCCCCCGCCCCGTGGACCACCGCCGCCACCTCGCCGTCTAAACGGGCCAAAGCCCCGGCCATCAGATCCAAAAGGCCCGGTAAATAAACCCCAATCAGCCGGTGCGTGGGTTTAGCCGGATTAACGAGGGGCCCTAAAATGTTAAATAAAGTCCGCACCCCTAGCTCGCGACGGACGGGCATAATGTGCTTAAAGGCCGGGTGATAGTGGGGGGCGAACAGAAAAACAAACCCGGTCTTGGCCATGATCTCGGGTAAATCCGTAATCTTGGGCTCAATGTTAAAACCTAAGCGCTCCAACACGTCGGCGCTGCCCGATCGAGACGAGACCGAGCGGTTGCCGTGCTTTAAGACCCGATAACCTAAAGAGGCGCAGACCAAAGCCGTGGCCGTGGAGCAGTTAAAAGAAAAGCGATTGTCCCCGCCGGTCCCCACCACGTCCAAGGTCGGCCCGCCCATGGCCGGGACGACCTTGGCTCTTTTTAAGACCGAGGTGGCCGCGGCGGCCACTTCCAAGGGGGTCTCGCCTTTGGTTCTTAAACCCAACAGTAAAGCCCCGGCCTGAGCCATGGACAATTGCCCATCCATTAATCGCTCAAAGACCTGCTCCGCTTCCTCGGCGTTTAAGTCGCGCTTAGAGCCCAAGGCCTCGTAAATCTCGGACAAAGGCTTGGGGGTCTCCGCCGCGCTGACCTCGGCTTTAACTTTAGTCCCCAAGAAATTACCCAGTAAGTCGCGACCTTGGGGGGTTAAGACCGACTCTGGATGAAACTGCACCCCCACCCAAGGTAGATCGTCATAGGCTAAACCCATAATCTCTTGGTCCTTGGTTCTGGCGGTCACCGTAAAGGAGTGGCGCCCCCCCTTTGGCGGTTCCCCCACCAATAGGGAGTGGTACCGACCCACGGCCATGTTCTGGGGCAGCGAGGCGAATAAACCCTCCCCATTGTGGGTAATGGTCGAGACCCGGCCGTGCATAATCCGCTCGGCCACAAAAACCTCGGCTCCGGCGAACTGGCCTAAAAGCTGGTGGCCCAGACAGACCCCTAAAACGGACGGGGGTTTGGGCTTTTGGGCGAGCTTTTCTAAAATCTCTAAGCACAAGCCCGCCGACTCTGGACGGCCAGGCCCTGGGGAGACGCAGACCTTGTCCAGATCCTCGCGCTCCACTAAATCCCAAAGAGACGGCGAGTCGTTGCGGACCACGAGTGGATCATGACCTAAGCTCTGAAATACTTGGACTAGATTATATGTAAAAGAATCGTAATTATCGACCAGTAACAGCATCTCACGTCTCCTTAAGCGGTTAAGGCGGCTTTAACGACCGCGGCTTTGTTGAGACACTCGGTCCACTCGCGGGCCGGCTCAGAGTCGTAAACAATCCCCGCGCCAGCTCGCCAGTAGGCCCGACCGTTTCTGACCCAGAGCCCGCGGATAGAGATGCCAAAATCCATATTGACCTGACCCCGGTCCAGGCCAATCCAGCCGTTAGCCCCGCCATAAGGGCCGCGGTTAGCCATCTCCAGGTCGGCGATGAGCTCCATGGCCCGGATTTTGGGAGCTCCCGACAAGGTGCCCGCCGGAAAAGTGGCCGTTAAGACGTCTAAGGCGTCGTGACCCGGGGCTAGCTCGGCCTTTAAATAGGAGGTCAGATGCATGACGTGGGAAAACCGCTCCACGTCCATGAACCGGGTAACTTCCACGGAGGCGGGTTTAGCCACCCGGCCTAAGTCGTTGCGACCCAAGTCCACGAGCATGACGTGCTCGGACTTTTCTTTGGGGTCGGCGGACAACTCCGCCTCAAACAGGTCGTCCAGGCCTTTGTCTTGGCCGCGGGGCCTGGTCCCGGCGATGGGGCACAGTCTTAAATTGTCGCCTTCGCAACTGACCAAAGCTTCTGGGGAAGAGATGGTTAAGCAAACGTCTGGGATTTGGAGGTAAAACATATACGGGGAGGGGTTTAGGCGCCTTAAACGACGATAAACGTCAAAAACGTCGCCCGCGTAGGGCTTTTCAAAACCCACGGACAAAACCATCTGAATCAGCTCCCCTTGACTGATAAAGTCCCGGGCTAAACGGACCATCTTTAGATACTCCTCCCGGGTCGGATTCTGGGTAATCACGTCGGGCCCAGAGGGAAACTGCGGATGAATGGGGAGGTCTAAAGGTGGCCCGCCCAAAGTGATCTCTATCAACCGGTTGTATAAATGGTCAAAAAGAAGGACCACGTGGGGCAGGATAAAGCCACCCTCAGCCGCCTCTGGCGGCAGTCTTTTGGCGAGACGGGCCTCCATAAGGCCGGCCACCCCATAACCTAGATAACCATAAAGAGCCCGGGTAATGGGTGGCAGGTGGGCCATGGTTGGATCCGGCTCGATGGTTAATTTTTTAATGACCGACCTTAACCCCTCTAAGAACGGTAACCCCTGGCTCTCTTTTAAATGGATAAGCCGAGGGTCGACGGTTTCCACTTCTAAAAGTCCCTTGCGACAGCTTAAGGTCATTAAAGCCCCCTCGCCTATGAGGCTATACCGACCCCAAACCCCGCCCACCTCGGCGCTCTCCAAGAGAAGGCCAGCCTGGCGACGGTTGGCCACTCGCTCTAAAAAGACGCTGACCGGGGTAGCCACGTCGCTTTCCAAGAAAAGAGCTTTCTGCTTTAAAATAATCACGCTGGCTCCTTATGGACAAAAAAAAACCACGGCTAATAAACCGTGGTTCTAATATGAATCGCCAATAAAAAGGTCTTAGGGCCGGCTCATCTCGCCACCACGGAATATTACCGAACCCCGCCAAGCGCCTAAAGAAGACGTGACCCGAAAAACGCGAACGCTTTCGTAAAACCTAAGCATGACAACCTTTTAAAGGCCAAACGAAAATAAGGCCTATAGAAAAAAACATTTTGGGAAAAACATCGCCAAATATTAGACTTAAAAAAAAGCCAAGTCAAGAGATATTTTTTAGCCAAAAAAAGGTATAGAGAAAAAACCGCGCCTAAAACAAACCGCGACTAAAGAAACAAGGAACTAAAAGCTAAACCGCCACGACTTCCTTGATATCGGGAATGGAACTTTTTAAAGCCCTCTCCACGCCTTCTTTTAAAGTCATCTGGGACATGGGGCAGCCAGCGCAGGCCCCGACTAAACGCACGGAAACCACGCCATCGTTAACGCCAACTAGCTCAATGTTTCCCCCGTCGGCGATTAAAGCCGGACGAATTTTGCCTAAAGCCGCCTCAACTAGTTCCTTGGTCATCGAAATAACTCCTTTTTTCGCCATAAAAGGCGAAACCGACCTTATAGATATAGTTAGGCCGGGCAAGAAAAAAAGATCTTTTTTTGGCTAGAGCGACCTTTTAAGCCTAACTAGGGCCTTTAGAGGCTAACTAGCCTTTCGGTTAACCGCCCTTAGAGATTAACTAGCCTTCGCTAAGGCTTTTTAAGGGAAAAGCTAAAGCTAATAGGCGCCCCAAAAAACGCGCCAATTCCCATAAAGCCAAAAAATAGCTAAAAAACTTAAGATCAATTAGCCCGAAGAATAGCCGCCTCAATTAAAAATAAATAAGCCCGAAAGCCAAAATTACGCGGCCTAAACTCGCAAACCTAAAACTAGTATACCAAAAAAACGGAACCTAAGGCAAATCTTTTGACGCGTCTCGCGTCTAATTCTTAAGCGTCGTCTTGAGCCGAAGGCGCGCCCCCCTCTGGCCACCGCTCCTAACCAAACCTCCTTTGGCGATCCTCCTTTGGCGATCCTCCTCGTCAATCCGCCTGGCTACCGCCCCTGGCCAACTCTCCTGGGCGCCGCCTCTGGCCAATCCTCCTGGGCGCCGCCTCTGGCCAAATCTTCTTGGCCAAACCCTCCTGGCTTAAAAAATGACTTAAGGACGACCTCGCGAAAACCCTTTATTTTTTTAAGGACTCGTTTATATACAATAAATGGGGGTCCATTATTTTCAAATTAGCTTGTATAGTAGAGCTAGGGGCCTAAAATCGCGAAACCTGAAAGTTTTTACGAGTCCAGCCTTATCTGGGCGCGGCGAACGGGCTTTAAATATTTTTGTTTTCCAAGGTTTTTTCCGCGGCCAAAGATACCGCCAAATCTTTCTCCTCAAACCGCTGGTCGGCCAAAGTCGAGGCGGTTAGGCCCAAAGCGTCTAAGGTGTCCTGGGCCAAATCGGTCACTAGGGGGCCATTTTCCTTTAAATCGGCTAAAAAACGGGCTCGTTTGGCCAGATCCTCAAAGGAAAAAACCGCCAAAGCCCGACCGATGAGCTCTCCAGAGTGGACGTAATTGAAATAGGAGATATTGGTTAAATGGGAGATCCTTTCTAAAAACTCGGTCAAAGCCCCTGGCCGCTCGGGAAAATTGACGATAGCGGCGTAAGGCAGCCGAAAAAGCCGAGGTTGAAAGGGCGCCACCCGAAAAGGTAAATCCGGCCGGCTCGAGACGTTGGAAAACTCATAACCGAGCTTCTTTAAGCTGACCTCAAGCCGCCACAACTGGTCAGGGTCGCCCTCAAAGCCCACCACGGGGTAAGCCAGATCCAGGTCAAACTGGCCCACCATGAGATGGCTGATGTTTAAGTTTAAAGGTTTTAAGTCCTTTAAAAAGGCCAGCATCGCCCCTTGGCGTTCGGGTAAGGTTACCCGATAATAGGCTTGCCTGGCCACTGGATCGTCTATAGCCCGGGAGATGTGGCTTAACCTGCGAAAATCCAAATTCGCCCCGCTTAAGATGACCCCCACGTTTAAGCCAGCCAGTTCGCCGCTCATTCGCCGGGCTCCGGCTAGACCCAAAGCCCCGGACGGTTCCGGCAAGACCCTTGCCACTCGCCACAGCTCCTCAATGGCCGCCGAGACTTCCTGGGCGGAGACGGCCACGAGATCGTCTAAAAGGGAGCTTAAAAGAGGAAAGGTTAGGTAGCCAGCCGTTTTGACCGCGGTGCCGTCGCAAAAAACGTCGACTCTCTCTAAAGGGGTCGGATGGCCCGCTCGAAAGGCGGCGGCCATAGAAGCTTGACCCTCGGCCTCGACCCCGATGACCTTGACCTTTTGATCGTAAGATTTCAGAACGCTGGCCACCCCCGCGGCTAACCCACCCCCACCTATTTGGGCGAAAACCACGTCCGGTCGGTCGGGGGAGGTCATCATCTCGTCGGCCAAAACTCCTTGCCCGGCCATCACCAAAACGTCGTCGTAAGGCGGCACGTATAAGGCCTTGGTCTCGCGGGCGAACTCCAAAGCCGCCTCGGCCGCTTCGTCGTAGTCGTCCCCCACCAGCTCGATAGTCGTTAAACTCCCGCCTAAACGAGCCACGGAGTCAACCTTTAAGCGCTGAGCGGCTTTGGGCATAAAAAGATGGGCTTTGACTCCCAAAAGAGCCGTAGCCAGAGCCACCCCTTGAGCGTGATTGCCGGCCGAGGCGGCGACCAAACCCGCTTTTCTGGCCTCGTCGACTCTGGCCCTCACGAAGTTATAAGCTCCCCGCCATTTAAAAGAGTGGATCGCCGAGAGATCTTCCCTTTTTAAAAGCATCCGCCAGTCCCCGGCCATTTCGTGGATCTCTAAGGGAGTCGGGGGCAAGGCGCGATAGACGCGGGTCCGGGCTAACATCACCTCGCGAAAAAGGTCGGCCACGTTGATGGCCTTGGGACTGGCCTGAGATAAGATGGGCATGAAATCTCCAAAACAAACTTTAGCCACTTTTTTAAGGGCGAGGTCGAGGACAAATAAAGATCTGACCCCTTTTTTTTAGCTTATAGGCCAAACGAGACCCAAAAACCCTTAACTAAAGGCCAAAATCACGGCCCTAAAGATGGTCTTGTTCAATGCGGCCCTAAGAAAAATAAGGGCTCTTTGACTAAAAACGATTTAAAAGGGCTTTCAAAGCGAATGGCATTATACAGGTTTTCGTCAAAAAATTGGGGCCTATTTTAAAGACGATATGGCTCCAAAGGTCCATATTTTAACTAAGCGTCAAAGTGGGCTTAGAGAAAAAATGGCGAAAACGAGGACTAAGCCCTGGTTTTTAGCTTTTTAGCGTTTTAAACGAAAAAACCTTGTTTTGGGGTTTTTGGCCGCGGCCAACTTAGGCTGGCTAAAAACAAAATAATATTAAAATCAAGGCGTTAGCTTAAAAATCTAGCTTCAATGTTATTCGAAGGTTTTTTCATTATAAAAAGGGGAGAAAAAGCTAGTCAAAGGAGGGCTAAGCTTAGTGGAGCTTCAGCGGGCAAAAAAACTTTAAAGTCAAAGTGTTAGCCTAAAAGATGGCCTTGTAACAACTTTTATTTTGAAATTGTTGGGGCGTTGTTCTACTATATAAGCTAATCTTAAAGTATAGCGACCGCCATATATAGAATATAAACGAACCAATAAAAATTAAAATAAGGTTTTTACGAGGGCATCCTAAAAAGCTCGTTTAATAATTTTTAGGGGATTTTGACAAAAAAAACATAATAGGATGGTCAAAAAGGTGAAGCTAGAATGAATAAATTTGTAGTTATATATAAAGCTTAATCATCATTCTTGATAAAATGATCTTAAGTTGAAATGATAATCTTAAAACTGTATTGATCACATATATGTTAGACTTTCTTACAGATATATTCAACTTTTACACTGGAATAATATCCTTTATTTACTTATAGAGATTATATTAAACTTATAAAATATTTAAACAATATATTAAAATAATGTATCAGTTTCAACAATAGTAGGAGCTATTTTATCTGAGTAAGGTAAGCAATGAGCTTTTATTTGAGAACGTAGATTAAATAATCTACGATCAGCAGAATCAATTAGTTGAGAATATGTAGTTATAAAAATGTTGGCATTAATGTAATCTCCTAATTTTTGCTGTAAAGTTACATTATTGGAAATTGAATCACCTATAACGTAAGCATTTATAATTACATTAGAAGGTAACTTAGTTAATTTAAGTAGATCTTCTACATAACCCACTGTTTGGTCTCTATTTTCTCTTTTTATAACCGATCCTCCTTTCTTAAGTTATATAAGGAGAATTTTATGGATTTCAAATAACTTAGAATCTGAATTAAATACATTAACTCCAGTTAACGAAAAACAGGAATCACCAATAACAAATAAATCAGGACGTTTTTTGATATTTACATCAGTTATATCACTATCTTGAAAATTAAAAAATTTTTTTGCTATTGACCTAAGTTGTTCATTTGAAGTATATTCAACTGAGTCATATTCAGGACCAAACAACCATTTAGATCTTGTAATTAATGGATGAAGCAAAGATAATTCACTGACTTTTGAATTACTATGAAGTTGCGAAATAGTTTGAACTACAGAAATTCTTTGATCTATTTTTTAATTATAGTTAAAATATCTCTTATATTCCAATTGTCAAGTAAATAATCTAAAATTGTAAGATCATTATCAGAAAGAGAAAAAATTTTTTGTATAAGAGACTTAAGAGTACGTTTTTTTTCTAAATCAATAAAGTAGAGTAGGGAGCTGGCGCGGTAACATTTGTCCCGTTTCCAGTCTCCCCATCATCAAACCGGCCATGCGAATTTCTCGCGGCCGGCTTTCGTAAAGGTCTTCGCGCCTTCGCTCTTAGGAAAACTCCAAGAAGATTTTCGTCTTAAATTCTGAATCCACCTATAGTCAGTGGCCAACTTCTTGAG
>JAIROO010000310.1 GCA_031257535.1 Deltaproteobacteria bacterium
TGACGGCCTTTATCTCTCGGATTCGTCTGGCAAAACCTTAGAAGGCCAACATAAAACCCCCTCGCGTTTTTTGGAGGAAATTGGCCAAGATCTCTTAGACTACGTCCACTCAGTCCCCGACAGCCACGTTTCTAAAACCGCCAAGACCCAAAAACATAGGCCCCCGCCTGAAAGGCTTTTGGCCGTAAACGATAGGGTCGGCCACAAAACCTTTGGTCCTGGGCGGATAGTTAGGGTCGATCTAGAAGAACGCCTCTACATAGTCCAGTTTGACCGCTTACTCACCACTAGGAGCTTAAAACTGGACGCCCCTTTAACCCTTTTAAGTCTAGAGAAGAAGGTTCCGTAAGATGAGCCTTTTAACCCAAAAACCAAACCCCCTTAAAGTCGCCCCAAGGGCCTTGGGCGGCCAAAACCCCCAAGTCGCCCAAAAGTTCCTAATAGCCCCAAGAGCCCTAATGGCTAAAAACCCTCTAATTTCCATAATTTACCTAATATCTAAAATTTTCCTCGTCGCCAAAATTCGCCTAGTTTCCATAATTCCCCTAGTTGCCAGCGGCGACCTAATTTCCAAGCGCCTCCTCGCCTTTAAAGGCCCCCGAGGCCAACTGTTTTCTTTCGCCTCTCAATTTTTAGGGCTCCTTGGGTTAATGGCTTTAGGAGTTTTAGGCTCCCCGCTCAATTTAGCCGCCGAGAGCCCAAGGCCAAAAATAATCCCCGTGGCCAGGCCCAACCCTTACGACCGAGGAACCTGCTATCAGTGGAAAGGCTGCCGAGGGGAGAGTATTGGGGCCATGCCAGTCGACGACCCCAAGTTTTGTGGTCCTTTAGGCGGTAAAAGCTGGCGCGATTTTGACGGTCGCTGCCTAGACTTAAACGAAGGCCCCAGATCCGCCGAGCCACCCGAAGAGGGAAAGCCAGCCCGCTAAAATTTCCAGACCGCCTAAGAGGCCGTCTTCATTACTTTCTTTTGGGGGTTTTTGGTTTTATCTTGGCCTTTACGCGCCGAAACGCCAAAAAGTTTACCCAGCGAAAACCAATATGGGCCCAATCCCCTAGACGAAGAAAATTTCTTAAGAGAAGGGAAAATAACTTAAGAGACAAATAAAGAGCTATAGAGACAAAGAAAATAGCTAAAAAACCGAAGAAAATAACTTAAGAGACGAAGAAAATAGTAATAAAAAAAAGCAAGTCGCGCTTAAAGAGGTTTTTGGGCTTTAAAGCTGGCTCATATTTAGCGGGGAAAGAATGACGAAGCGCGCCTTTCGAACTTGGTTAACCGCCCGCGAGGGAGCCCACCCAGTTACAAGATCTTGATTCCAAAAGCGCTCTTTGCCCCTAAATACCTAGAAATTCTCAGGGCTTGAAAGAAAACCCGCCTTTTTGTATTCTTACCAGTAGCCAAAACGTTGGCCCTGGCTCTTTTAATTATCTCGGGCGGATTGACTCGCCTTTGAAGGACTATTTTATGGCTAAGGAACAGCCGCCTTCGCTCACTAACCTCATTGAGCGCTTGGCCAAACTGCCGGGTTTAGGCGCCAAAAGCGCGACCCGCCTAGCTTTAAGCCTTTTAAAAGGCTCAGAGACCGAGGCCAGGGAGCTAGCCCAAGCCATTATCGCGGTCAAAGAGGAGATCCATTTTTGCTCAGAGTGTTTTACTTACGCCGAGACCGATCCCTGTCCTTTGTGCGCCGACCCTTTAAGGGACCGAACGACCATCTGCGTGGTGGAGACGCCGGCTGACCTTTTGGTTATTGAGTCCTCTGGCTTGTTTCGCGGCCTCTATCACGTTTTAGGCGGAGTTTTGGCTCCCTTGTCTGGTCTTGGCCCCGAGAGCCTGACCATTGACCAGCTCGACCACCGCCTAGATCGCGCCGAGGCGGAGGGTCACCCGATTCAGGAAGTGGTCTTGGCGACTGGGGGGACGCCGGAAGCTTTGGCCACCTGCTCCTTTTTAGCCTCCCGCCTCGCCAATAGAAATATAACCGTTACCCGTCTAGCCATGGGCCTGCCCGTGGGCATGGACTTAGAATACGTGGACCCCGGCACTTTAAAAGAAGCCTTGGAGTTTCGCCGCAAGGCCTAAATGACTGACCGTGGATTGACGAAGAGACCAACCGTTGCGCCCAAACAAACCGCCCCAAAAATCGCCCTTAACTCCTCCCAGGAATAATGGGGCCCAGACCATAATTAACGCTTTAAGCCGCTTTGGCCTCGACACTGTTTTTGGTTATCCTGGCGGGGCGGTCATCCCTTTATACGACGCCTTATACGACTCCAAGATCCGCCACGTTTTAACCCGCCATGAGCAAGGGGCCATTCACGCGGCCGACGGTTGGGCTCGAGTGACTGGCCGGCCGGGGGTGGTTTTCGCGACGTCTGGTCCTGGGGCCACCAACCTCGTCACGGGTTTGGCCAACGCCCACATGGACAGCGTACCCTTGGTCGTCATTACCGGCCAAGTCGCGACCACGGCCATTGGAGCCGACAGTTTTCAAGAGGCCGACATTTACGGCATCTCCATTCCTATAACTAAACACAACTATCTGGTTAAAGACCCGGCCGATCTACCGCGAATCTTAGCCGAGGCCTTTTATCTGGCTAACACTGGCCGACCTGGACCCATTCTCGTCGACGTGCCCAAAGACGTTCAGACCCAAGAAACGCCTAAAGTCTGGCCCGAGTCGGTCAGCGTCGATGGCTACGACCCTAACCCGATCGTCCCCAAAGAGCGAATCGAGGCCTTAGCCCAAGCCTTAAACGCCAGTCACCGGCCTATTATTTACGTCGGGGGCGGGGCGGCCTGGTCGGGAGCCGAAAACTTAGTCTTAGCCTTAGCCGAGAACGCCGACGCGCCGGTAGTCAAAACCCTCCAAGCTAAAGGGGTCATCCCCGACGACCACCCCCAGTCCTTGGGCCTTTTGGGTATGCACGGCTCGAAAGTGGCTAACCTCGCCGTTTTCCACTCAGATCTAATTTTAGGCTTAGGGGCGCGGTTTGACGACCGAGTCATGGGGGACGCCCGCCGCTTCTCCCCAGTGGCTCGGATTGTCCACGTGGACATCGACCCCGCGGAAATTGGCAAAAGGCTGAGCCCGGATCTGCCCATCGCCGGCGACGTCAAACTGGTTTTGGAAAAGACCCTCGGCCTAGTTCAAAAGACCCAAAGACCGCTCTGGCAAGCTCAGATCCAAAAATTTCGCGACGAGAACCCCGACGAGGAGCTAGAGTCCCCAAATGGAATCAGCCCCCCGCTCGTTATTAAAAGACTCTCGGAATTGGCGAGACCCGACGCTATTGTAGTGACTGACGTGGGTCAGCACCAGATGTGGGCGGCCCAACGTTTTGTCTGCCAAAAACCTCGCCGTTTTCTCACCTCAGGGGGCTTAGGAACCATGGGTTTTGGCCTGCCCGCGGCCATCGGAGCCCAGATCGCCGAACCCAAATCCGAGGTTATCCTCATCGCCGGGGACGGTGGCTTCCAAATGAATTGCCAAGAGTTAGCCACCATCCGGACTTATAATCTGCCCATTAAGATCTTGGTCGTCAATAACGGTTGCCTGGGCATGGTCAGACAGTGGCAGAAATTTTTCTTCAAAAGTCGCTACTCCCAGACCATATTTGATTGGAACCCCAACTTTACGGCTTTAGGCCAGGTCTTCGATGTCCCTGGGCAAAAGGTCGACAAACCAGATCAAGTGGAAAAGGCCTTAAAAACTTTCTTGGGCTCAAAAGGACCCAGCCTCATCGACCTAATCGTGCCAATAGAAGCCAACGTTATGCCCATGATCCCCGCGGGCCAGGGGCAGACGGATTTCTATGAAGAGGTCGATGAGCCCCTTTCTTAATTAAACGACTAGCCGAAAGGAGTAAATCCAGTTTTTTTAAGTTAAATCAAGTCAAATTAAGACGAAATGATTTGATTTACGCTAATCATAAAAATATCGCTAAGGAAATTACGATTATGAGCGTTAGTTTAGTTAAAGGGCAAAAAATTTCCCTGCAAAAAGAGTCGAGCGGTGGGCTGACGGCGGTCGTTATGGGTTTGGGTTGGGATCCGGTCGACAAACCCGTCGGCGAAGGCTTTTTCGCCAAATTAAAAAACCTTTTCTCTCCTGGCCAAGACGTTGATTTGGACGCTTCTTGCGCGCTTTTCGACGAGAACAAAAATCCCATCGATTTTGTCTGGTTTCGCCAACTAAAAAGTAAAGACGGCTCCATTACCCATACCGGCGACAACCTCACCGGGGCGGGCGAGGCTGAGGACGACGAACAAATTATCGTGGATCTGACCAAGGTTCCCGTAAACGTCAAATCCCTCGTTTTCACCATTAATAGTTTTCAAGGCCAAACCTTCAACGAGATCAAAAACGCCGTTTGCCGCCTAGTCGACCAGAGCGGCAATCAAGAGATTGCCCGCTACGTCCTCTCTGGGGGTGGGAATCATACGGCCATGGTTATGGCTAAGCTCTATCGCGAAGGCGCCGAATGGAAGATGGAGGCTTTAGGCGAGCCCGCTAATGGGCAGGTGGTCGATCAGCTTATCCCGGTCATGAAGAAGTTCTTATAGGGCCAAAAGACAAAAGTCTTGGTTCTTGGCTCCCCAGATTCTAGAGAATACGCTGGGCAAACTAGATTTCTCAGCATGACCAAGGAAATTAAACCAGAATTGATCCAAAAAAGAACTTGTTTTGGTTTTTTTGATGATTTTGAGGCGATTATTCTGACGACTGATGGCGTTACCGACCCCTTCTTTCCTTTGGACGCTAACGTGATTTCGCCCGATAAATGGCGACATTCCTGGACTAAAACCCTCAAAGAAGGCGACGAAGAAAACCCTGGTTGTCAAAAAATATTTGACCCCAAGACTACCTTAAACGAAAAAGGGGAAGATCTTCTTAATTGGCTTCATTTTTGGTCAAATGGCAATCATAGTGACAGAACAAATCTGATTATTAAATAACACTTATTTTATAACTACTAAATATAACAAATAGCGAGCTTTATAAGCATATAATTTTTTATTGCTACTAAATATATATTTGTAATTGATAATAAATTCACTTATACAGTAGAATACGTACTTAAAGTTTCAAAAAAAATATAATTTTATAAAAACTATCATAAATGATTCCTCTAAAATTAGGGCTAAATTTTTGGGAAATTTGACTTAAGTCCCTATATGTTAAGGTCAAAAAAAGGACAAAAAAAAACGCGGACTTAACCTTAGCCTAATCTTAAGAGCGAATGGTCTTGATAGCCTTTAAGCTCACTGGTCGGACCAAATTTAGGCCTTGACTTACCATAATTTTCAGAGTAAAATCTTTTAAAAAATATTATTCTAGAATCTGGAAATTAGAAGATCTGTCTGTTAAAACACTTTAAAAATCACTAATTTTTTATATTTATTAAAATTAGTGTTACTAAACAATTTACGCAATAATATACGTTTTTTTAGTTTATTTGTTACTATTTCTTTTCTATTAACTTTCTTGCTAGGTGAAAAATGCGCAGACTGCCTGTTTATTTGGTGATTGACGTTTCCGGCTCTATGACCGGAGAACCCATTGAAGCCGTCAAAAATGGCATCCAGACCATGCTTAGCGCTCTCCGCAAAGATCCGCAAGCCGTGGAAACGGCTTATCTAGGGTTAATCTCTTTTTCCGATACTATTAGTTCGATACCGCTAACCGAGCTGTCTTCCTTTCAACCCCCCAAACTCGTCGCTAGCGGAGGCACGGCTTTAGGCGGGGCCCTCTCTGAAGTCACCAAAGCCGCGGCTCTGGAAGTTAATAAAGGGAGTCAAGAGGAAAAAGGCGACTGGAAGCCTTTAGTTTTCCTCATGACCGACGGTATGCCGACGGATAACGTGGATAAAGGCATCGCGGAATTCAAAGCCTTCAAATGGGGGACGGTCGTCGCTTGCGCCGCTGGCTCTGGGGCCGATACCAAACTTTTAAGTCGGATCACTGAGATTGTCGTCTCGCTGGACACCTGCGACACTAACTCAATCCAGGCCTTTTTTAAATGGGTTTCCTCCAGCATCAGCGTCACCAGCAAAAGAATTGAAACTGGGGCTCAACCAGACCAAATCTCCCAGTTGCCGCCTCCGCCGCAAGAAATCAACCTTCTTAAATTTTAAGAGCCTTTTACGGCTTTCCTGGCTAAAAACCGCCAAACGCCAAAGGTCGAGCGTCAGGGTCGTGACTTTACATATTAGTTTTTTTATTTAACTTTAACTGTTTTTTTACTATAATACACATAATACACATTGTTATGAGAAAACTTCCAATATATATTTTAATTGATACTTCCGGATCTATGCGAGGCGAACCGATTGAGGCCGTCAAGGCTGGGCTCAACTCGCTTTTTCGGAGTATTCTCCGCGATCCTCACGCTTTAGACTCAATATATTTATCAATTATAACTTTTGACCGTGAAGCAAAAGTCTTATTACCATTAACAGATGTCCATACTGGGCTTACTTTACCTGAAATTCCACCTTTAGAATCTTCTCCAACTAATTTAGGTGAAGCTCTTCAATTGATGTGTGAATTATACAATAAACAGGTTGAAAAATCAACGCCAACCGTAAAAGGCGATTGGTTGCCTTTAGCCGTAGTTATGACTGATGGTTCTCCATCTGATACAATGCTTTTTGAGCAAATGAGCGAAAAATTACGGTCAGACGAATATCAATTCGCTCGAATCATCGCCTGCGCCGCCGGCCCTAAAGCTAAGACTGAGCCGCTAAAAAAATTCGCGACTGACATTGTTTCTCTTGAAACTATGGACAGCAATAGTTTTTCCCAATTTTGGCAATGGGTTTCTCATTCTTTTAGCCGCCTTAGTCAAAATACCACGCGGGATATTAACGAATTGCCGCCACCGCCTCAAGAAATTCAAATAGTTTTTTAGTTTATTAAAATTTTTATGTTTTTATTCTATTTACTTTACCAATTATCATATGAATAACGAAGAAATAAAATCAAATATAGATGATTTATTGAAAAAATATAAATCAAATGACTTTCATTTATATCCTGTTTTAGGAACATTATATCATATTGCTTATTATTTGTTGCCTATATTAGTTGACAGTAACCCAGATCCATTTAATGAACCTGATTTAGACGAATTAAACATACAAATTAACACAATTCATCATTTTTTAAAGTTACTTTATGGCAAAAATTTTCTCAACAATCTAGCTATGAATAATTTTGATGAATGTAATCATTATAATAAATTATCATTATTAGCTGATTTTATTGTTGAAAAACTGCAATATTCATACGACAATATAAATATAGTTATTTCTAACTATTCAAAAAGCCTTAATATCGACGAACTCACGAATAAGGACCACTCCAACGTCCCGACCGAGTCTTCCACGCCTGACCAGTTAGAGAGACTAGACGAAATCTCTTCCTCTGGACCTAGCCAAAATTGTGCCTCTAAAGCTCTTTCCAAACTACCGCTTTCCACTGACCTAAACAAGGATCTACCGAAAGATAAAGACTCGCCAGCTCTCTCCGAGTTTTCTCCTGAACCTGATCCCAAAGAAGTGACCTCTTTAGGCGAAAAGACGGCTACGGAAGAACTGGTTAGCAACTTACCAGCTCCCCCCAAGCTTTCTCCTAAACCTGGCCCCGATGAGACGTCCTTTTCTGAGGAAAAGGCGGCTTCTGAAACGCTTGTTAGCGACTTACCAACTTCCAACGAGGTTTCTCCTAAACTTGGCCCCGATGAGGCGACCTCTTCTGGGGAAAAGGCGGCTTCTGAAGCGCAGCTGGTTAGCGACTTACCAGCTTCCAATGAGCTTTCTCCTGAACCCGGCCCCGATGAGGCGCCATCTAAGGCGGCTTCTGAAGCG
>JAIROO010000353.1 GCA_031257535.1 Deltaproteobacteria bacterium
CGAAACGTCGGTATTAAGCCTCATCGAGGTTAAGCGTAGGGGACAGTTAATCCATAAAAAGCTCGAACAGAGAAAAAATTACCCTAAGGCGTCGGAGGTCGACTAACCTTCGCTATCGTAGCTCTAGGTTTCTTAACCAAAGGCCACAAGAAGATCGGTCGAGTGGCCGTTCGCGCTTCCAGCGGCTTCAACGTTAATACGGTCAACGGGACGGTCACGGTATCTCACAAACATTGCCGCCTTCTTCAACATGGAGATGGCTACGAATATTCGTATTGTTAATTTTAGGATTCGAAGCCGGCCTGGTGGCGCGGCTCCCAATTCCTCCCTCGACTGAAGTCGAAGGTTTCCTTGGGAGTTTTCTATGAATCAACTGCCGAACGCCAAGGCGGAAGAAAAAGGCCGAGTAAGCTCGCGTCTGACCTTGTATTTCGTCGTCGTGGCCGTGGTTATCATCTCCGCCATAGTCGCCCGGATCCAGATGGGCGAGACCTTAGACAATGAAAAGGTTAGTTTAGTTAAGCGCCTAATCTTGACGAGTCGCTTGGCCGCGGATATGGTGACCGGCGAGGAATTAAATAGTTATCAAAGTATCGCGGATATTACGCGACCCGATTACTTAAAGCTTAAAGCCCGGCTGGACGTCTTAGCCAAAAGCGCGTCCGTGACCTACGTTTATTACTTTCGGCCGGCTAACGGTTGGATCCAGTATATCATTGACAATGACTACGACCCCGGGACCAGGGTGGGTTTAGAGACGGACCCGGTCGATCCCCGGGTCGAGCCTGGCCACGAAAAAGCTTTGGCCGGGGAGATCTCCACCGAAGGCACAGTTATATATGGTTTAGGCTGGCCGGACATGTTAAGCGTTTACGCCCCGGTTTACGACAGTACTGGGCAAGTCGTGGCCGTGGCCGGGGTGGATCTGCCGGAGTCGGAGATTAAAAAGTCCCGCTTTTGGGCCAACGTGATCTTGATTGGCCAGTTATTGTCAGCCTTAGTTTTTCTTTATATGGGTTATTTCTCGCAAAAAAGGCACATCGACGAAGTCAAAAAAGTCCGCTTGGCCGATAAAGCCAAAAGCCTTTTTTTAGCCCGCATGAGCCACGAGATTCGCACGCCCATGAACGCCATCGTCGGCTTGTCCGAGCTTTTAATGCGCCAAGCCTTTACCCTGCCGACCCAGACTCATAACTATATCCGGAACATTAAACAAGCCGGAGCCAACCTTTTATCCATTATTAATGACATTTTAGATTTTTCCCGCATAGAGTCGGGTAATTTTGAGATTCTGCCGGATCAGTATAGTTTGTCTTTATTGGTAGACGACATTATTAGCATCATTAAAGTCCGACTCTTGGAAAAACCCGTGCGTTTGACCGTTTTTCTGGACGGGGCTTTACCCGATCGTCTCTACGGGGACGCGGCTAGGGCCCGGCAGATCCTTATAAATCTCTTGTCGAACGCGGTCAAGTATACCCGAGAAGGCTCTATCTCTTTAGCTATCGGGGCCAAGTCGCAAACCGAAGAAGAGATTGTTTTAGAGATGAAGGTCGGGGATACGGGGGTCGGGATCAAACCCGAGGATTTAAAACGTCTTTTTGGCGACTTTGAACGGCTAGATCTTGAGGAGAACAAAAACGTCGAGGGCACGGGCTTGGGTCTGGCCATCGCTAAAAACCTGGCCAAACTTATGGGCGGGGAAATTGAGGTCAATAGCGAGTATGGCGTTGGCTCGACTTTTACGGTGTCCTTACCTCAGAAGATCGAAAGCCAAACCCCCGTGGCTCTGGTCGAAAAAGCCGAGACCAAGGCGGTCTTGATCTTCGAGCGACGGGCCATTTACGCCAAATCCCTAGACGAGTCCTTAGACAACTTAGGGGTCAAACGCCAACTCGTCAATAGTTACCCTATGTTTTACGAGGCTTTAGATAAGTTTGATCTAACTCATATGATTATGCCAGTCTCTGTCTATATTGGGTTACAAAATAGCTTAAAAGAAAGAAACGTGGCCGTGCCCGTGGGCCTGACCACCGAGGATATCCACCCCTTTGGTTTGGACAACGCCCGCTATCTTTACGCCCCAGTCTATAGTCGGCCGCTGGCGGCCTTTTTAAACGACGTCCCCGATCTGCCGGAGACAATGGATAGGGGCCAGTTAAGCGCTAATTTTATGGTCCCCAAAGCGAGGATTTTAATCGTCGACGATCTCCCAACGAATCTAATGGTCGCCGAGGGTCTTTTTTATCCTTATGGGGCGAAGATAGACTTTTGCCGCAGTGGCGAAGAAGCCATCAGACTCAACCAAAAGCGGGACTTTGACCTTATCTTTATGGACCACATGATGCCAGGCATGGACGGGGTCGAGGCGTCTCGGGAAATCCGCTCCTTGTCCGAAAAACACCGGAGGATCCCCATCGTGGCCATGACCGCCAACGCCGTGGCCGGGGCGCGGGAGATGTTTTTAAGCTTGGGCTTAGACGACTATCTGGTCAAACCCATTGAGACCAACGCCTTAAACACTATTTTGTTACGGTGGATCCCCATTGATAAGCAAGAAAAAAGTCAAAGCCCCAAAGAGAGTAACGCGAGTTCGGGTCTTAGCGATGGTCCCATGGCTCTGCCTAATCTCAATGGCTTAGACGTGGCCTTTGGGTTATCCCGGGCTAATGGCCAAAGAGAAGCCTACTTAACTACCTTAGAGTACTTTCGAAAAGACGCATTAATATCTTTGTCTAACTTAAACGCTTCTTTGGAGACTCGGGAATACCGTGATTTCGCCGTCCACATGCACGCCTTAAAAAGCGCGGCCGGGGTGACTGGGGCCACGGAACTCGCCGCCAAGGCCGCGGCCCTGGAAGCGGCTTCCATCGCCGGGGCCGAGGGTTTTATCGCCGGCAACATCGCCTCCTTTCGGCAAGATCTAACGCGTCTCATCGACGGTCTCTCCAAGTTTTTTGAGGAGTTGAAAGAGGAACAAAAAAACCCGCCTCAACGCCCTGAAAAACCCTCTGGGGCGAGCGATAACTTATAAGGGGCTTTTTTTGAACGTCTTTGGCGGGCCTTATTTTTTAGGATTTTAATTTTTTTTTGGCGGAATCATAAAAAGAATTTTAAACTTTAAACCCCAGACAGAAAAAACTGGGACCTTAAAGCCAGAGAAAAAACAGGCGGACCTTAAGCCAGAGAAAAAAGGCGAGAACTTAAGCCAGAGAAAAAAGGCGAGACCTTAAGCCTGAGAAAAAAGGCGAGATCTTAAGCCAAGAGAAGAACTCGCGCGCCATGGCCGCGAGAAGCGTTAGGCAAGGGGCAAGTTTTATTTGGCGCCTTAAGGACAATGTGAACTACCGCTACCCTGAAGGGTACCGGCTTCCGAAAGGAGGTTGGTTAGGTCACAAGACTAAGGTTTGGAAACAAACCTACGTTGGAAAGGTAATGACGCCCAAGGGTCGC
>JAIROO010000360.1 GCA_031257535.1 Deltaproteobacteria bacterium
ACTTACGTTCTTTTGGAGGAATTGAGGGATTGTTGCAAGAAATAGGCCAATGTCGAAAGATCAATTTTTGAGTCAAATCACGATCTTCCTTTAATAATAGGCAAGGCACGTGATCGCTATACCCATAACCTTCCAAATTAATGAACTCATATTAGATTAAAAAATTATGTATTTTTTATCCTATATCTAGAATAATTTATGTTAAGAAATAATTAGTTCATTAAAAGGTAATATTTGAAAAAAATAGTTGATAATATTTGACCACGGTATTGGAGACTACCGCCATGACAGCCCAGTACGTAGTCACCTTAATCACCGAAGAGAGGGATGAGCTGGCGAGCGTGACTAGAAGCCGTAAAACAATTCTAGGACAGTTATCATCGCCAGGGACCTGTTTATTGAGCGAACCAGAACCTGAAGTTCCTGGTTGGAATATTCCTGACATTTGCGAGGCTCTTAACATAACTCCTAGCCAGATTGATAAGGCGCAAAAAGCGTTTTTTTGAGAAAGGCCTGTCTTAACGCTTTGGATCGCAAGCCTTGATACCAGCCTAAGGGGCATAAAGCTTGACGGCGTTTTCGAGGCGAACTCATAGCCTTGGCCTCTCCCTCTTTTAGGGTAGAAACAGTGGATCTTTCATTTATTGGCCGCTAGCGCCTTGAGCTTAAATTTATTGACTCGTGTTTCACCATCCCATGGCCAGCCAAAGGACTAAAAAAACGACTTCAAACTTCACCCGAGGAAATACTGAAAGATCGCCCCCGAGGGGAACTCCGCTTTCGTAGGGGCGAGGATGTCCTCAAAGATTAGCAACGGGCCTATGACTCACTGTTTCCAGTGGGCCATATGGATGAATCAAAACAAACGACTGGATTCTGAGGTAAAAAAACTCGCTTCCCTCTTAACCTGGTCAGGCGCGCCGAGCGAATGAAGACATCCGAAACGGCGCGCCTAATATTTTTAATGAAGAAATACAGCTTAAAAATTTAGTCGCCTAAAGGAAAGTTCCCTTTTGGCGACTAAATTTCAACCTAATTTATTTTTTTACAGAATGTTTTTGAGGCAAAGTATAACAATATCTAAGGATAATCGTATGAGCGTCAGAATCATTTAAAAGATAATTATAAAAAGCCGTCGCGCCAGCGTCCGTGTCAGCCCCAAAATTAGTTTTCACAGTAACCATCCCTTGCTCAAGAGGGCTATAAAATGAGGGATTGACTATCCATATTTTAGGATCAGTCCTACCACAAACTTCAGATAAGGCGACAAAGCCGATGGGAAAATTTGGATCATTCTGGCCTACTTTGGCATAAACTGTTCCAATGTCAGGTTGTACGTCAATATTAGCGCAGTTCATTTGTAAACTAGGATCACAAGTTTGAGTTGGGTCAGTATTGACAACATATTGATTATTAGTATTTATTTCCTGTCTAGACAGAACTACTTTTGACTGACCTCCATAGGGAGCCTTTTCTGTATTCGCGATGACACACTTACCAGTAAAACTTTTGTTACTCAATACGCTAATAGCGGTTGCGTCTGATGGTCCAACAGCTGGCCCTGTGGTGTTAGAAATTAAAGCCAACGCGCCATTAGCGTAAGTTTCATCAGTGCTCGACGCCCGACCGTCAGTAACAAGAGCGTCGGGGGCAGCCTTGTTGGCGGCCAAGAAAAGGGCAAATGGGGATTGACCTACGGGTTGAGCTTGAATTTGGGCTAAAAAATCACCAGTCGCGCCATAAGTAGCTACTATTTCATAATCGTCATATTTTGATGTAAAATCAATGATTAAAGCATCCATTGGCTTTTCAAAATTAGCCGCTACAGCGACTGGAACCTGAATAATGACTTTAGGTTTAGTAGCTTTTTTGTCAGCCGCTAAAGCGGTAACCAAAGTGTTAGAAGAGTTAGACTGAGGGGTATTGCTTGCTAGAAAAAAATACCCAGAAGCAATTAACGCCAAAATAATTACAGAGGCAAGTAGAAAATTACGTTTCATAGCGGCAAAACCTTTCAAACACTTAATGATGATCATTAAGTATTATTAAAATATTTAGTATTGAAACTCAATACTTATATCGAAATCCGTCATTCGATCCAACATTCACGATTTGTGGGGGCATTTAAAACTATATTCACCTCGCCCACAGCTTATGTTTTATTAGCTCTCCCGACAGTCCGCAACAAAATCTTTTGGGGTTGCCACGCACCGGGGTCCAAGGAAATTACACATTGGCCCACGCCTTCTGGTTAACTTAGAAGATAGTTCAATAAATCATCAGCCGCGCCAAATGATCGACAGTTCAGACTTGTGTTTAGGATTGATGTTACAAGCGTCTCAAAAATAGCCGCCACATTGACCTTTGACTTTATAGATGGTTTAGGTTTAGTGGCGTTTTTGTCAGCCGCTAAAACAACAAGATCCAAACTATCGCCATATTCTGACTTTGGGATATTATCAATTACAAATAAATAACCCGCTAAAAATTACCAACCAACCACTGGAGCAGCCTTGCTTTGTTCTAACAGCAAGAAAACGTCAAATAGGGACTAATCTACTGGATGACTTTGAGTTTGGTCTAAAAAATCAACAATAGCCCCATAAATAAGCTTACATCAATAATCTGGATATTTAGTATAATATATCGAAAAATAAAATAAATATTTAATATTATAACATTTAATTGTATTTTTTTATAATTAAAAGTTGAAAAAATTTTTAAATTATGATTTGTAAAAAATATTTATTGATTAATATTAAATAAAAGTGTCTATGATGGTAAAAATTTAATTGACGACTAGATAACGCTGGCTCCTCAAAGGAAAACTATTATTCGCTCCTGGAAAAAATAAGGTGGTCATCATTCAAGATTCACGTATTTATCAAAATAAACTTAGGTAACAGTTTCTAAACAGATCTTAAAAGCATCAACAGCTTACAAACTGTTTTTTTAAAAACGTTTAAGCTAGTTCAGTCCTTTGGAAAACAAGTTAACACGAGCAAAAACATCTGTCAAGAATTTATTCAGAAAAAAATTAGTTTGACACGTGTATTTTTTAACGCAAAAAAGCCAATTCCCAATTAAAATCAATTTTCGTCCATAAAAACTAGTTTAGAAAGTTTTTTAAAATTTGATCGCTAAAATAGATCCCATGCCCCATGTCGACTCTTTACGTTTGGATCTTGAAATAGGCCTAAGGCCATAAGGAGGCGAGGTTGACCAAAAGAGAGAGAACGCTTTGCCGGGGCTAAGAAAGAGAGGAGCGAGAAATTAGAGCTAAAAAAAGGATTAAGCGAGAGATTAAAGGTGGGGCCTAAACGCCCCCCACGGCGGGGAAAACCGACCCGAGCCGATGTTAAGCATCGCCTCGAAAGTGGCTCGCTGGCCGTTTAACATTATTAACTTTGTCTCGCTTAAGGGCAGACCTAGTTTTAGGGTTAAAACTTTTGACCGTCGCGGAATCGGGAATTTCCACTTCTAAACCCGTCGTGGCCAGATAACCAGGACTAGGTCTCTTAAAGTCGTCGAGAGGCGAGTCGTTACCATTATATGGCTATACTGGCCGTCAAAAACTTTTTCCAATTATGACTTCTGAGCCAGTGTAGGTTTAGGGTTTTTTCAACAGTCGCGGGCGACTTCTTCGAGACAAGCGTCCCCCCAGTGGCCAGTGCATTATCGCGACAGAAGCTTTCCTCTGGGAGGCCACCAGACAACCATAAAGAGCGAGATAATGGGTTAGTATCAAACAGTTATTTGAGGGTTCAAGTAAGAAATGACTACCCTTTGTACTTTTTTGATGGCTTCGTAAAAACCCTGGCGTTGAAATTTTAGTTACGTGCCCTACTATATAAGCCGATCTAAAATTATAGATACCTCAATATACTGTTTATTAA
>JAIROO010000031.1 GCA_031257535.1 Deltaproteobacteria bacterium
CGTGGCCGTCTGCGCCATTTCTGCGCCATTTTGGCTCGGCGTTCGTCGATGGCCTTCTCTTTCCCACCTCTAAGCCATAAAATAAATACTATTTTGGATTTTTTCAAGATCTACTAAACCGTAAGGAGCGAGAATCCCCGACGATCCCCGACGATCCCTCAGTTTCATTAGGCGGGGTGGGCGACAAGACCATGGACAGTTACTGTGGACCTAATCACAAAGCCGTACCTTTTGAGGGTCTTTTTAACGTAGATATATCAATCCCTTCTAATTCAAGCAGTTTTAGCTTTCTGTCAATCCCGCCCGCGTAGCCGGTCAGATTGCCGCCTGAGCCAATGACCCGATGGCAGGGAATTATGATGGAAATCTGGTTATGGCCAACCGCTCCACCTACGGCTTGAGCCGATTTACAACCTACTTGCCTCGCGATCGCCCCGTAAGTCATAACTTGGCCGTAAGGAATCGAAAGTAGCTGTCTCCAAACCGACTGTCTAAACTCGCCACCGTAAGGGTCGAGCGGCAAATCGGCCAGGTTTGGATTTTTGGAAGCGAAGTAGGCTTCAAGCCATTGACTTACGGTCTTAAACAGCGGCATGTCCGAATTATTTACGGACTCCTCTTCCATGACAGGGGGGTAATACTTTTGCCCGACAAACCAAAGTCCCGTTAGGCTCTTCTTATCGCTTGCTAACAATATGTCGCCAAGAGGACTATTGTAGTAAGTCGCGTAGATCATTTCATTTGTCCTTTAAAGAGTTCCAAAGATTGATTACGGCGTAAGCCCGCCAAGGTTTCCAGGCTTTGGCGACGGGCAGGATTTCTTTAGGGCTATAAGGAGCAAGGGCTTTCATAACGCCGTAATCAGTATGTGGGAAAGCGTCTGTCCAACTCATAGCTCGCATAGCGATGTAGTTCGCGGTCCATTCGCCTATTCCGGGCAAGGCGATGAGTTTACGGATCTCTTCAAGCGGGTCAACGGGGTTGGTGAGCGTAAGCTCCCCGGATTCCAAAGACCGGGCCAAAGCCAAGACGCTTTTGGAACGCGTTTTTGTCACTCCAAGCCGCCCTAAAACGTCTTCTACGCTCTCGCCTAATTTCACGAAAATCGCCGCGGAGGGAAAAGCGCGCGAGAGTTCTGGGATACCTGTCTCGAGTGGCGCGCCTAAGGCCTCCGCCACCCGTGCAGCCAGGGTCTGAGCGGCTTTGACGGTTATTTGCTGCCCTAAAATGGCCCGGACAGAGATCTCAAATGGATCAAAACAACCTGGCAGCCTTGTCCCTATCTCGCATAAGCCTGGCGATAATTGGTTCATTGCGCAAAGGACTTCGTAGACGGCTGTTGGTTGACAGTACAAATCGAACAATCCTCTGACCCTCGCGAGAACTTGCGGCAATACTGGTAAGAGGGATTCGCTTATAGTCACTTTAAGCGTGTTCTGTTTTGGGTTGTCCGCGATTTTGACGGTTCCCGATGCCCCGCCGATTTGAGCCACGCGAAGGTATTCATTATCTTTGACAAGCTCTACGCAAGGTATCGCCCGATGAGACAGAAAGTCGAGGATTTCTCGCCAACGATAAGGCGGACGATAACCGAGCTGAACGGTAACCCAAGAAGTCTGATCGTTGATTTTTGAAGCTTTACGCCTAAATAGCGATGGAGCCGTCCGGTAATGTTTTTGGAACAGGACGTTGAAACGCCTTAAGCTGCCAAAACCTGAGGCCATCGCCACCTCGGTTATTGACAATCGGGAGTCGGTTAAAAGGTTCTTAGCGAGGAGTAGACGGCATGTTTGTAGGTATTGAATCGGCGTAATGTGTAGTTCGGCTGCAAAAACCCGCCTAAGTTGACGATCGCTACAACCGAGTCGCTTAGCTATCTGTTCGAGGCTAAGGTTGTCGGCGCAATTCTCCTCTAAATACATAGTCGCTCTCCGCGCCAGCGAATCGGCGGAATCAACAATCGCAAATCCAGGCGAAAGTTCCGGACGGCACAACAAACATGGCCTAAAGCCCGCTTGTTCGGCTTCGGCCGCGGAAGTAAAAAATAGGCAATTTTCTGATTTTGGGGTTTTAGCTTTACATACTGGACGACAGTAAACCCCCGTAGATGATACGCCGACAAAAAACCTCCCGTCGAACCGTGAGTCTTTAGATTTGAAAGCTAAGTATAGATCATCGTGTTCCGCGAGAGACATTATTTTTTCTCCGTTGTTTTAAACAAAAATAGGTTAAATTCTCGCCATCCCACTGAAAAGCCAAACCGGAGGCTCTTTTTTCGGAAGTAACTTGACTAATCGATGAGGTCAGAAGGGCGCCCCCCCACGCGATCTCTCGAAAATTGCTTAAACCCGCCAAAAATTTCCCTGATTCGTGGCTTTACGACGGAAGCATGAAAAATAAATGTTTCGCGTTAAAATGATACTATTTTTTATATTTAAATATATCGATTATTTAGATAAACAATTGTAAAAATTAATATAACGATTAAAGATTAAATTTAAACTCTGGGGGTCGCTCCACCCATCTGGATTGCAACCTTATAGACAAGTATATTTTCCCTGATCAGAAAAAACACGCCATTTTCGGACATGATCATGGATCGAAAAGTGACGACTATTTAGTCGGCCCCAGCTTCGTTTTGGGTGACGCGTGGGAGTCCGCCTTAAACGCTGAGACTCGCGACGCCAGCGCTAACAAAATCTGTTTGGGACAAACTCGGGGTGGAATCGTTGAGGCTGAAGTTTTTTAACCCAGAAATCCCTCTTTTTTTACTCAAAAATCCCCTGACTTTCTTAGCCAAATTAAAGAACTGTAAACCTACTTAATTCTGGCCACCCCAATGATCATCAAAACCGCGCCAAGGACCTGAATCAGGATGACGGATTCGTCTAAGACGTAAACGCCTAAGACTAAAGTCACGGCCGGGCCGACCATGCTTAAGGTCGCCGCCTTAGGAGCTCCGATTAAAGCCAGGCCCGTGGACAAGGCGTAAATGGGAATAACCGTGGAAAAAGAGGCCATTAAAAAGATAAGCCAATAAGCCTCAGAGGGTAAATTTAAAGCCCCTAGTGGACGGGTCAGAGCGAAATGGCTCAGGATAAAAAGGCTGGCCGCTAAAAAGTTTAAGGAGACAAAAAAATTAATCGCGAGATTCTTAAACAAACGGTCAACGCCCACTAAGTAAAAAGCGTAGATCAAAGCCGAGAAAAAGATATACCCAGCCCCCAAGAGAAAGTCGCCTTTAGGAGTTCCTAAATTAGGTGACATCATCAAAAAAAGGCCAAAATAACAAAACAAAAGGGAGATTTTGGTGGAGCTAGAAATGGGAATTTTGGTTAAAAGGGAGTCAATGACCACGACCATGGTCGGATACAAAAAAAGGATCATCCGGCCAAGATTCGCGTCTATGTAGTAAAGGCCTAAAAAATCTAGATAGGAGGAGAGGTAATAGCCACCTACGCCCAAAAGAATAATCAAAAACCAGCTTTTTAGGTCTAAGCGTAAGTTCCAGCGACCGCGGGCGACGTTTAAAATGAGGATAAAAGTGAAAAAGACCCCGGCCATGAGCATCCGGAGAGTCAACAAAGTCAGGGGATCAACCCCATAGCGGTAGACGAGTTTGGTTAAAATAGTTTTGCCGGCAAACCCCGTGGTCGCCAATAAAACCAAAAAAGCGCCAAGGTGACGCGGCGAATGGGAGAACATTTTTAACGGAAAAGCCTTATTTCTAGAAAATCGACCTCCGCTTTTAACGGCCAGCCATTAAAAAATATAGCCTGGCCCAAAAGGCGGTTCGCCTTACGGGCCAGGCTTAAAGAACTAAAGGACTAAAGGACTAAAGGACTAAAGGCTAAAAAGCGCGCTAATTATTGACCATTACTTAAGACAATCGTCTGACCAGGTCCGCGACCAAAGCTTTCTGGCGAGTACATCTCCGTGACTAACGGTCCAGAGGTCCGGTAGACGCCCGGGGTAGCTGGACGAATCAAATACGAGAAAGAGTAGACTCCGGGCGGCACGTAAGGGCTAGAGACCAAAACTCTATTCGGCCAAAACTCCACGTGATTATACCAGAAATAATTTTGCTCGTTATCTGGGTCGTCGCCGCTAACTAATGGAATTAAAGAGCGGTCAGAGTCTTTTAAATTGAAATTAATCGGCTCAAAACCCGCGGGCACGGGATCTTCTAAGATTAAATCCGAGCGAACGACTGGAGTCATAAAAGTGACCGTAACTCTCACCACCTGACCGCGCTTAAAGTCATTCGGGTTATCCGATTTTTGAGTTTCGGGTTTAATAATTTCGTAAATCCGGCTCACGTTTAAGCCATAAGCCGAGACCGGACTAAGATCCGGCTCAATGGGGGCCGCTCCTAAGCGAAAGGAGCCATAAACTCGCCCTTGGCCAGTGGCGCTTACTTTAAGGCTGGCTAAATCTTTAAGGTCGGTTATAGACGCGGTTTTAGTTATAGGTTTATCCATAAAAGATTTGAAAGCCACGTTTAATAATTCTTTATCGCTTAAAGTGGCGGCTATTTTTAAGTCAGGCTGCTCGGTCTCGGCTTTGTTAATATAAGTCGTTAAAGCCAAAAGCGCGGTCACGTTGTCTTGGGTCGTCCCAAAAGAGCCATTTTTATTTATTTGGCTATAATGGCGAATAAGCTCAGGCAAAAGGGCGTTAAAAGGAGCCGTCTCGGCCAAGGTCAACATGGTCAACGCGGTTATACGGTTAGGGCTAAGCCATAAAGCGGGAATTGAGTTTTGCCCTGGGCCTTGAACCGTGTTATTGGCGATCAAACCCAAAAGGATTTGTAAGCGATCGGTTCTGGTTTTATTTTTTGGGCTATAGTTAATGGCCCGGGTTAAATATAAAAGTTCAAAAAGGTCGAGTTTTTCCCGATCTTGGTAAAGGGTCTCGACAAAAGAGTCCACGTTTTGCCCCGCCATCCGCAAAATAGCGGACGCGTAAGCCCTAAATGACGACCGAACCTTAGATTCTTGAAAACGGAACCCAACAAGATTGGCTTCTAGAGCTAGATAATCGGTTACGCGTTTAATCGTTTGATTCATAATAGTTGGCGAGACCGGAAAAGAATCCTTAATCGCTTCTGTATAAAACTCCAGAACATAGGCGGTCAAAAGGGGATCCACGGAGCTAAAACCAGACCGCTCCGGCCACATAGAGTAGCCGCCCTCTTGGTTTAGGGTGGCTAATAAGTCCAGCTGGTCAGTAACTATGGTCTTTAACTCAGTGACTTTTTCCGGCGGTAAACCCAACCAGTTTTTAACCCTTAAGATAGATAAGGCGCCTAGGGCCTTGGAAGTCGACTGCTCTAGGCAGTTATAGGGGTAGGTTTTTAATGACTCCCAGGGTCCGTTTAAGAAGGGAGCTAACGTCGGGGCCAGTTCCACGTTTAAGCCACCTCGACTCGGGTCCACGTCCGGCGGTAAAACGAAGGGGATATCGGTCTCGGTCGGCGCGGTAAAATCCCGAAAAGCGGCTTGGGTCGTTAAAAGACCTTTGTAATTAACTTGGGTCCTAAAACGAGCCGCGTCTTGGTCTTGGCCCATGGTCGCCGTAAACTCTAGATAAGCGGCCCCTGGTTTAGTGGCTTTAACCCGAAAGCTCACCTCTTGCCCTACGCCCTTAGTTAAGGTAATGGTCTTGGGGTCGGCGGAACCAATAAACTCTAGGTTCTCGGCTTTTACGGCGACCGTCGCCTGACCCGAGTCCTTTCGAGAGGCGACAATGACCGAAGCCGTAAACTCGTCGCCTAAACCTACCTGAGCCGGGAGAGCGGAGCGGGTGGTCAGATTTTTGGTGGAAAGGATCTGGGTCTCGGCGGTTCCAGATCGCCGACCATGACCCGTAGCCACGGCGTAAATCTTAAAAGTAGTTAGGTTATCAGGCAAGGTAAAGGTCACTTGGGCCTGACCCTCAGGATCCAGTTGGACGAAAGGCTCAAAATAAGCCAGGTTAAGTAGGCGCGACCTGAGTTCGTTGAGAGGGGCGGCCAGAAGACCACCGCCCCCTGGCGGGGAGGCGAATTTTAGATTCCAAGCCCTTCGACCAATTAAGGAAGAGAGGTTATTAAAGGTGTAAACCATTAAAGGCCGGTCTTTTAAAAACTCTTTATCTGGAAAATAGCCCTCCGAGCCGCCGACTTGAACCACGCCCGCGTCAACCACGGCGACGGCTACTTCGCCTGTAGCCGCTTGACCTTTTGAGTCTTTGACTAATAGATCAACCGTCACTTGGTCGCGAGGTTGGTACTCGGGTTTGTCGGGGGTGGCGGTGACTTTTAATAAATCCGACTCCCCAGTGACCTTTAAGGCTATATAGCCTTTGCGTAAGGTCGGTTTACCCAAATCCAGGCCCGCCGGGTTTAAGTTCTCGTCGACGCGGGGCCGGTTGAGAATGACCGAGACATAGACGTTAGGCTGATCGTCTTCGGTTAGGGGCACTTCCAAGATGGGACTTTGGCCATCTAGTTTAAAGGTCGTCGCCTTACGAATCCCGCTTCTTTCCACGGTCATTAAGCCTGTGCCCGTCTGAAAGGGGCTTTGAACTAAAATCTTGGCCGTGTCCCCGGGCGCGTACTCGTTTCGGTCGGGGATGAGGTTAACAATCTCGTCGTTTCTAAAATCCCAACCCGCGGGCCCAGGCCCATAGACGTAAAAAGACGTGGCCGCTTTATTTTCTCGTCCTTGGGCGTCCTTGATAGAGGCCAGGGCGTAGTAATAGCCGGGTTTATCCGGGGTAACCTCAAAGCTAATGGGCGCGGGGCCTGAGACAAGGGTTAAGGTTTGGAGCTTTTCGTCGTTAATTCGCGTAAAGTAAGGGTAAGTGGCTCCAATAGCCCGTCGTCTAACCGTTTGAAACGAGCGGCGAAAAAATTCGACGGTCGCGGTTTGTTTCTCTTTTGGGTCCCCGTTTAAATCCACGGTCACTAGGTCGATACTGACGGGCTCAGTGGCTTTAAATACGGAGCCATCGCTTTTTAGGCCAACGTAGAGATCCGCGGGGTGGGCTAAAAAGGCGAAGCTTTTGGTCACGACTCTTTGGTCTAAGTCGGCCACCGCGAGATTGACCTCAAAGGTCCGCGGTCTGGGGAAAGTTTCGGCAGGGATGGTTAAGTCAAATTTAACTCTGCCTTTTTCGTCTAACAGGCCTTCGGAGCTTAAGATTTGGCTAGGGAGAACGTCGATAGCCGACTCGAGGGTCTCATAGTCTTCTTCTTGGGATCCAGTCTCTTTAGTCTCGGTCAGACCATCGTAAAAGGTAAAACTTTTAAAACGAGGAAAGGCCGGATCCAAGTTCGTCCGGGCGGTCACCCCGTAAGTGGCTTTTAAGCCCGTGGCTGGGGAGCCAAAGTGATAGGTCCCAGTGGCCGTAATCGGGATTTTTTGGCCTGAAGTCGCGGAACTTACCGGCTCAAAAGTCAGATCAAAGGCGGCCGGCCGAAAGTTATAAATTTTAAAGGTACCTAAAGAGGTAATCTTGTCGCTTTCCTCTATATAACCGTAATGTTCGTTGGGAGGGGCGAAATTAGGATCTAAAAGGCGATAAACCGAGTACTGGCCTAACTCAGGCGGATTTTTTGGCGAAAACTCGTAATAAAAGGTCCCATACGAGGAAAGAGGGATGGTCTCTTTAAGGAGCAAGACGTTTTTGGGCGAGTAGACGACAATGGTCACGTCCTTAGCGGTAGGCGTCAAAGCCTCGTCGCCGACCACATTTCGACTAATTCCTTTCAGTTTGACCACCTCGCCGGGTTGATAAATGGGCTGGGCGGACAGGAGAAAGTTTAATTGACTGAATTGGCTTAAGTTGGGGTTAAAGTTAGAGTATTGAATTTCGTTAAAATAAACCCCGGAAAAGTCATAGCTGTCGTCTAGGTTCCAAACGCCAAGTTGGCCTTGGTAAGTGGCGACTAAATAAAAATTTTGTAAAGGGCGATAATTGTTTTTTTCAACGTTTGGTTTCAATTTGGCCAAAAACTCGTTTAAACCCGGAGTTTGGGCTAAGCCCTTATCGTCGGTTACGCCTTCCCAATAAGGTTCATCGTCAGGACCGTAAATCGCTAACTGGGCGTTGGCTAGACTCTCCCCGCCAGCGGCGACGCTGGTTAACCAAACCAAACCATCAGTTAAGCCAATTTTAGCCGTCAAAGCCATATCAGTTCGTTGATAATATCTAAAAATAAAATTACTATTGGGGTCACTATCGGGGGTGGTTAAGAGGAGAGTCCGACCTAGGGCCAGGTCGCCAAAAAATTTAACTAAATCAATGGCGTAAATGGCTTTTTCGCTCACGGCCGCATTAGGCGGGCTAAAGGTCTGGACGGGGACCTTTTCGACGTTTTTGAAGAGGGCCTTATAAAGCTGATTTTTTTGGTTTATATCCGCGTCGCTAGAGTTAATTCTTAAAAAATTCAAGGTTTGTTTAGCGGTTAAAGGATAACCATTAACAACTACTTTACTTCTATTAGCAATAGAAATAGGAATAATAGAGCTACTTTTAGTTTCTAAAAACCCGCTTTGTAAAGGAAAATTGACTTCGGGCCTTAAAGCGTCGGTTTTAAAGTAGATCTTTTGGTCCTTAGCTAAAGTCTGGCCATAAATGTCCGGGGCCCCAGCTTTGATGGTGATCGCGTAGTTGGTCAGACCTTTGAAATTGCCCCAAATATACAAATATTTGTTTGGGTAGAGTTGATCATAAGAATCATTTTTAAAGGACTTTTTTAAATCCTCAAAAGAACTAAAGGGAGGATCAAATGACACATAGTTTATAATTTCATTCTTATAGATATTATTATTAAATGTTAGATCTACCAAATTGTTGGATTCCAAAAGGCAAGGGTTTTCGGCCGACTCGCCGCAAGGTTTATCGTCATTGTCTAAAATAACGGTCAAAGGAGCCGGGGTTGATTCGGATAATATAATTAAAGGTTCAAGCGTAGGGATAGGTCCGGCCAGGGATTTTAAATTAGGCGCGACCACCAATTTCACGGTCGCGTTGAAAGGTAGAGCTTCGGCCGGTTGGACAAAAGGCCAGAAGCTCTGGTCCTGGTCGCCTCTTTTCGGTTGTTGATCGATAGTCCAGATGGCTTTAATAGTTGACTGTTGTTCGTCTTTCTCGACGATAAAGCTAGAATTTTCGTTTAAGCTAGACAAATCAAGGGCTTGGTTAAAAAAGACTCGCCAACTGGGGCGATAACCTTTTTGGGGTTCCGCGAGGATTGGCTCGGAAACCGAGGACGCCTGGACCGGGGGGAGAGTGATGGTCGTCGTCGCCCCTTGGGTTAAGGTTCCATTGGCGACGGATTTTAAGCCTGGCTTTAGGGTGGCCGTAATCGTGGCGCTCCCGGTTAAAGGTTTATCTGGGGTAAAGACTAAAGAGTACTCGTTAAGCCATCTTAGCTGACCAGGTAAGGGCGGATCCAAGACGAAAGCCTCGGTGGGGACGTTTTGGTACTCGCCTATGCGGGCCATGGGTTGGTCAAAGTTAACTACGATCTGATTTAAGGCTTTAACTGGGCCAGAAGGCAAAAACTGGAGAATTTTAGGCTCGGGGCCTTTCGGGCCACTAGGCTTGGGGCTACTGGGACTAGACGGGGCTGGTTCGGTCGGGGTTGAGGGTTTTTCTCCCTCGCAAGCGGCGAAACTTAAGAAAAAAAAGACCATAGCTATAGTGGAAAGGCCCTTGATTTTTAACATGGTTTAAAGGTCTCCTTAAAGAGATGGGTAAACGGGGGGAAAAAATTCTCGCCGAGTTATAACTATAAGAGCCTCAAGTCCGCCCTTAGCCTGTTAATCCCTTCCCCATAGTAATTTAAAAATACTAAAAATATGTCGTAACCAAATTTTTTAGAAAAAAATGTTAATTTATTTAATATTATATGATATTTAATAATATTAATGTCAGTTTGAAAGGCCTATCACGTCTTAACTAAACCCTAAAATAGTTTCCACGTTTAGAAGACGCCTTCGTAAAAACCCTGGGCTTTGAAATTATTGGCGTGTGGCTCTACTATATAAGCCATCTAAAATTATAGAGTCTACTATATAGTCTATATAAATGAATCATCAAAAATTAAAAACAGGGTTTTTACGAGAGCGAATTAGAAAAATGGCTAAAGGCTATAAGCCAAGACCCAATACGCGTAGATTTTTAGCGATCTTTAAAACTCGTATTTTACCAGGTTTTACGTTTTTTTTAAGGCCTTAACAATCGTTTAAAGTAACTTTTAGCCCATTTGGGGCTGAGCCAGGGGGCTTATTATAGAGCGATATGGCGGAAAAAAAGTTTAAAAAATTTACCCCCCCTTTTTTTCGTTCTTAGTAAAGCGAAAAAAATCGCGAGTGGATTGGTTACTTTAACCACGATGGCCTTTTTGGCAAAATCCTGGTTTTGAAAATTTAAACAGGGGCTTCTACCATATAAGCTTAGAAAAATTAGATTGACCACTATATACTCTGTATCAACGCTCCTTAAAAATCCTTAAAAATATAAAAGGAGGTTTTTATGAGCGCGTCGAATTTTAGGCGATTTTTATATTTAGTATAAAAATGTATTGTATAATTCAAAAAGTTATATTATATTGATTTAATTAATTGAAAAATTAATTTTAACGTACTGAATGATATTTTTTAAAATAGTATAGTATTTTATCAATCAAAAGGTTATTAATGATAATGTTATATAGTTTTTAAGTCAATTTTTTAACTTAAAAAAACGCGCCTTAAGTGTTTTAAATTAGGGTAACCCTGAAATTAAGGCCCTAGCGCCCTGATTTAAATTTGAGAATTTTACTAAATAAAAAAACATAAAATATTATAACGACAATTAAATTGAGATTTTGAGAACAGCTGTTAACAATTTTTTATTAAGCCAGGGGTTTGTTCGTTCGTTTATTTTTCGCGAACTTGGCCAATGATGCGATCCGCGAAAATGAGCGATAAAATCTAAGGAAAACGTCTTGAACGGTCGTTAGTACAAAATTTCCAAAAATTTTTTGCCTAAAAATGTTGAGATAAATTGTTGAATTTACTTTAAAATTAAAAAAAAATCCGAAATACCCAAAGTTAGCCCGTTTTTTTCTTGACATCACTCGGCCTAAAGGGTAAAAATTATTTGTCAGCCATTATTTTTGGCTGATAAAAAGGGTTGCCCCCTTGACAAACGCGAGGGACGACTTATTTTTATATATAGACGAACGGAGGTTTAACTTGTTTGGCCTTTGTTGGTTTTATGGTCAGGCTAGCTGACCAATGTTTTCGGCTTCTACAATTTTCGCTGGTCAGTGGCTGACCTTATTTTAGCGAAAAACAGAAAATGCAATCTTTTCTGATCCAATCGTCCCCTGGCGTTGGACTGAAAGGACGATCGGATAAAAGGAGCCAAATCCCTCTTCAGCCCGAAAGGCTGATTATCCCATCTTAATTCTGCGTATATATCCATTCAGCGACGTATGAGGTTTACCTCATAACCTGCCAAATAAACAGCGGCCGCCAGCGCCTGGCGGCCGCTGTCTCCATTTTGGGCCCCATAAAACTCTAATAAATCAAAAAATTAAAAAAATTCTAAACGCTAAAAAAACGCGATTACTACCGCGATAACCTTAATAACAATTTTTTTTAAAACATTTTAAATAATGACCTATAAGAATACGAGATTTAAAAGGTAACTAAAGGACAAGTATAGCGAATCCGCCCGTCGACTAAGGTTAAAACGGCTCGGCCTTGAAACTTACGGCCATTAAAAGGGGTGTTGTGGCTTTTAGAAAAACCCTTTTCGGCTTCATAGACGTATTCTAAGGTGGGGTCGACAATGGTCAGATCGGCCGGAGCGCCTATGCCTAGATGGCCGCCTTCGATATTTAAGAGTTTAGCCGGATTAGTGGCTAAAAGCGTTACTAGGCGGCTAATGGGCAGATTAATTTCCCGGGCTAACTCTAAGGATAAAGACAAGGTCGTCTCTAAACCCGTGATCCCGAACGCCGCCTCGGCGAACTCGACTTCCTTTTCCAAGACCGAGTGGGGAGCGTGGTCTGAGGCTATGACGGCGATGGTTCCGTCTAAGAGAGCTTCTCTTAAAGCCGCGCGGTCGGCCATTTCGCCTAAAGGAGGATTCATTTTGGCCGCGGTATTGTAGTCGCCCACCGCCTCATCGGTTAAAAAAAGGTAGTGGGGGCAGGTCTCGGCCGTGACTTTTAGCCCTTTAGCTTGGGCCGCGCGAATTAAACTGACGGCTTTGTGGGTGGAGACGTGGCAAATGTGGAGGGGTCGACCCGTGAGCTCAGCTAAGGCTAGATCCCGAAAAACGGCGATCTCCTCGGCCTGGGCGGGGATCCCAGTTAAACCCAAACGCGTGGCCACCCGACCCTCAAAAATTAACCCGTCTTTAGCTAAGTCAGGCGCTTGGGCGTGGCTTAAAGGTAGTAAACCGGCCACAAAAGCGTAATCTAAGATCCGGCGCATGACTTGACCGTCGGCCACCCAAGAGCCGTCGTCGGACACGGCCACGGCTCCGGCCGCCTTTAAGTCCTCGTACTCGGTCAACTCAAGGCCGGCCCGACCGCGAGTCATGGCCGCGGCGATTAAGAGCTTGGCCCCGGGTAAAGTGGCCGCTTTAGCTAAAAGGCCCAAAACTAAGTTGGCCTCGTCTAAGGGGGGAGAGGTGTTAGGCATGGCTAAGACTTGGGTAAAACCCCCAGCCGCGGCCGCTTTAAGGCCACTAGCCAAATCCTCTTTATACTCGTGGCCGGGCTCCCGCAGGTGGACGTGAAGGTCGATAAGGCCTGGCCAGACCCATTTGTCTTTAGCGTTTAAGATTCGCGGCTGGTTAGAAGGGGTTAAATTGGGGCCAATCGCCTTAATCCGGCCATCCTCGATAAGAACGTCGGCGATCTGGTCTAAATTTTGGGCGGGATCGACGACGCGGCCCCCTTGAATAAGGTAGTCGACCATGGGACTCTCCTTTGGCGTTAAGCGTCTTGGCCGTCTCTAACCAGATCCGGGTTGTCGACCAAAAGGTATAAAAGGGCCATCCGAATAGCCACCCCATTGGTGACCTGCTCTAAAATCTGGGACGCGGGGCTCTGATAGACCTCGGGGGTCATTTCCACGCCTTGATTAACGGGGCCGGGGTGCAGTAGAAGGGCGTCGGGTTTGGCTAAGGCTAAACGAGCGGCGTTTAAGCCATAGACCCGGGCGTACTCTCTGGCCCCGGGAAATAGTCGCCCCGACTGGCGCTCCAGCTGAATCCTTAAGCTCACGACCACGTCAGCTCCCTCTAAAGCTGGCTCTGGTCGGTGGAAAACGTCGACCCCGTACTCCTCGGCTAAACCCTTAACTAACATGGAAGGGGGTCCGGCTACGGCGATATTGGCCCCTAAGATCTTTAAACCAATCATGTCGCTTCTAGCCACCCGGCTGTGGGCGATGTCGCCGATAATGGCCACCTTTAAGCCCGTTAAGCTCCCTTTGCGCTGGCGGATGGTCATGAGGTCCAGTAAAGCCTGGGTCGGATGGGCGTGGGCTCCGTCGCCGGCGTTTAAAACCGGGCAGTTTAAACGCTGACCCAAAAAAGACGGAGCCCCGGAAGCCGAGTGGCGGATGACCAAAGCGTCCGGGGCCATGGCTTCTATATTTTTGGCCGTGTCCAATAAGGTCTCCCCCTTAGCCATGGACGAGCCCGACGAGGCTAGGGCCAAGGTGTCGGCCGAGAGCCTTTTCGCGGCGATCTCAAAGCTTAAGCGGGTCCGGGTGGAGTTCTCGTGGAAAAAGAGGACGACTAATTTACCGCGTAAGGTGGGGACTTTTTTAATGCGTCGCTCCGAGATCTCTTTAAAACTCTCGGCCGCGTCCAAAATGGCGATAATATGGGAGGCGGAAAGGCCTTTTAAGTCAATGAGATCTTTCGGCCATAAAAGATTTTCAGTGTACATGGGGAGCGCCTTTGGTTAAAGAGCGTAACTTTTAACGATTTTAGGCCAAAAAAAAGCCCCTAAAATCAATCAGGGGTTTACAAATAAGGCGGATAAGAAAAGGTCCCCAAAATAAGGAGGCCAAAAAAAGAGCCCAATCTTTTGAATAATCATTTACTTTACTCAACCTTTTGGCCTAGGCGTTGATAACGTAAGCGTTGGAGGAAGGGGACGCCTTCTTCCGGGATCCAGGACCAGTAAATCCGCCAGGCTTTACCCCGCATTAAGGAGAAGTCCACGCTACCCCAGGCCCTAGAGTCGTTGGACTGGTCGCGGTTGTCGCCCATCATAAAGTAACTGTCTTGGGGCACGACTATGGGCCCGAAATTGCGGTAGAGATTGGGTAACTCGGTTTGAATAAAATAGGCGTGGGGGTCGGGGATGGGCAAGTCGTTAACGTAAACCTGACTGGCCACGATCTCCACTTTTTCCCCGGGTAAACCAATCACGCGTTTAACAAAGTCAGTATCCGGTTTGTCTGGATACTTAAAAACAACGACGTCGCCTCTTTGGGGCGAGCCAACCTTAATCCAAATTTTGTTAGTAAAGGGGTTACGGATCCCATAAGAGAACTTATTGACTAAAACGCGGTCGCCAACCAAGAAGGTCGGAATCATGGAGCCGGATGGTATATGAAAGGCTTGGATAACAAAAGAGCGAATTAAAAGAGCTAAAATAACGGAAAGGGCAATAATTTTGCCATATTCCAAAATTTGGGCGGCCAAAGATAAGGGGACTTCCACTTTGGCCTCGCTATTAACGGCTCCAACTGACGGGGCCGTCGGAGCGTTGTTCTTAGTTTTTTTCATAAAAAGCATTATATCTTTAGCGAATTAAATGTAAAGGTTTTTAATAAGGCCCTTAAGGCTTGGGGCCTTGGCCGGATAAACTCTTGGATTATAGGCGTTAATATCAAGAGTTTCAAGGCTATAGATTTGTATAAAATGTGATTATTTTGAAAGGGAGAAATGAAGCGCGGCCTAAAATGGTCGTAAGTATCCTTATTTAGTTTTTTATGGATGTCTTTCTTTTGAGGAAGTCGTTGGGATCGCGCTTTTGGCCCTAAAACCGTCCGGGCTTGGCAATCGCGGAGAATAAAATGATAGGGGATTTAAAAAAATCCTCCCTAAGGGAAAAGTATGGCCGCGGAGACGCTCCTTTAATATTGAGCCTTACGGACGATAACGCGTAATTTCAGGGTTTTAGCGGATTGTGACCCCGTTTTTTTGGTTTTTTGTTATCCCGCCTTTTGGTTGGCCAGGCGTTAAGGCTAGGGACAGGATTTAAGCGTCGTCGTCAAATAGGGGAAAGTTTTTGGTCGGAATTTCCGGCTAAAAAAGATAAAATTATCCGTTAATTTAAGAACGAATAAAGTCAGCGCTTATAGAATTTGCCTTCAAAAAGACTCTAGGGTTATACTAGCGAAGAAACCATTTGGCTGGCCCCTTTTAGCGTCCTTTTGGCGCCTTTTGACTAAGGTCCAAAGACTGACCGCCGCGAAGAATGAAGAATCAAGATTGAATAAAGAAGAAATATATTCCCCCAAAAATGAGCCGAAAAACGTCGCCGTTTATTAATTGTTGACCCCATAGGCGGGGTTGATTAGGTTTTTAGGTCATTTAAAAAGTCGTAAAAAACAATCGATTAACTAATGATTTTCATGAAAGTCTTTTGGATAGGCATGAGATTATTTATTATTTAAACGTAAATATTTTAGTAATTTTTAAGTATAAAACATTAACATGAAACATGAAGTATAAAACATGAATTATGAAGTATATAGGATAAAGTTATACATATAGAATTAATATATAAATAAATAGTTTTGTTGATCTAACTATATTTGATAAAAATAATTGAAATATCAATCAATTATTTGTGATTGTATTGACTTTCGCAACCAAAAAATATGACTCCCTATCTCTTTTTTTTAGCCTTTTAGTTATTTTTAAACTTTTTTAAAAAAAGAAAGGAAAAAATGGCCAACGAAGACATTGATAAGATCACTTTAGAAGAGGCCCGGGCCGCTTTGGAAGATCCGGTTAAAGGTAGCTTAAGAATTTTAAAAATCTTAGGCCGAGTCCGAGACGAATACCGCGCTCAACTGGAAGACGGGGCTTTAAGGTTAGAAGCCAAAAACGCCTTAGAGCAGGTCGCGGCCGAAGCGGCTTTAGACGACTACGCGGCCGTGGCCGCGTCCGAAGGCGAGCGTTTACCCAAGATCTCAATAGTCCGGCCGAAAGTCTTTGACTG
>JAIROO010000037.1 GCA_031257535.1 Deltaproteobacteria bacterium
TCGTCTTCCACGCCCTTAGCCGCGCTAATCATTATACAATCTGGGCCAAAATAAGGCCTAAAGCGGCGAACCACTTCCCGAAAACCGTGGCTCGGGATGACCCATAAAATTAAGTTAACCCCGGCCACGGCTTCTTGGGGGTCGCTAGTGGCCGTCACCCCAGGCGGCAAGGGAAAACCAGGTAAGAAAGCCGAGTTTTCTAAGCCAGGTTTTAAGGCCGCGGCCAATTCTGGGCGCCGGGCCCATAAACGGGCGGTTAAACCTAAACGAGCGGCGTGGATAGCTAAGGCCGTGCCCCAAGCCCCAGCTCCAACAATGGCGATGGTCCGATTAAATGGCATAAAGCCTTTCTGAGCCTAAAAAAACCAAAAACTTTTTTAGGCCAATCGACTGGTTAACAAAAAAAATAAAAAAAAAACGAAAATTAACGCCCCCATAAAAGGAGCCAAAAGCGTGGCCACCCGCGACTTGCGAACAATCGCGATAATAGTTTACATTACAATTAAGCTGGTCAACCAGCGGGCCTCAAGCCAAATATACCCGAAAAGAGCCAACTTAGCCACAAAAATCGCGTTCTGTTGGTCGAGCTAAACTTGGAAGGGCCATTAATCCCCCTAAGGAAAAATAACATTTTTTTCCTGGCTAAAAGGGCTTTTTAGGGCTAAAAAGGAAAAACTAGGTAATTTCCAATAGTTAGCCTTAAAGTAAAAAATTCCGGCCCGCGATAAAACGGTTGACAGATGGGCTTTTTGAATAGTATCATAGTTTCCATATTTAAAACAATTCTTCTTTTAAATATGGACTTGTGATGAGCGGCTTTTAAAAAAACCAAAATACTTCTAAGGCGCGTTGGCCGATATACTGTGCCTTAAAATAGCCACTGATTTGGTTATTGATCTAATGTTCTTTTTGATAAATGTTTCGTTGTTTTATCGGTTTTTTTGATATTTTTTCCAGGCGGACTTTTGACCGCGACAATATAGACTTTTTGCCATTAAAAAATACAATCATAGGGCCGCCCTTTGGAACCAAAAAGATTTGTCAACATTTTTTGGTTTTTTTTGGGCGCGAGAGTGACGCGATGACCAGACCTATTATAATAGCTCTTTTGGCGTTCAGCCTCGTCTTTGGCGGGGCTGAGCTAGGGTTGTCCCAAGACGGCGCGACCAAAACTTACGTGGTCCAAAAAGGCGACACCCTCTCCAAAATCGCCAAAAAATTCTACGGCAAAGCCAATCTTGGCTCGAAGCTGTGGCGAGCTAACCAAAATATGGTGGCCAATCCTCGGCGTTTAACCCCGGGAGACGTGCTTTATATTTTTCCCGAGAGTTCCTTGGCTTTAAACCAACCCTTGTCCGTGCCCCCCGCTCCCGAGACCCCTTCGGTCAACTTATATCCTAAGCCTGACTATTTAAAAATGTCTTTCCCCAAATATTTCTCCTTTTTGACGGATCTAAAAAATCGCTCCAATACCTCCAGAATCCGGATAAAAAAACTAGTCCCACGCGTCGTGACCGCTCAGGATCCCAACGACGAGGAGAAAACAATAGACATTACGGTCAATGACTTGAAAGACGAGCTTTTTGAGGTCCGAGTCGTGGGCGAGATTTTAGCCAGTCAAGACCGCGGGCCCACCATCCGCGACGACGGCTTTTCGGCCGTTAAAATGGGCCGGAGCTTACTGTCGACTGGGGACAACGTCATTATCCGCTTTAACGAGGATCTCATGAAAATAATGGACTCCGACACCCATAACGATTCGGATCCTTATTTTACCTCTTTTCCCATTTACGCCATTGAAGAAGTCATCCAAGAGCCCGACCGCCAAAGCCCTAGTTTTGGCCGCAGCTTAGGGCACCTCATGTCTTTTCGGGGCAAAATCACCGTCGTCAGTCGCGTTGAAGGCCTGGCCCCACCGCCACCCATGGACGTTCGAAAAATGAAGACCCGGGATTTACCCAACCGCGATCTGGAGTCGGTCAGCTATGTGGCCCGAGTCACTTACGCCGAGGACGCCATTCACATTGGCGACAAGGTAGTTTTGTTTCTGCCCGTTAACCCAGGCCCGGAGAGACGTTTAGATTCGCCTTACGTCGAGCCCAGGGACTCTTATCGGGCTCCTGGCCAATAGCTTATAGTCTAAAGCCTTTGTCCACTTAAAACTGGTCTGTTCAGCTAAATATTTAGGCTATAGACCATTTTAGTCAGCTTATTTTTACGGTTAAAAGATTTTTTTAACTAAAAATAAACCATTTCGCGGCGGATTCCGCCCTTTTTTTGGCGGTGAACGGACTTTTTTGAAAGGAGGTCTTTGGTCGTTTTTTAGGCTACGAGTTTTTTAAAAAAGTCTGATAAGCGACCGACATTATCTCATGAAAGCATATTTATTCCCGATCCTGGCGGCCGCCGCTTGTCTCGTTTTTATAACCGCTTGCGGAGCCCCGCCAATTTATAAACAACCGGTTTTTCCCGTTTGCGAGGGCCAGTATCGCGACAGCCTCGGCCCCCTTGGCGGCCTGTACCGCCCAGTGGCCCAGCCTTCTTGCCGGCAGTACTCCCCGGCTAAAGACGTCTCGGCTTGGATCGAGTCGCCCTTAAACTCCCATCGCCAAAGGGGACTCGCCACCTTAGTCTTAGGTTGCGCGAACTTAACTACCGCCGCCCAATCTTGCGAGTATGGCGGGCCAGATGGTCACGCGGCCACTTTAGACCTGGTTTTTGACTTTACGCGCTATAGCGACCGGATCCGGGTTCGCCGGGCGGTCTTGGCGGTCCACGCCTTTTCCAACGCCCCCTTCTTAGCCCAGGCCGCCACTTTAAGAGGTCGCTTGACGGTGGGCGACGACTACCAGAGCTTGTCGACCGTCAGAACTCAACCGAGCGCGTCAGCTGGCTGGATCCTTTTCGATATTACCGATCTCGCGGCCCGAGCCATTGTCGACCGTCGCGACTCGGTGGCCTTTGAGCTGGCCCTGCCCTGCTCCCGGGACGAAAGCCACTTAAGCTCGGTCGGAGTCTTAAAACGCGAGCCCGTGATTTTGGTGGAGTACCTGTAATACTGACAAAAATATTGCCTTTAGTGATCTCTTGGCTAATATAACGCGCCATCCAATTGAAATATGGATCGCTATTAAATCAAAAACTCACTAAAAAGAGCTATAGATAACCTCAAATCGCTCTTTTTAAACGAAGCTAAGGCTTTGGTCCCTCGGCCAATTAGCCTTTCGGCCCTTAGTCTCTAGCCCAAAAGACAAACCGAAAAAGGCGAGAGATAAGCCTATTGGTTTCGAAAAAGTTTTTTTGAGGGTAACTTATGAGAAAAATTTTCGCCGCTTTAGCTCTCGCTTTTGGGTTTTATGGCTTCACCCTAGCCTTAGGCCCCCTGGCCGCGGCCGCGAACGGCTCCCAGCTATCGGCCGACCAGGGCCTCTTTTTCGCTCTGGCCACGAAGGATATTCCGACTATGGCGGCCTTAAGGGACCAAGGAGCCGATCCCAACGCCACCTTAGCTCGCCTTGGCCTTGCGCCCCAAGATATCTTTGCCTACCGTCCACCCCTCGAAATTTTTAATCGACCCTTTAACACCGCGGGTTGGCCCATCTTAACCTGGGCCGTTTACCTCGATAATCCCGAGGCCTTACGTTTGCTTTTGCGGGCTGGGGCCAGAGTTGGCGGGGTAGACGAGTACGGGGCCACGGCCCTCCACTGGGCGGCTTGGGCTGGCCGTCACTCTTTAGCCCAACAGCTTTTAAACAATGGGGCTAGTTGCCAAGCCAAAGACTTTAAAGGCCGAACCCCCAAAGACTGGGCGGTCATGACCTCCCAGACCGACCTGATTCGACTTTTAGACAGTCGCTCTTGCCGGAACGCCGCGGTTGGCGACGAGGACCAAGATGGGGTCGCCGATAACCTCGACCTTTGCCCTGGCACGCCTTTGGGAGCCCAAGTCGACGAATCAGGCTGCTGGATCGCGGCTTACGCCACCTTCTTCGATCTAGATCGGGCGGTCATTAAAAACCAATTTTTGCCCTATATCCGCCAAACCGCCCAAGTTCTAGTGAATAGCCCCGACATCAACGTCAACCTCGTGGGTCATACCGACTCCTCGGGGACGGACGAGTATAACCTGGACTTAGGTTTACGCCGGGCGGAGGCCATAAGGCGAGAACTGATCCGCCAAGGGGTGGATCCGAACCGTCTGAGCGTGACCACCCAAGGCGAGTCTGCCCCCATCGCCGATAACGTCACCTACGCGGGCCGGGCCAAAAACCGGCGGGTCGAGATCCACGTGGCCCAGCCTGGAGCCGTGGCCAACCTCCCCGAGAGCGAACCCCTAATCGTGGATCCTCTACTGCAATAAGAGCTTAAAGATTTTAACCGTTCCGCTAGCCAGTTAAAGCCACGTCACATCTTCCGGCCGCCTTAAGAAAATTCAACTCTCTTAAGGCGGCCTTTATTATGAGGGGACCTAACTTCAAAGCCCATCTGATCCCCCCAAAAAAAGGTGAAACCCGAAAAAACGGTTAACCTCTAGAATCTGTCGCCCGGGGGCAATCTCTTAGCTATAGCGATCAAAAAAGTCGCTCGTCCATTTCTTAGTGATCGCTCGTTATCGCGAAGATCGGACTCTAATTGAACTTTCAGAATCTATTAACTTTCATCGGCACTATATTTAAGAAATAAAAAACTAAAATATACGATACATGAATTTACAATTTCAAAATTATCAGCTATTTTAAATTTACGAGAAATAATTAATGTTTTTATAATAAATAGTCTGTAAAAAAATAACCTTTTTGACGCATATAACACAACATTAACCTTTAAATATTTTTTAACTCTGTTAGTCGTTAATTATATATAATTAAGTAAAAACATTCTTTACATGATTAAATCGAACTAAAACAGAGACTAATAATGTTCTTCGGCGGATTGTATCCTATTAAACTGTGATACGAACGATAATATGGAAATATTGCCGGGCCGGCAAAAAACGTGGGTTAAAACGCATGAGTGACTTAAAAGCGCTAAGTTTGTTTTCCGGGGCGGGCGGAATGGACATTGGCGTTAAAAAATCTGGCTTTAACGTTCTCGCCGAAATTGAAATCGACAAGCATTGCTGCGAAACTCTACGTTCCGCTGTCAAGCGAGAGCGTACCAAGACGAAAGTCATTGAAACAGACATTCGCGAAGTCGACTTTAGGTCGCTCTCCTCAACGCTTAATGTTGGCGAAAGAGAACTGGATTTGCTTTTTGGCGGTCCCCCCTGCCAACCTTTTTCTCTGGCTGGAAAGCAAAATGGACTTGACGATGCCCGGGGACATTTATTGTTTGAAATAATCAGATTTGCTGAATATTTTAAACCGAAGGCAATTCTTTTAGAACAAGTTAAGGGTTTATTGTCAGCTAAAAGTCCCAAAGGAGAAAAAGGAGGTGTATTTAAGCAATTTATATCCGAATTGGAAAGAATTGGATACATGTCCAAATGGCAAGTTTGCTGCGCCGCTGATTTTGGCGTTCCACAGCGTCGCGAAAGGTTGTTTGTTGTCGCGACGTACGGCTACAATAATTTTTCTTTCCCAGATATAACCCACGCTCCAGCGACAGATCTCTTTGGTTCTTTGCCATACGTTACGGTTGGTGAAGCTATCGCGGGGTTAGGTGCTCCTAGCGAGAAAATTAAAGGTACCGCTTTTCAGCTACGTGAAGACAGCCACGTTGACGTTACCCCTGACCGAGATAGGGAACGTATTTCATATGTGCCTGAAGGGTCATATCTGGCCGCGCAAACCCATGTTAGCCAGGATATTCGCTGTAATTTGCTCCCCAAAGACACGACAAAATACCTCCGTCTAAGTCGCCAAAAGCCATCTAACGCTTTACGGTGCGGAGAAATATTCTATCATCCAACAGAAAATCGATACCTAACGCCTCGCGAGTATATGAGGCTACACGGCTATGATGACGATTATCTGCTATATGGACCGATAAGATCAAGGACAGGAACCGTTAAAAATCTTGACCAACATCGGCAAGTAGCTAATTCAGTGCCACCGCCACTCGCCCAAGCTATGGGCAACCAAATTAGGAGATACTTGGAAGAGCAAAATATATGATTTATACAATCTGAATGCGACAGCGGCGGTTACCGTTATCAATCAGTTATTTCTGTTCGAAGTAATCCTACGTTGAGTAAACGTATTCCTAGCAATGATATTATTCAATGCGGAATATGTTTACTTCAAACAAACGAAGGAGAACAACCATGGATTATATGTCCACGTAGGCTTTTATCTCTTAAAAATGGTAATTTATCGTCATATCAGTCATATATTCGTGGATAATAATCTTCTTATACAAAGTTGGATAAAAATAAGACATATAAAATATGGTCTGCGGGGCTTACTTCTCGCCCTTGGACTCATTTTAAGCTATTATATACTAAGAGACAAATTGAGGTATTGTCAATAAAGATAATAACTCACCAAAAGTTCAGTTTCATAAACAAACTAACTTTCCCTTTTAAACCCCCTCTTCGTCGCCCTCTTCTGGCCACAGAGTCTGGGTCGCGGAATTAAGGCCCACCAAGTCTAAAAGCTCCCCAAAGCTGATGGTTTTCTTAAATTGGCTTTGGTCTGATACACAAGCGTCGGCTAAAGTCGCGAAAAACCGCTCGGCCAAGTCAGACGCGGGGCCGTTTAAAGGCGAGAATTTTAGGCTCATTAGTTCCCCTTTAGTCTCGGCCACGAAATAAACGTAGCGCGCCTTGGCCTCGTTTTGGGCTAAGACCCAAGTGACGGCGAATTTCCCTACTGGCGTCGCTAAACGGAGCGATCCTGGCAATTGTTGGCCGACCACAAAAGGGCGCTCTGGCGGGGTTAGGGTCTCGCTTAAACTTTCTTTAGCGAGAGGGTCGGCCTCGCTTTGGGAGCCTAAGTCAGGTCGGCTTGGGTCTTTTCGGGTTTTAATTTTTTTAGCTAAAGGCCAATACTTTGGTAACTTATCCCAAAGGGCGAAAAGGCTGACCTCGCTTAAGCCGCCCTTTGGATCGATTTTTAGGCCCAACGCCATAACCGAGCCTTTGCGCTCGTTAATTATCCGGCCAGCGTCGGCTAAGAAAGCCTCGGGATTATTGGCGAACCCCGCGAAAACCTCAGGCTCTAAGGCGCTTAAAAGTCGGGCTACGGTCTTTCTGGTAAGAAAGACCCGGCTCGCCAGTTCCCCTATAAGATCGTAAGTTAAGCCCGGCGTCGCGCTGGCCACGGGCGCGTCGCTAAGCGTCTCTTTAACCGAAGTTTCGAGTTCTTCTAAGATCTGGGTTTGAGACTTTACGGGCCAGCCTAAATTGACCGCCCCCTTCTGGATAAAGTAAGTCAAAGGCCGCGGCCTTAACTCTTCTTTTAAGGCCAAAGATATTTTGGCCACCAGCTCGTCGGAGTCAAGTTCCACTCGCCAAGCCGTTTTGTTCGTCGTCTGGGCCCAAAAATCCAAAAATCGCTTCTTTTGGCTTAAGGCGATTAAGTCGTCTAAATCGCGTTTCCGGTCGTCCTGACCGAAGGGGCCAAAAGACTTCAGCTCAGGCGAAAAAATAGCTAAGGCCGACCACAAGCCCGGGCCAAACTCGGCCAGATCCGCCGGAATCTTAGCTGGCTCGTTTCTTAAATTGGTCAAAAACTCCAAGTCTAAGCGACCCAAGCCATCAAACGCGCCTAGCCGGCTTAAGATCTGAAAAAGACGCTGACCTTCTTCTAAAGTTAAGACTTTGGGGCCTAAGGCGGTCGTCAAACGTAACCCCTCAAAATCGTTGGCCGTAAGGGGTTGAGACTTAAGCTCTTTCAAAACGCCCAACTCTTTTTCAAGGCCTAAGGCGAAATCCAAGTAACTTTCGCTGGCCACGATGGTTAAAACGTTAACGTCTTGGACTAGGGCTGGATCGTCTTGACGGTCGCCGTTTTGGTCAACCGCGAGCCTTAAGCCTCGACCCACCTCTTGCCGACGCGAAATTAAGCTGGACCCTTTCTTTAACAAACAAATCACGAAAACGTTCGGGTTGTCCCAACCCTCCCTTAAGGCCGAGTGGGAAAAAATAAACCTGGTCGGCTCCCTTAAGTCTAGTAAGCGCTCCTTGTCCTTT
>JAIROO010000053.1 GCA_031257535.1 Deltaproteobacteria bacterium
CTTATTTAACTCAATTAATCGGTTACTTAAACAGAGTCCGCGATTATATCCCTAATTATGCCTTACGTAAAGAGCTTGGCTTGCGAAATAGCAGTGGCATTGTGGAAAAAGCCAATGACTTCGTTATTTTTATATAACTTCATTAAATTAGCTATAATTTATTTTTTCCTTTGGTTAAGAGCTAGATCTCGTTAATTCGGACGATTAAAGCGCTCTGATTAGCGAGTTAGGCCTTACTTTAATCCTCTACCTTCGCGTCATTAGCTTAATTATATTTAATCATATAATTATTTATAACCATAAGTGAATCTTTCACATTTAAATTTACGCTTAAAGTCCTATCTCAACCCTAATAAGTCTAGAATCACCAGCCAAGACGGCCAAAAAAAACATCAAAATAGATGTGGAGGCGTATTTTATTTTGCTAAAGTTATTTTTAAGTTAATTTAGCTTCATATAATACCCACTACATCCATTTATGACTTAAAAAATTCTTCTATCTTGTCTTTATCCAATCTTGATCTATTATCCCTGGATTAATGGGCGACTTTTTTGAGCAAGAGCTAAATTAATTTGGTCTTTTATAAATTTTCAATAAATTTATTATTTTCTTATGAGTCGTCCTCGTCCTTAAAGGATTTAGGCCTTAGTTGACGACGTGGTCCCGACTCCAGGCTTTTAGCCTAGGAAAAAGACCCCCTAAGGCCCCCTAGCTTAATAGGGCCTTAGGACTTTGATCTTTTTTTTGAATTCGACCTACTATAGGTTGGTCGCCTGCCGTTCCGCCTGGCTTTGAGGGGGCCTAAAGGGCTCAGAAGGCTCTTCTTCCATGAAAGAATGGCCTTAAAAGTCGTATAGGCCTTGTTTTTAGAAATCAAGGCCTTTTTTTATCGCTATCCTTAAAGGCGAAAGGCGGGTAAAAAATTTGACAATTTTAAAAATATAGAAGACAATACGCGGATTGATCGAGGCTATCTAAACCCCACGGCTATATGGTTTAAACCACCTTGGTGGCTAAATATCTTAGGGATAAGCGCGTCCTTAAAAAACAGCCCATGATGGCCATCAGCCGGGGAACTGAAATTACGCCCATAAGGCTTATACTTTGCCTTTTATATAGCTTAATAATTGTCTAATTATTTATAAGCTGGGGATTTCTTTTTGGTATTTTGTGATTGCCTTTAAGGATAAGGTCTATTGCTTAAGGGGTTTCATTTCACTATGGCGCCCCTTTTTCGCGCTTTTTTGTTTTTTCCCTTTGGAGTCTTTAGTGACCACAGGAGCCTTAAGCGACCACAGGAGTCTTAAGTGACCACAATAGAAGAAATCTCAAACACTAAACGCTTAATCCAACTGGAAATACCCCTTCTAGAGACGAACCAATATATCGAAGACGCCATCGGCTCTTTCGCTAACACCGTGAAGATTAAGGGTTTTCGGCCTGGAAAAATCCCCCGGTCTGTCCTTTTTAAGAGTTACCTGACCAATATCAAGAAACATGTCATTGATAACGTCATTACCCCAATGATCTACGATATCATGGAGAAAAATGGGGTCTCCCCTCTGGCCCTCCCTCTAATTGAGTCCATTACCATCGTCGATGGGCAGCCCATCCTCTGTACGATCACCTTTGACGTTTTCCCGACCTTTGATCTCCCTGATTTGTCGACAATAGAGGTCAAAAAACAGCTCTTCGAGATCACCGACGAGGCAATAGACTATTATCTAGAGGATCTGCGTAAAAAAGTAGCCACTTTGCAGGAAGTTGACCAAAATCAACCCATTGCCATAGGGGATACGGTTGAAATTACGGTTGAACTCTACCATAAAAAGAAACTCCTTAAACTCAAAGAGGAAGAACTCAAGGTCTCGCCCTTCGTCGCGGGCGTCGAAGAAGGGTTCCTGTCGGAGATTTCTTTGGGGGTAATAGGTCTTAAACACGGCGACGTCAAAGAGATCGACGTCAGAGTCCCGGCCAACTACCCCCTTGAAGCTATCGCCGGCAAAAAAATCGTGTATAAGGTCAGTATAAAAAAACACTCCATCAAGGTTCCGCCAGAAATTTCCGACGAGTTCGCTCAAACGCTTAGCTTTCCAGGGGTAACTAACCTCGACTCCCTCCGTGAGTATGTCCGTCAAAATCTGGCCAACCGATACGAGGAGAATTCTTTAGCCGACGTCAACGTCCGGATTATGAGTAAACTCTTGAGCTTGACTAAAATCGAGACCCCCCAATCCCTGTTAACCAAAAACGCCTCCCATTTTTATCAGGCTTACGTCGATAATTTTAACGAAAGACATCCTGGGGTCGAAATTAACGAACTTATCTCCCAAAAGTTCGCGCAACGATCTATGAATGAAGCCGAGCTCCAATTGCTCGAGTCCATTATTATGGAAAAAATCAAATTCTTCCATAATATCCATTTAACCGACGAGGACCTCAAGCAGGCGCTCCAAGACATCGCCTTTGTCACAGGCAAACCCCTGGAGGCTGTCGAGAAGTCCTACGCCGAGGACGAAGATAAATACCTTGATATCAAATATAAGCTCGAAACCCAAAAAATCTTTGAATACCTCCGCGCGAACGTCAAAATAGTCGAGTCTAGCGATCCCAAAGATTTCTATGACGAGTCGAATCTCTATTACGGTGGCGAGGCCAACGCGGAGTCTATAGACAAAGCGGTTGAGCCTGAGCCTAACGACGACGAGGCCGCGTTAGGCGAAGAGTCGTTAAGCCAAAAAGAGCTTGAGCTAAAGGCCGACCCGCTCCAAGCCGACCAGACTAGCCCCGACCAGACTAGCCCCGACCAAGCCAGCCCCGACCAGGCCCTTGTCGACGAGTCCCTAAAAATTGACTCCAGCGCGACTCCAAATAGCGAGACCAAAGCCAGCGAGACTGGAGCTGACGCGACCTCGACCAGCGAGAACCAAGACGGTTAGATTTTTTTGGCTTTTAAGTTATGGGCTCAAAACGTTGTCCCTAAAATAATCCCAAAAAGGCCTTACTTTTTTGGCCTAAATGATTTAAATAAGACCAATCATGTCGGAACTCGCCATCTATCCGGGAACGTTTGATCCCCCCACCTTAGGCCACTTAGGGCTGATCCGCCGGATTTTAGACCTTTTCGACCACTTAGTGATCGTAGTGGCCAATAATCCCAAAAAAATGACCCTTTTCTCCATTGAGGAAAGGCTGGAGATGCTGCGCGAAAGCTTAATTGGCGAAAATTTTGGCGAAAAAGTCGCCATCGACAGTTTCGATGGGCTCATCGTCGATTACGCCAAACTCAAGGGAGCCAAGGCCATTGTCCGAGGTTTAAGGGGTTCTTCGGATTTTGACTACGAGTTTCAGTTGAACATGATCAACCGTCATCTCAACCAACAAATCCAGTCGGTCTTCCTAATGGCCGATTACCAGTGGTTCTTTATCCGCTCCTCGACGGTGAAGGAAGCCGCCGCCCTTGGGGCCGATATTTCCGATCTGGTCACGCCCTTCGTGGCGCGGAAGCTAGCGGCCCGCTTTAGTTAAGTCAACCTGGCGTTTAAATGGCCAAGATAAAACGCCCTTAACTTTCCGCTCGTTTTTTTTGGGCTTAAAAATCGCTAAAAGGCCTTTTTGGCCCATTTGATTTTTTTGGCCGCTCTTTTTGGTGGAAAAATGGAAATTCTGATACGACGGGAGCTTTCGGCTCACTTAAAGCCGAAACCCACGGACGAGGCTAATTTAAGGTTTGGGGACATCTACTCGGACCACATGTTCCTGATGGACTACTTCGCGGGCGAGTGGCGAGCCCCCCGCGTCGTGCCCTTCGCCCCCTTGACCCTCTCGCCCGCGGCCATGGTTCTCCATTACAGTCAAACTATTTTTGAGGGTTTAAAGTGTTATCGCCACCCCGACGGGCGCCTGGCCCTTTTTCGGCCGCGAGACAATTTTAAGCGCTTAAACGTCTCGGCCGCCCGCATGTCCATTCCCCTTTTAGACGAGGAGTTTCTCTTAACCGCCTTAAAGGAGCTTTTAAAAATCGACGGCCACTGGACGCCCTGCCATCCGGGAGCGGCTTTATACGTCCGACCCTTCGTCCTCGCCACCGAGCCCCACTTAGGGGTCCGGCCATCCCAGGAGTACCTTTTCCTCATCATCACCGGGCCAGTGGGTCCTTACTACAAGGAAGGGTTCGCCCCCATCAAGATCTACGTGGAGAATTACTACACCCGCTCGGCCCCGGGCGGTTTAGGCGGGGTCAAAGCTGGAGCCAGCTACGCCAGCAGCCTTTTAGCCACCGAAAAGGCCGCCCGCAAGGGTTTTACCCAGCTATTGTGGCTAGACTGCGTGGAGCACCGCTTTATTGAGGAAGTCGGCAGCATGAACATGTTCTTCGT
>JAIROO010000078.1 GCA_031257535.1 Deltaproteobacteria bacterium
TGATTGTTAAACCGCGGAGTCAGGACGGAGATCGGCTGTATCAGGACCAAAAACTCTCATGACTCGCCGCGTCGCCCCGGAGTCATGAAAGAAAATTTTTTCAAAAAATATTTTCTTCACGGTAACTGTCCATGGTCTTGTCGCCCACCCCGCCTAATGAAACTGAGGGATCGTCGGGGATCGTCGGGGATTCTCGCTCCTTTCGGTTTAGTAGATCTTAAAAAAATCCAAAATAGTATTTATTTTATGGCTTAGAGGTGGGAAAGAGAAGGCCATAGACGAACGCCGAGCCAAAATGGCGCAGAAATGGCGCAGACGGCTACGGTCCCAGCCTAAGAGTCAGACTGATCGCTTTTAAGTCAGTCGGAGGTGAATAACTTTAAATAGTATACAGCCTGATGGACGCTGATTCACTGCGGCGACCATTATGACGCTTAAAACCATCATTTTTCGCTAAAAAAATGGACACGATAGCTTTGTCCATTGATCAGGGCCAATCAGACCATCGGTAGAGTTAAAGCAGGATAACGTCACGTTTTTATTAGGTATTTTGCTCGCAAGAGACTTTGTGATGCCTCTATTCTGGAAAAACCAAAACTCAGTTTCATATGAACGCGGAAAGAGTCATTTACGGGCGTGAGGGTGACGAGCTATTCTGCCCAAACTGCGGGGAGGGGCTAGAAAGGACCCCAGAAAAAGACAAAAACCACGAGAGCGCAGACTTAGCTCCTGTCCTAATCAGAACAATTTTAACAACTGTTTTGGCCTATAAATGTCCTAAATGTGGAAAATACCATTATGGCGACGCGCCAGCAGAAGTTTTTGAGGCTGGTCTAACTGGTTTCTCGCTTATGTCCATGATAGTCCTATTTAAGGTTGTGGTTAACGCGACAATGAGAAAAGTCCAGACTCTCCTCCAAGCAGCTTTTGGTCATAATCTAAGCCTAGGCTTCTTATCCGAAATTTCGGATAAGAAGCCGAACTCGTTCTCCGCGGGGACAAATGGTATCTGAATCTTGTAATCGAATCCCACGATTCCCACCTCATTCAATCCGGGTCCACAATGGGAGTAGACGTAGGAGAAAACAACCTCGCGGCCACCATCGCGGGCAAGGTCATTAGCGGCGCCAAACTCAGAGACAAACCAATCGTCACCTTGCCCTCCGCCGCCGGCTCCAATCCAACGGCGGCAAGAGCGCCAAGCGGAAGCTCAAAAAAAGTCTCTGGTAAAGAGAGACGGCGGGTATCCTTTACCAACCACGAAACGTCGAAAGCAATAGTCCAATAAGCCCAAAGGGTTGGGGCCAACAAAATCGTCCTTTAAGATCTCACCCACATCCGCGAGAGAATCAAGGCGGGCAAGCGCGCGCGGACCCGTCTTCACCGCTGGGCCTTTCGAGAGCTTCAGGGTTTTATCCTGTATACGGCCAGAGCCGCTGGCATTGAAGTCGTCTTTGTGAATCCGGCTTATACCAGCCAGACTTGCTCGAAATGCGGCGCTAAGGGAAAAAGGGCGCAACATCGTTCCGTGTGTCCAATGTGTGGTCTCCGGGCGCATGCCGACGTTAACGCTGGCCTCAACCTTGTGCCCGGATGGGTGGGACTATCGTGCCACCTAGGGCAGTGTAAATACGCCTTATGTTGGAAGGACGGCAGGTAGCCAGCCCCGCGCATTACAATAAAGCCTGCGACTTTAGTCGCGGGTTAATTTACCGCTCCAATGCCGCCACTTTTAAAACGCTTTCCAGAGTTTCCATATAAACCTCGTTAGTTGGTGACCGGTTTGGCGTTGTTATGTTCTAATCGTGGAGGATCAAAACGATATAGAGAATAAATATTAGAAAGAAAAACTTTTGTAAATTAGTCCGTTCGAAAATCAAACAGATTAATTTTCAAAAAATTCTAACCGCAGAATTTAAGTCTTTAATATCTTCTTGATGAGTAATCTTTAGTCGACATTGTGTTTCGACAAGATCGCGAGTGATTAGTCTTGAATGAGTTCTCCAAAGAGAATGGTCGCATAGTTGATTGGCAATCTGTTCAGCGTGTTTTTAGTTTTTCTTCCTTTGTTACGATGGTGCCGGTTGTTTGATGTGTTTGCCAAGAATTAAATTTGATTGGCTTAACAGGCATACAAGGTGACCTGTCTAAATTAATTTAACGTATTGTTATTGCCCAAATTAAACCGTAAACAAAGATGTTTGGGTATCTTTCCTTAATCAAATCGTGAATGGTTTTGAAACTTAAACCAGTTATTAGTACATCATCAATAATAAATATGATATCATAATTAGACAACGAAATATTTTGATTCCATATAATAGAATTCTTAATAGAAGATTCTTTTCGTTCAGCATTCGAATGGAAAGATTGTTTTGATTCGATAGTTATAAAAGCCTCAATAGGACTTATTTTAATATTTTTACATACATTATTGACAACTTGTTCAAGTCTATTGTCATAATTAGGGTCGGTTTTCGCGCAGCTAGTTGGTATCCAAGACATACAAGCGGGATAGTTGAAATCATGTTTAAAGATAGAACTTAACTCTAATGAAAATTTATCTATTGCTCCTTTTTTATATTGAATTACGGCACTAGAAGAATTTGGATTTTTTTTAAAATTAGATATTAAATCATTAGTTTCTGATGCCTGATAGCCTCCACGAGAAATATAATGTCTTAAATAATAGATATTGTGAATATCAACGTCGATATAATGTCTTGAATTACTATTTATTAAATCTAATTGAATCCATTTCATCATTATTTACCGTTATGTAAAATTTTAATAATTTCATTAGGTGTTTGTGCGACTAAAGCCCCATTTGAAACGTAATTTTCGGGCCATTTTAGAGCTTTATTATCATAAACATGTTTAAGTATAATAAGTTGTCTCCCTAACCTTAAGCATTCTTTTGCCTGGTGATGCGAGCCACTTGTGTCAGAAGCTTCGGCTATTATAGTGGCTTTGCTTAAGGCCGCCATAATTTTGTTGCGTTCCGGGAAGAAAAAACGATTTAAATTGTTATTTTGCTTAGAATATTTAAAAAAAGGCACATGCGATAATAGTAAATAATCTTTAGCAATCTTTTGTTGTAAGTTAATGTTTTCTTTTGGATAAAAATGAGTAATTGGCGTTCCAATAACGCCGATTGTGTAACCACCCGCGTCAATAGCCGCGATATGCGCGGCGGTATCTATACCAGAGGCGAGGCCAGAAACGACTGTAAAACCCTCAGCTGTCAGGGTTTTAGAGATTCTCGCGGCCGCGTCAAGACCACGTTGGCTGGCTTTTCTCGCGCCGACAACTGAAACACAACGCGATTCTATAAGAGATAAATCTCCTTTAAAATAGAGCAATGGAATTTCAATATCCATAAGAGAACATGGATACTCAACCGTACCTCTAAAAAGAACATTAAATTGATATGTTTGTAAGTTATCAAGAAAATTTATAACACTATTTACTATATCTTTTGGGATATACTGAAGAAGTTCAGAAGGCAAACGTTTACGATCAAGCAATTTTTCCATATTTGAAAGACTAATTCCATTAATATTAGACCATAAAGCTTCGTAACATAAAACCTCTTGTTTAGGATTTATCACGTTATCGAATATCAAATTTGCGTTGTTGGGTTCCTGAAGTTGTCTCATGTGAAGATCCTAACTTTTTTAGACTGCGTGGTCAAGGGGTAATCTTGGCGAATAACGGTCGCCATTAGGCCAAATACCTAAGCCTTGGCCATTTGGTAGACCTCTTTTTACATGACCTTCATAACGAATACCGTCAGAGGTAGTTAAAACTTTAGGACCGGAATTGAAGATAAAAATAGCTAACGACGCGATTAAAATTAAAGAGATAATTATAAAAATTTTCTTGTTTAATGAAATAATCATAGGTATTTCTTAGTCATCTAATAATTGGCGTCTTGCTTTATTTTCTTCCTGAACGCAAGCCAATAGAATTTGATAACTTCCTCCAATAGCGAAAGCCACTTGATCGCAATAGCTCAATGTTTTACTAGGAATGGACGCGCTAGGGACGGTTTTTTTGGCGTTTTGTTCTTCTTGGCGACAAGCTAGTTCAATTTGCGCGCTGCCGCCAATAGCGTCGGACACCTTACTACAATTTGCCAGAATTTTTTATGGTGGTTTTTTTGGGTGCTGAGACCATCACGCCATCATATTGAATAAGGACTAAATGGGACACTGGCTTCTATTTTCTTCCATGTTATAATTCTTGGGAATCCAGGATAATATTGAAGAATTAATTTTATGCGCTAGAAACCGCTGGCGTATAGAAAATGGATTTAATTCACTTAAAAAACGCGGTTTTCATTTCGAGCATAACTTTGGCCATGGTAAAAAAA
>JAIROO010000079.1 GCA_031257535.1 Deltaproteobacteria bacterium
CCTTGAGCGAGGCATTCCAGACTGAAGTGGCGTTCCCACCTACAGGAAAGCGGGGTCGTCCCAGGAAGCCTTTGTCAGTTCTCGACAATGATTTGTTATACGCGACTGTTCTCAAAAAACGAGTAAAAAAATGTTGTCGAAATAAAGACGACAACTGTCTTTGGAGATCCTGACAAAGTTAATTTAAGTCTTGCTAAGTCCTCTGGTAAAACTTTAAATACGTCCTTTATTGAAATAAAAATGCTAATTAGTGACTTTGTGACTCATATTTAACACGTAAAAGTTTAACTTTTCCTAAATCACCTGTGTTTTTAGACGCTAAGTTTTTAGTTAAACGTGGCGGCTTACAACTTTATCAAGCCGCGTTCAACTCTTAGCTGGCGGTTCGATAAACAATCTGGAAAGAAGTATTACATACCAACTACTCCAGCTATGGCCGCGGGGCTTACTTCTCGCCCTTGGACTTATTATGAGCCATTAAGTACTAAGGGAACAAATTAAGGCATTGTCAATACGGATAATACATCACCAAAAGTTTAAGGTCTGGCCAGTCAGTCGAAAATGAACTGCTCGCGAAAAATGCCTGCCCGTAACAATGTATTTTTAATAAAGTCTTAAGAAGACAGTCAATTTTCGTCTTTAGTCGTCCTTTTTAGCCCGCCTGAACTGACCAATTGGCGAGGCTTAAAGTTACAGGGTAAAATTTCCCTTGACGAATAGGGCTAAGCGGTTAAACTGACATTTGGGCGATTGGCGATTTTTTGGATTTTTTGGCTTAAATCTTTTATAATCGCGGGTTGTCTAAGTTACTTGGCTTACGCCAAAGGGCGGGTTGGCTATTTTGAGGTCAATCCTTAGTTTTTTTTGAATTTGGCGCAAATTTTACGGGAGGCTTTTTGTTTTTTTTGGTTTAACGATATATTCAATCAACTCCAAAAAAACTCTTCTTGTCTTAAGTCAGGGTTAAAAATCCATAAGGGTCGCGACGTAGAGACTTAAAAAAATAGTCTAAATAGCGTCTATAATTTTGGCCTAAAAAATTGGTTTAAGTAAATTCGTTTTAGTATTCTTGCTTAAGTAATCTCGCTTAAGTAATCTCGCTTAAGTAAACTCACTTAAGTCATCTCGCTTAAGTAATCTTGATAGCCAAGTGAACTACCGCTACCCTGAAGGGTACCGGCTTCCGAAAGGAGGTTGGTTAGGTCACAAGACTAAGGTTTGGAAACAAACCTACGTTGGAAAGGTCATGACACCCAGAGGGTCGCCGCCTCAGATCCTGGCGATTGTCGCGACAAGTTAAAGAACTCAAGTGGTGGGAACTGCGCTTACCGTAATAAGCTTTTCCAACTTTGTCGAGAGGAAGTCCCAAACCTCATCATGGTAAAAGTGATGAGGTGGACATAACCGACGAAAGTCGAGGTATTCATTTTTTTGACTTACGTTTATGTTTTAAACAAACGCATTCATCCGCTAGACTAAAGTCTACCGGTTTTCTGCGAAAGATTTTATAAAAAAACGAAAAGCGTCGTTTTAAGGAAAAAAATTAGCTTAAAGCCTTAGCTGGTCTTTAGCTTCTTATGGCTATAGAGAAGTTGGCTTTAAATTTTAGGCCCTTTTAAAATCCTTAAATTTTTCTAAATTTGTGACGCTTAAAATATTGGTCAAGAAGGCCGCTTCGATTGTCGAGGCGGCTTTTTTGGGCTCATATTAGGTCAAGAAGGCCGCTTCGATTGTCGAGGCGGCTTTTTTTGGGCTCATTTTTAGGTCAAGAAGGCCGCTTCGATTGTCGAGGCGGCTTTTTTTAGCTCGTTTTTTAGGTCAAGAAGGCCGCTTCGATTCTCGGGGCGGCTTTTTTTCGCTTGACTTTTTCCTTTAAGGCCGTAAAGCGCCTTTTTTACGGCGAAGTTAAAACGTGGGTTCGTTTTTTTTTGGAGTTTTATAATGGCGAAAGATTTAAAAACAATCTTCCAAATTTTGACCGCCGCGTTAGACGCGGCCAACAATCAAGCCCTGGCCTTAACGGAGGCTTTAAAGCGGTCCTTAGGCGAGGAGCTGACCGGCCAAGCTCCGTTAGACGCGGACGTCAAGCTCGAGGCGCCAATCGAGGCCGTGGCTTCCCCGCCTTCGCCCCCCCAAGTCGAAGAGACAAAAGTCGTGGCCCCTAAGGCCTCCACGGTTGAGGAGCCTAAAACCGAGGCCGCCAAAGTTGAGGCTTCTAAAGCCGAAGCCGCCCCAGCCGCCGAAGCTTCCCCGCCTGAGCCCGCGACGGTTGAAGCCCCAAAACCCGCGCCTAAAAAAGCCGCGCCCAAAGAGAGCGGAGATCCAGCCACTTTAGCCGGTATCGAGCTGGCCCGAGCTCAAGGTCGCGAGACGATTTTTGACCGAGCCAATAAAATGAAGCCCTGTAACATCGGGACCGAAGGCATTTGCTGCAAAGTCTGCTCCCAAGGTCCCTGCCGGTTGCCCTTGTCGAAGGCCATTAAGGACGGCTCGGAGCCAGACGCTCGACTTGGGTTGTGCGGGGCTACCCCCGAGACCATAGTCACTCGCAATCTAACCCGCATGATCTCGGCCGGGGCGGCGGCCCATTCCGACCACGGCTTAGATCTAGTGGAGATCTTTAAAGACATGGCCGAAGGCCAGACCGCGGAGTTCGCCATTAAAGACGAGGCAAAACTAAGATCCATGGCCACGAAACTTGGCCTTAACGAAGCTGACTCATTGGCCGTCGGCGAGTTAGCCAAACTCGTGGCCACCGCTTGTTTAGACGAGTGGGGTCGGCAACACGGGGAGCTAAGTTATTTAAAGCTGGCCCCTAAGGACACTTACGATTCTTGGACTAAGCTAGGCGTAAAACCCCGTGGCGTCAACCGCGAGCCCGTGGAGATCATGCACCGGACTCATATGGGGGTTGACCAGGATTACGACAACATTATGTTTCAAGGACTCCGCTGCGCCCTATCCGACGGCTGGTGCTCGTCCATGATCGTGGCCGACTTACAAGACGTTCTCTTTGGTCAGCCCAGGCCCCAGTTAGCGAACTTAAACTTAGGGGCCTTGTCCTTAACTAAGGTTAACGTGGTCGTTCACGGGCAGTATCCTCACTTGGCCGAGAAGCTTTTAGAGGTCTCCACTACTCCTTCGCTCCTTGATTACGCCAAAAAAGCCGGGGCCGAGGGTTTCGCGATCACGGGTTTATGCGCCACGGGCGAGGAGCTCCAAGGTCGGCACGGCGGGGGCGGGGCTGGCGATTACCTCCAGCAAGAGCTAGCGGTCGTGACCGGAGCCGTGGAGGTTCTAATCGTCGACGCCCAGTGCGCCATGGAAGCCTTAGGCAGGTTGTGCGACTGCTACCACACCAAGCTAGTGACCACCTTAGACAAAGCCCGGATTCTATCGGGCGACAAAGTCCAAAACCTCGCCATAAAGGACGCGGAAGTGACCCAAAGGGTCACGGAGATCTTAAAAATGGCCGCCGACAACTTTAAAAACCGCGGCGAGGTCAGCGTCCCACCTCAAGTTAACCAGATGGAGGTGGGCCACACCTTAGAGTCTTTGGGCGTAGCCTTAAAAGCTAACGGCCAAGGCCCGGGCGGAGCCCTGGCCGAGGCCGTTCAGAAAGGCCGGATAAAGGGTTTGGCCGCCATTTTGGGCTGTAACAACGTCCGGGTTAAACCCGGGGCCAGTGGTTTAGATCCCCACGTTGATCTGGCCCGAGCCCTCATCGCCGACGATGTCTTAGTCTTAACCACTGGCTGCTCGGCTCTCGCTTGCGGCCGCGATGGCTTATTGGTTAAAGAGGCCGCGAGTAAGGCTGGCCCCAAGCTCGCGGCTTTTTGCGAGGCGACTGGTTTACCGCCGGTTCTCCATTTTGGGTCGTGCGTGGACAACGCGCGGATCCTCATAGCGTTGGCCGAGATGGCCAAAACCGGTTTGGTGGGGGGGTTATCGAGTCTGCCGGCGGTGGTGGCCGCCCCGGGCTGGACTACGGAACAAATTGTTTCGACATGTTTTTATTTTGTGGCCTCAGGGCTAAAGGTCTTTTTAGGCGTGACCTTGCCTATCCAAGGGGCGCCCTTTATTCAAGAGTACTTGAATGAGGGCTTAGCCGCTAAATATGGCGGTTCCATCCAGTTTACGCCCGATCCTCTGGTCGCGGCTACTTTGATTGGGGAAACTTTGAGTCAAAAACGAGCTAATTTAAATTTGGCGGCCGTTAACTAAAGGCCCCTGTCCTTGGCCCCTAATTTTATGGCGTTTCTTTCGGGTCAACCTTGGTCTGGTCTTCGTTTTTGGTTACGGCGAGGACCAGATTAAGGTCATTAATAGGCTCTGGGGATTTTTTGGCGATTAAAACGAAGGTGGGGTGAGCAAAACGAAAAAAAGGCGCGAAAAACCGTGAAAAGACCCTTTAGAACATTTAAGCCTAAATGGTTTAACCTCAACTAGTCGCGACTAGAGAATTATTAGTTATTTTTGTAGGATATCAATCGAGATAGATAATTTATCTTTGAGAAAGTTTTTGATTATCTCTAATTTTTCAAGGTAACCTAAGTCGCCTTGATTAAGGGTACTCAGAAATCCAGGATAAAGTTTTTCTAACCTGGTTGAAGTATGAACAATCAACCGATCAAAATAAACGAAAAAATGAGGGTTAGTAATAAATTGTCGAATGTTTTTGATGTGATATTGATAATAGAATTTGGTAGCAATATCAAACAATTCAACAGAATCATCTGATATAGTCGTATTATCGTTTTTGAAATAATTAAGAACTTCAAGCGTTTGTTCGGATAAGTTTAAACTGTATCTCATCTGGCAAGATCCGTAGAATAAGGACTAAAAAGTAAAAAAACTAAAAAAAAGATCGCGAGTTTAAGCTCTAAAAAATTTGGCGAGCTTTAAAATCTATAAAAACTCTATTTCATCACCAAATCGGTCATATAGAAGGTATTTTTGGACCGTTAGTAACTTCTTTTGGTGACCAAAAGCAGGGAAAAATAGGTCGGTGGATCGCTAAGGTCGCGATCTAGACCGTCGACGATCTTTTCCTCGGCCAGACCCAGTTGAGAAACCAGGGCCGTTTTGACGGCCAGGTTTTTCTTCTTCAAGGTCTCGACGATGCGGTCGCGGCCGCGCCCCATTTTCATAATGACCACGTTGTCGCTATGGTCTAAAGCTTTTTCGAACCGGGTCTCGTCCCCGCCGCCGGAGAGAATGGCTAAAGATTCCTTGGCCATAACTAGGGGTCGGTTTAAGCGAGCCGCGGCTATTTGGTAGGAAGTGACCCCTGGAACGCTGACAATGGGGGCCTCGGGGATAATCTCGGTCAATAACGGCAAAAGATAGGCGTAGGTGCTATAAGTCAGGCAGTCGCCTAAAGTCAAAAAGGCGGCCGAGCGGCCAGAACGCAGAACGTCGGCCACCTCAGTCGCGTTGTCGCGCCAGGCCAGCCGTAAAACCGTCTCGTCTTCGGTCATGGGAAAGGGTAAATTGCGTGGCTCGACCCCGGATTTTAAATATTTTAAGCCGATTTGGCTAGCAAAAGAATATTCATTGCCCGAGGAGGCGGCGGTAAAGACCACGTCGACCTGGTTTAAGATCTTGACCGCTTTTATGGTGATCAGATCTGGGTCGCCAGGACCGACTCCTAGCCCATAAAACGTTCCAACTGAGGGCATGAGAAAACCTAAAAAAAAGCGGAGCCAAACGTCGCCGCCCAAAAGATTCGCCAAAAAAGGCCAGGAAAAACCAAATAACGCGTTAAAAAACAAGTTATGAATGGTTCTTACAGATATCTATAGCGATGTTTAATTTGTCAGTAATAAAATTCTTGATTATATCTAGTTTTTCGAGATAGCCTAAGCCATCTTTATTTATACTGTTAGAAAAACCAGGATATAGTTTATCTAGTTTTCCTGAAAGGTGAACTATTAGCCTGTCAAAAAAAACAAAGTAACGAGCGCAGCTAATAAATTGGGGCATGTTTTTGATGTGATAATGATAATAAAACTTGGAAGCGATGTCAAACAGCTCAAGACAATCGTCAGAAACAGATATATTATCGTTTTTAAAATAATTAAGAACTTCAATAGTTTGGTCAGCTAGCTTGAGACTGTATTTCATGGTAAAAGACCAGATAGTCGTAAAAAAACTAAAAAAATCTTTAAAGCCCGGCGACTATCGATTAAAAAGCTAAAAAGAGCCTTTTGAGGCTAAATGGACAAAAAAGGCCAGTCAATAGGCCAGGCCTTAACTCACCGCGAAAAAAAGCGACTAAAAAGTTTGTTTCAAAAACGGCGTGGAAGACATATTTTAACTAGACCTTAGGTAGTTGTCAAGAAATTATCGGACTTTACGGCAATTCTAATTTTGGATTTAAGCCCCTAGAAGGGCTGGGGGACCATGATTAAAAAAACGATGATACTTAAGGTAAAGAGAGGCAAACTAGTTAATTGGAGTCATGATTGAATGGCTGACGCCAGCGTCGGCCAGTCGGATGTCTAATTTTTCGGATAAAAAATGAATTATAAACATTTTTTAGGGGATACTAACCAATTATCGCTCAACTAAGCGATTTAAAGATGATACTTTTAAACCCTATTTGCCTATAAAATAGCTACGGATAATATAGGGATGGTCCGAAAGCGCTCCCGGCGTAATTTTATAGAACAAAATGAGCTAAAGCGGCGGCGTAGCCTTAAGCCTTTTAATTAATTATTTTTAGCCTGCCAATTTACTATAATTTAATGACAATATCTTTGACCTAAAGGGGAGGTTGGGCCAGTTAAGGTTATTTTTAAGGCCTTAAATCAGCTCTAGCCTTCGAGGGTCTTAGGGTTAGGGGGGTCTTTAGGGTTATTTATAAGTCCATCTTGTCGATTATCATTTAGAGTTGGGTTAATTGTTATTTCTTGATTTTGTTCTGTACTTATAACTGTATTAGCGTTTAAAACCGTCTCGCTTAAAGACTCGCTTTTCGCCTCGCCGCGTAGAAGTTTAGCGGCCATAAAAAAGTCCCGAAAGTATAAATAGGCCGACCAATAGGTGACGAACAAAGCCACGTACAGGATGACCTCGCCCACGGCCACGGTGTCGGCCCAGATCAGCTCGCCGTTCCACAAAAGGCAAAACATGGCGATGTTCTGGGCTAAGGTTTTGCGTTTGCCTTGAGGGGAGGCGGCGATAACCAGGTTTTTTTCCATGGCTATGGCCCTTAAAGCCGTCACCGAGATTTCCCTCGCCACCACCAAAAAAGCCACCCAAGCCGGGACGCGGCCTAAGGGAATGAGCATAATCATGGCCGAGGCCACTAAAAGTTTATCGGCTAAAGGGTCTAAGAAACGGCCTAAGTTGCTTTCATGCCCGTAAGCTCTAGCTAAGTGCCCATCTAAGAGATCGGAAAGAGCCGCGATTAGATATACTAAGGCCACAAAAGCGTTTAATACCGGTCCAGCCGTCTGACCCCAGACGCTTAAAACCGTGGCGATGATGGGGATAGCCACCAGCCGCGTCAAGGTAATAACATTGGGTAGACCCGACCAGGTTACTAGAGCGCGTAGCCTATTTTTCATAAGAAATATCGTTTCGGTCCGAAAGGCTAACGCGAGACGGCGGGTTTAGGAGCCGAGATCGCGACCGCCTGGGGAGGAGTCGACAGGATGTCTTCGGGATCGAACAAGGCCCGAAAAACGTCCAAGTTGCGGATGACCGTTTTTACGTAATTACGGGTTTCCGAGATATCGGGAATAGCCATGTTTTTGGCCACTCGTTCTGGGCCACTGTTATAGGCGGCCACGGCTAAAGTCACGTCGCCTTTAAATCGGTCCAGCATCATTTTAATATATTTGGTCCCGCCCATGATATTTTGCTCAGGGTCAAAACTGTCTTTACAGCCCACTAGGGCGGCGGTTTTCGGCATGAGCTGCATAAGGCCCCGCGCCCCAGCCCAGGACACGGCTTTGGGGTCAAAGGCCGACTCGGCTTTGATAATAGAAGCGATCAAAACGGGATCGACGCGGTGGGTTTGGGCCGCCTTTAAAATTAGGGGCTTTAAATTGTCGATGTTTAAGCGTCGATAAGGGGCCGACCCCCTCGATATGGTAATTTTCACCGTAAAGAGCCGATAACGGGGATCGACCGGGGCGTCGGTCATATGCGTGACCCCACTTTTCTCGTCGGTGTATTTATAAAAAGAAAATTCCTTAATTAAAAACCCTTGTTTTTGTTCAGGGTTAACTTTTGGTTTAAGGGGGATGGGGGCTTTTTTGGGAGCCGGAGCCAAAGGAGGCGTCGGGGGCGCGAAAAGAACCGCGGTCTCGGTGGCCGGGGCCCGCGTCAGAGCCGTTGGACCTTTGGCTCCAGGGGGCGGGGGGCTTTCGGGTCCCTCTTGGGGCAGCCAGTAAGGTCGGTCGTTTTTGGGGCTAGAAAGGTTAGCCCCCTCTTTTTGGTTGGTTATCCAGTAAGGCGGCGGACTTGGGGGCGTGGGGTCGAGAAGTCCGGTCGAGCTAGGCGAGCTTTTGGGCTCCAAAGGGGCTTGCTCGGCGGGGGCGAAACTTAAAGCTAAAGCCGCGGGAGGGCTACTTATGGCCAAAGCGACGCTTAGAGCCAAAAGTAAAGGGCCAAAAGCGAAAAAGCCACGGCTCTTTATAGGTTTCATAAAATCCTCGCGAGGAAACCCAAAACGACTTAAGTTAGGGGAGGACTACGAGTAATCCGCCTTAGCCCTTCCGCGATAAAGCCCGCGACTTTAGTCGCGAGGATTTACTGGAGGGTTCGATTCTGAGCTAGCCAAACGTCCCGGTTTTGCTGGGAGCTGAAATAAAGGGTCTGGCCCCCGGAGTTGACGGTAAAAGCTTTACTTTTATCGAAAAAGACCCCGGTCAGCTCGTCGCGCACTAATTCCTTGGCGCTCTCCAAAGGCGGGGCGGCTTTACCCTTGTTCGTTAAGCTCCGAGTCACCCGGATAATTAGGTAGAACAAAAAAGCTATTAATAAAATGCGCAAAAAAGACATAAGCCCTTAATCCAATATTAATGGCGAGATATTTTTGGGAGACAAGGCTTAATTAAACAAGAAACTTATCTAAAATATGTAGTTAGATAAAAGTAAAAGACTATAATATAATAAAATCTTAGCCTTTTTATTAGCCCAAAAATCTTAAAACAGGTCTTTAAAAACTTAAGACATAAAAATAGGCTAAACGCCTTAAAGATTGGCTATACATAGTCTTACGTGAGGCTATCTCTAATTTTATTAGCCCTTTTTTTAGGGTTATTTGGCCAGGCGCCTCCACAGCTCGGCGACGGTCAGGCCGCTAATTGGGTGGATCCAATCTGGGGCGATCTCGACTAAAGGCTCTAAGACAAAGGCCCGTTCGCTTAGCCTGGGGTGGGGGAGCGTTAACTCGGGCTCGTCTAAAATCGTCTGGCCGCAAAAAAGGAGGTCTAAATCAATGATCCGCGGTCCCCAGCGAATCTCGCGGGTCCGGCCCATTTGGTTCTCAATAGCTAAAAGGGTCCTTAAAAGCGTTAAAGGCTCTAAACTCGACCAATATAGACGAACCTGATTATGATAAGGGTCTTGCCCTTTGGGGCCACCCACGGGCTCGGTAATAAAGATTCGCGAGGCTTGGCCGGGGACCAGACCCGGCGTTTTGGCCAAAAATTCGGCCGCTTCCTTTAAGCGTTCCGAAGGGCTGGCCAGATTCGCGCCCAAGGCCACGGCGGCTAAAGCGGCGTCCATAAATTTTTTTCCTAAAAGCGGCCAAAATTTTTTGGCGTTTTCGGCTTATAGACCGCGCTAAGGCCCCTTCTTTTTGGGATTCTAACAAAAAGAAAGTCGGAAAAAAAGTCGACCGCCCTTTAGCCCGACTCAATTTGAGTCGCGAAAATCAAGGCTGGCTCTAAAGTCGCTTAGATTAAACCGGAAAAGGGGCTAATTTGGATCGTTTAGAGAGCTTTAAAGGAACCTACGAAAAGATCGCCCTTTAACGAATGGTCCTAAAATTGACCCAAGAAAGACTTGTTTTCTGCCCCTAAAACTCCCAAAATATAGTAGCGCTTCCTTTTTATGAGACCAGATTAGCCCATTTTTTAGAAAATAGCAAGCTTACGCGCGGGAATTTTGGCCTCATTTTACTTTTTGGCTTAAGGACAAGACGGGGAAAAGAGAAAAACTACTAAATTTTATTGTTAGCCATTGATAAATAAAAAAAGCGACATTGTCTATTAATTACTTATTTAAGATAAATAAAATATTATAAAGTATTAGATAATAATTTTTTGACTGAAAAAATATTATAATAATCAATTTTGACATTTCATCCGCCAGTATGTATTTTTGGGTTAATCGCGTTAGGGAGGACAAAACGTCTTTTTTAGCCGCCTACCTCAACGGCGACAATTTATATATTTATTACGTAAGATCTTTACCCGACCTTAAAAATAAAACCGATAATAAGAAGACTATTAATGGTAAAATTGAGATAAATACTTTTAAGACCATTTTTTACGGTGATTTTTTAGCCGCTGTTGACTCGGTGACTTCAAAAATCACTAATAAACAAGTAAATTATTTCATTAAACAAGACTTTACTAAACTTTACGCTTAGAAAATCATTAATATTGCTGAAAATACCGAATCTAATTTATCTATTGAACAGTCAATGTAGATAATACTGTGAATTATAACTTTAAATATTACAATAATAATAAACGCCGAATTATTTAATAATATTAAATAATCGGAGTTATATACTTTTTTTGATATTATTCAAGTTAATTACTAATTATTTATTTTATAATCAATTTTTAATGATATTTTGTTATCTAATTATAAGGAAAAAAATCATTACGTCGTTGTTATTATTGCGAATATTATATTGAATAAATTACTGATTATGAATTTTCAACGCGACATATTACCGAAATTTTTGATTCTATAACATTTGACGACAGGACTAAGTTTTTTAAAAAATGGTTTTAATTGATAAAAGATAATGAATACATAGTATTACATACTACATAAACATCTTCAGACGCAAATAATATTTCCGTAGATTAATCTAAACTCTCAGTTGAAAACAATAATATACACGAAATTAATCTTTATGTTATATTTTATCTACTAATTGGATTAAAGATATTTATTAACTTTTACTAAATAAAAAGCGCGTTCAAATTTATAAAGGCAATGAAATGGTCAAAGCCTAAAGTCTTCTTATGGAAGGAGGTTGATTACGTTTATCGAAACGCTAATTAACTTTGATTAAGCCTTTAAATTGAGTAAAAAAGCCAAAAAAACCTCTCAGAACCGCGGGCCGGCCGTCGTTTAGATTGAGCCTAAAACCGCGCTTACGCCCCAAAAAAAAAATTGTTTCCGAGTTAGTCAACTTTCTCTATCCCCACCTTAGAACATCAGGGAATCCTCGCGGTCTTGACCTTTAATAATTAAAAAAGATATAATTTCAGATTGTTAATCCGGCTTAAGGTTCGCCTTAAGGCGACCCCAAAGACGGGGGCTTTTAAGTCTTAGCCACTTTTGGTCTAATTTTTTGCGATCTTAAGATTATCGATATAATTCTTAACCTTTTTGAGGTTATTTTATGGTCAGCGTATCCCTAGACTTTTCCCTCTTTGTCCAGATTTTCAATATTCTCGTCCTCACTTTAGTTTTAAACCAATTCCTATATAAGCCCTTAAGGCGGATCCTAAACGAGCGCCAAGTTCTTTTCGATAGTTACCGCGAGTTGGCCGACGTGGCTAAAAAGCAGCTGGAAGACGGGGACGAGGAGATGACTAAGCGCCGGACCGAGGCTTTGGCGGAGGGCGTCGAGACCATGAAAGAGCTAAAGACGGCTGGCCAGACCCGGGAACGGGAGATTTTAGCCATCGCCCAAGAAACCTCGGCCAAACGCCTAGAAGAAGCCCGGACGCGTTTAGCCCAAGAATCGACCACGGCTCGCGAGGCCTTAGCCATCGAAGCCAATATTTTGGCTAAAGATTTAGCGGAGCGGCTTTTGGGTCGACAAGTCTAGGGTTTTTATTGTATAAAGTTGGCTTAAAAAAATCGCTAAAAAACCTGGCTTTTGCTCTTTTAAGGGCCTTATTTTTTTGGAATTTTAGCGTTTTTCTTGAGGAGAATTAAGGATGACGTCTGGCCCTAAATCTAGCGGGATATTAATCGCGAGCTTATTAACGCTCGGCGGCTTAACTTTTTTGGGCCTTAACCCCGCTTTGGCCGCCGAGGGCCATGGTTACGCCCCAGCTCAGTGGCGGGACTTTCTTTTTCGGTTTTTAAACTTCGTCGTCTTCGTTGGGATTCTTTTCTTTCTTCTCCGCAAACCCGTGGGGGCCTTTTTTCGGAACCGGCGGGAGGGTATCGCCCGCTATCTCGAGTACCTTGAGACTCAGACCAAAAATTTAGAGGAAAAAAACGCGGTCATGCGGCGACAGCTGTCGGAGCTGACCGCGGAACGAGAAGCCGTCTTGGCCCAATACGAGCGCGACGGGGCTCGGGAACGGGATCGGATTATCGCCGAAGCCCAAAAAACGGCCGACTTGATCGTCCAAAAAACCGAAGCGGCCATGGCTCAGGATCTTTTGGTGGCCAAAAGGACTTTAGCCGCCGAGACCGGGGCTTTGGCTATTAAGATGGCAAAGGGCCTTTTAACCGAAAAGATTGGCCCTGACGACCAGGCCCGTTTAAGTCATGAGTTTATAGAAAGCGTCGTCCGGTTACCGGCTCGAAACTTATAATTATTGTTTGTCGCGGTTCGTCTCGCCGGTAGATTAAGGCGGGCGCCGTAAAGGGCCATGGCTAGTTACGGCCGAAAAGAGAGGGAGTTTTAAGCCATGCGGGATCTTTTAGCCAAGCGGTACGCTAAGGCTCTTTTTTCCATTGGCGAAGACGCGGGACAGGCCGAAAGCTTTGGCCAAGAGATCGCGGAGTTTTGGGCGGGCTTAGAAGCCGCTGGCTCGGACGGCCAATTTCTTTACTCTTTGGCCTATTCCCGCGAGACCCGGGGTCGAGCTTTAGAGGCGGTTTTGGCCAAAGCTAATTTTTCGAAGATCGTGGCCGATTTTTTTCGTCTTTTACACGAGCGAGGGCGTTTAGGTCTCTTAGGGGCCATAGTTGACTCCTTTCGCGAGTTTTTAGACGAGAAAAAAGGTTTATTAAGAGGGGTTCTGACCGTGGCCGCCCCCTTAGACGAGCGCCAGTTGTTGGCTATCAAAGCCGCTCTCGGGACTTTTACTGGTCGTCAAGTCGAGCTGACGGTCCAAGAAGATCCCGCCATTATTGGGGGGGTCGTGGCTAAACTAGGCGACTTAGTGTTAGACGGTGGCTTAAAGTCCCAGTTAGACCGCTTAAGTCGCCTTTTGGGCGCCTAAAACCCCCATAAAGGCTAAAACAGTTACGCCTTTTCAGTTGGTTTGGGATTACTTTAAGGAGTAGGGATAAATGCCCATCAGAGCGGAAGAAATCAGCGAAATATTAAAATCGCAAATTAAGGACTTCGGCCAAAAGGTTGAGCTGGCGGAAACTGGGACCGTGATTTCGGTAGGCGACGGCGTGGCCCAGGTTTACGGGGTGGAAAAGGCCATGGCCATGGAGCTTTTGGAGTTTCCGGGCGGCGTTTTGGGCATGGTCTTAAACCTGGAGACTGAACAGGTTGGAGTGGCCGTTCTGGGGGAAACTTCCCATATTCGGGAAGGCGATCCCGTTAAAAGAACCGGCCGCATCGCCCAAGTGCCGGTCGGCGACGCTCTTTTGGGTCGAGTGGTCGATTCCGTGGGTCACCCCTTAGACGGCAAAGGGCCTATCGAGGCCACGGAGTTCGCCCGCATCGAGGTGGTGGCCCCGGGTATTATTAGCCGAAAAGGCGTCCACGAGCCCATGTACACCGGGGTCAAAGCCATTGACGCCATGACCCCCATTGGTCGGGGCCAAAGGGAGCTCATCATTGGCGACCGGCAGATCGGCAAAACGGCCATCTGCGTGGACGCCATCATTAACCAAAAAGGCCAAGACGTGGTTTGTATCTACGTGGCCATTGGGCAGAAGAAGTCGACCGTGGCTCAGGTGGTCGATAATCTCGACAAGCACGGGGCTTTAGACTACACCGTGGTCGTGGCCGCCAACGCCTCTGACCCCGCCCCCCTTCAGTATATCGCGCCTTACGCCGGGGCCTCCATGGGCGAGTATTATCGCGACCGCGGCCGTCACGCCCTCATCGTTTACGACGATCTCTCTAAGCAAGCCGTGGCCTATCGCGAGGTCTCGCTGCTTTTAAGACGCCCCCCAGGTCGCGAAGCTTATCCAGGCGATATTTTTTACAACCACTCGCGGTTGTTGGAGCGGGCGGCTAAACTTAACGACGAATTGGGGGCGGGCTCTTTAACGGCCCTGCCGGTCATCGAGACCCAGGCGGGCGACGTGTCGGCCTTTATTCCCACCAACGTCATCTCCATTACCGACGGGCAGGTCTTTTTAGAGCCCAACCTCTTCTTCTCTGGCGTGCGGCCGGCCATTAACGTCGGCATCTCGGTCAGCCGGGTGGGGGGCGCGGCCCAAACCAAGGCCATGAAAAAAGTCGCCGGCACCCTACGCTTGGATCTAGCCCAGTTTCGGGAGTTAGAGTCCTTCGCCCAGTTTGGCTCGGATCTCGACAAAGCCACCTTAAACCAGATCAACCGCGGCCAAAGGATGGTTGAGCTCTTAAAACAACCCCAGTTTCAGCCCATGCCCGCCGAAAAAGAGGTGGTTAGCCTTTTCGCCGGCGCCCGGGGCTATCTGGATTCCTACCCCGTGGCCTCGGTTTTAGATTACGAAGCCAAGATGTTTGAGTTTATAGACTCGCGGCGGCCAGAAATTTTTACCGAACTCCGCGAGACCAAGGACATCTCCCCCGATCTGGAGGCCAAGATCCGGTCGGCTCTGGATGAGTTCGCCACTATCTATAAGCCTTTAAGTTAGAAGATCCAGCTAAACTATCGGCTATAAGGAACTTTTCAGCTAGCTTTTTACTAAAACGCGTTAGGCAAAGGGGTTTTATGCCCTCCTTAAAGGATATTAAACGCCATATTTCGGCGGTTAAACAGACCCAGAAGCTGACCCGAGCCATGAACATGGTGGCCGCGGCTAAACTTCGGTCCACCCAAAACCGGGCCGAGCGGTTTCGGTACTACGCCGACGAGCACGAGCGCTTGATCGACGAGATCGCCGAGCGTTCGGAATTGGAGGCCTGTTCTTTATTACAGGCCGTGGAAAACTCCGATAACTCCTTGATCGTGGTTATCTCCTCGGACCGGGGGTTGTGCGGCAGTTTTAACGCCAATGTTTTCTCCACCGTGGACAAGCTTTACTTAAGCCAGCTGGAGGCGGATTTAGATCCCGAGCTATATTTAGTGGGTCGCAAAAGCCGGGACTACTACCACCGTCGGAAAGTGGCTATTAAAGAAGAGATCGTTGGGCGCATGGGCGACGTGGATTACCCCTTAGCCCAAAGAATCGCCCGCGAGCTCATAAAAGAGTACGTGGAAGGTCGCTATAAAGAGATCTGGGTCGTGTATACCAGCTTTGTCTCGGTCACCCGCTTTAAAGTCGAGGCCGAGCGCTTCTTACCCCTAGGGCCAACTGAACCGGCCAAGACCAAAGCCGTAGGCCCCAATCCCACGGTCGTGGACTTTATGATCGAGCCGAAAGCCGACGTTTTATTATCGCGTCTCATCCCCCGCTCCTTAACCATCCTCATTTACCGGGCTTTGCTGGACTCCGTGACTAGCGAGAACGCCGCTCGCATGCAGGCCATGGACAACGCTAGCAAGAGCTGCAAAGACATCATCGAAAGCTTGACCATGGCTTACAATAAGGCCCGGCAGGCGGCGGTCACCAGCGAGCTTTTGGATATCGTTAACGGGTCCGAGGCTTTACAAGGTTAAAGGATCGCTTTAATTTTTGACTTTTTTTACTGGCGTTTTAGCCCCGGCTATTTCTGGCTAGCTATTTTGACCAACCCGCGAAGACTGGCTCCTATTTAGCCATGATTTTTTCTTGGTTTTTTTGGGCGACGACGTATTAGATCCCTTTAAAAAGGTGGATAAATTTATGAACGAGGGCAAAGTTATACAGGTCATTGGCCCGGTTGTGGACGTGGCTTTTAAGGAAGGTCAGCTGCCGCGGATTTTAAACGCGCTGCTCATTTCTAACCCGGCCATTAACGACCAACCAGACAACTTAGTCCTGGAAGTGGCCCAGCATTTAGGCGACAACACGGTCAGAACCATCGCCATGGACATTACCGACGGCTTGACCAGGGGGTTGACCGTCAAAGACACGGGTCATCCCATCGTCGTTCCGGTGGGGCCTAGCGTTTTGGGCCGGGTCTTAAACGTGGTTGGCAAACCCGTGGATGGCCTAGGCGAGGTGACTAGCGACAAGACTTACCCCATCCATCGGCCCTCGCCGGAGTTTACCCAGCTCGACACCTCGGTTAGGGTTTTAGAGACCGGGGTTAAAGTTATCGACCTTTTAGTGCCTTTCCCCCGCGGCGGCAAAATGGGGCTCTTTGGCGGAGCCGGCGTGGGCAAGACCGTTATCATGA
>JAIROO010000086.1 GCA_031257535.1 Deltaproteobacteria bacterium
CCCAATGTGGCGACCTTGGCCTTCGGAGACCTTAACCTTAACCATCTCCAAACCCGAAGCCGCCCCTGGCGAGTATCTAGTGGTCGACAAAGCCGACTTAAACGTGACCTTAGGCGAGCGTAACCGCGGCTTTATCCTCGATTTAACTTTAAGGTCCAGCCGCGGCGGCAGCCACGTCTTTCGCTTGCCTGTTGGAGCCGAGATCCAGGAGTTGACCGTTAACCGCTTGGCCCAGCCCATTAGCTCAGCCCAGACCGGGGAGGGCCCGTTAGTCACCATCCCCTTAAATCCCGGGACCTTAAACGTCAGACTTTCTTGGCTATCCACTGAGCCCTTAAAGCCATTTTTTGAGACCCCCACTTTTGATCTTAGCCTTCCCACGGCTAACGTAAACCTTAGAGTCAACCTGCCCACCGACCGCTTTACCCTCTTAACTGGCGGCCCCACCCAAGGCCCAGCGGTCCTTTTTTGGTCCATGGCCGGGGCTCTGTTGATTCTCTCTTTTATCTTAACCCGCTTTAAGCTAACCCCTTTAGGGATCGTCTCTTGGTTTCTCCTCTTCTTGGGTTTAACCCAGTTAAGCTTATTAGCCGGGGCCCTAGTCGCGGGTTGGTTACTAGCCTTAGGTTTAAGAAGCCGGGGTGGGGCTAAATCCGTGGGCTTATTTAACTTAGGCCAGATAGGTTTGGTTCTCTGGACCGTGGTCGCCTTAAACTTTATTTACCAAGGTTTAAAGCGAGGGCTCCTGGACGCCCCGGCCATGCGGGTGACGGGCAATGGGTCTAGCGACTATTTACTGATCTGGTTTCAAGACCGCGTTAGCGAGGCCTTGCCAACGGCTTGGGGTCTAACCTTATCCAACGCCATTTACCATTACATAATGCTGGCCTGGGCTTTGTGGCTAGCTATCTCTATAATTAGGTGGCTCATCTGGGGCTGGAAATCCTTCTCGAAAACGGCTCTATGGAAAAGATTCCCACCTAGAGGACCTTTACCTCCCCCTGGTCCGCGTAAACCTGGAGGCCCTAAAGCCGGGAAAAAATCTGAGGACGCCGACCCGAAAGGCGAGCCAGTCAACCAGGGGACCTTTTTGGAAAGCGGCGAACAGGAAAAACCCACCGCAAGTCAGCCGGTTAGCGAACCCTAAGGCTATTTCGGTCTCCAAAAAAACTAGCGACTTACGAAAATAAATCAACAAAAAGACAATCGTCCCTCAACAAAACAGGGGAATCATCAATTATCATAAGGCTAGGACCAGTGTCATTCATTTTTAACGCTTCTTTATCAGATGTCTTACTTCAGACAAGTTTAATGATACCATATAAACATGAAACTAAGATAAATGATATTGTTATTTTTTTTCAACAAGTCGAGCCTTTAGTAGTTAATGGCCGTTTCGCTAAAGTTATAGACATAAATCTCTTTAGTCCTAGACGCTTTAGCGTGTTAATTTGCGCTTTTGGCTTTCCTTTAAGCTTCCACCGCTTCATCTTAAACAGAAGAAATCTGGATGGGGTGGAGTCCTTTTACGACGACAATAAACATTCGGCCTTAATACCTGTAAACTTTGACCAAGCTATCATTGATTTTGCCGATCAGACCTCCAAAAAAACCTTGGCCGAACTCTCCAAAAACCTCAATTCTTTCGCTCCCGTCAAAAAAAGGGGCCTCGCCAAAAGACAGCCAAGACAAGCCCCTGGCCGAAAACCGGGCGGGGCGATTCAATTGGTGGACCCACCTAAAGTTTCGGTTGAGCTGAAGGGGAAGGACCAGTCTAACGGCAAAAAAAACAAAAAATCGTCCTCCCAACCCGACTCTGACCCGAAAGGTCCGCCAATCAAACCAGACCTAAAGCTCGTCAAATAGGCTTTGAAAGGGGCTTTTAAAACTTTTATTTTTAAAAAAGTAAAAACCCTGACCACAAGGCGTGAATCAGGGCTTTATGAGGGGAGAGCCGAAGATTAAAAAGGGGCGGGAAAAAACGACGCGGCCGAAAAGTCGCGTCTGGCGAGAAAAGTGGATAGATTGACCGCTTTGGCGACGGGCGAAAAGGACCCCTTTTAAGGGCCAGCGCGTAAGACCCTGAAATTATTGGATTATTTTTGCTTATTTTGATTTAATAAATAAGCCTTAATAATCCTCGCGGCGATGCCATAAAGGTCGCGTAAATCGCCTTTTTTGAGTTTAAAGGCCCTTTTTCTTTTCAAAAATAATTTAGGGGACGTTTTTCGAAAAAGACGGGCTCCTAAAAGCCTTACGCTCATTATGGCCAGTAAAGCGTTAACCTATCGAGACCAATCGAACTTTAACGTATGAAACATTACGGAACTAATTTACTTCTAACTTGTTAATTTGTCAAGTCATTTTTTTGGGCAATTTTTGCCCTTGTCCAATAACTATTCTTCGATTACCAGTGATGATTAGTGGCGTAATGTAAGGACGAAACTAATATTTGTCCCAAAAGTCCTTTTAATAATTGATTTTTTAGACGTTTGCCTCTTATAGCCTTGGTTTTCGCCTCTTAGGCCGACTTTGATTTTTGAGTTAGCGATAAGGGCTCTAGCCAAAAATTTGGCCAATAAAATGGTCGCGGCTAAATTTGGTCTAAAAATTGAGGAGGGGAGGCTAAAAGTGGCTAGAGGCCAAAGAGATAAGAGACCTAACCCAAAAAAGAGTTAAGGATAAAAAAAAGGCTAAAAATCAATAACTTAAGCCAGCTTTATCAGGATCTAACAGATATTCCGCAGGTGAAGAGATTTTTCGCCTTGTATGATTTTTGTCCCCCATGTAGCCAGTTATGCCGGCGTGTTAGCTCTTAGCTTCTGACCATAAAGAAAAATCATTTCGTTACATTTATACATCTGAAAACATATATTTAAAGCTAATTTAATAATTTAGATAATGATAACGTAAATTTATATCGATAAAAACTTGTAAAATTTTTTAAAATTGAACTTTATCTAATAATTATCGTATTAAAAGCATAGCGATCCACTTATTTATTTTATTTTGATAATATTTTATGCAGTTTTTTAGTATCTTTAGGCGATAAATTGCAATTATTTTTAAAGTAAAAATCTTCATACGTCGGTCCTAATGCCCTAAGTACAATTTTAATTTGATATAAATCTGCATTGCTGAAGTTTATTGTTATTTTTGAACTTTTTAAATCTTTTTTATAGATAAAAACCATAATAACAGATTGAAATAGGTTTATTGCTTGAAGTAAAGTTGGTCTATGGCTAGGTTTATTTGACGCATTTAGCAATGTTTCATTATTTTTTTCTAATCCTTGACGTAATTTTATTTCTAAAATACCATATATTAAGCTTGATATACCCATTAAACAACCAAGCCCTTGGATCCTGTTTTCATTTTTTAAGATAATTTCTGAGAGCCTGAAATCATGGCTTTTCATAAAACGAAACACCCTTTCAACCTTGCCCTGTCCTTTATATTGACTGAGCATGT
>JAIROO010000250.1 GCA_031257535.1 Deltaproteobacteria bacterium
TATGTCAAGGGTTTTATAAATATTTTTTTATTTTTTTTATGGGTAGAAAAATTGTGCGGATTTCGGGGATAAAGCTAGTAAAATCAATATGTTAGCTAAAAAGCCCTTTGGAACTTAAGTTTAACGGGCTGGTAAAAACGCGTGGTGGCGTTCTCCCGTCAGCCGTCTAGGAAAGGGCGAGACGCCAATACCGGGCGATTATCCAAAGGGGCCGAGAAGAGACTGGTAGGATAGAGTTACCGCGCCCAACAGGCGAAAAAGGTCGACTCAAAAAATCAAGAGGTTATGGGAATCGGCGTAGCCCGACTTGAACGCGGTAAAAGGGGGACGCCACCCGACTAAAGGGCTGGGCTTGGTTTTAACTAAGACTTCTATTTGATGGCTTCGTAAAAACCCTGCTTTGAAATTTTAGGCGCCTGGTCTACTATATACGCTAATACACATTTATTGCGGTCACTATAAGCTGTATATTAACAAGCCTTCAAAAATTAAAATGGGGTCTTTACGAGGTTATTATATTTATGATACAATATAATTAAGGTAAAAACAAACTGGATATAAGTTATTAAGATCATGTCTGGGAACCTAGTCGGTTCGTGAAAACGCCGCTAGAGTCAGTTTGTGAAAACTCCGTCAAAAAGCTTGACTTTTTTTTTTCGCCAGAAAGCGGCCGTTTCCGCGACGGAAAGGTAGCTCGAAAAACCTCCTTTTAAATTTTTGAGAAACGTTTATACACAATATATGGTGTGGTTAAAATTTTAATTAAGCTTATATATAGTAGAGCCAGGCGCTTAAATTTTTAAAACAAGGGTTTTCGCGAGGCCATCAGATTTTTAAATCGGGTCGCGCCTTTTATCTAGGGCCTTTTAAAGCCTTTCTAGATTTTGGACGGCTTGAAATTTTTCAAAATCCTTTAAGCTCCCTAAAGCCGACAGCCGCTCTTGGGCCTCAGGTAAGCCTTGCTCGGCGGCCAGAGCGTACCACTTTTTGGCTAATTCGTAATCCTTTGGCACGCCTAAGCCCCCGGCCTCGTGGTAAGCCCCCATAAAAAACTGGGCTTGGGCTAACCCCCCTTCGGCGGCTTTTTTGATCCAGACGGCCGCTTCCTTGTAGTCTTGGCTTAAACCTTGGCCCTTGGCCCGGATTAAGCCAACGTTTAGCTGGGCCTCTAAGTTGCCGGCTAAAGCGGCCCGTAAATACCACTGGGCCGCTCGCTCGGGATCCTTTGGTAGACCGCCAAAGCCTTGCGAGTAGTAAACGCCTAAATTATTCTGGGCTTTGGGTAAACCTTGGTCCGCGGCTTTTTGGAACCATTTGGCCGCTATGGCCCGGTCTTGACTCACCCCTTGGCCCGCGTCGTAACAAAGGGCCAAGGCCTCTTGAGCCTCGGCTAAGCCATTTTCCGCGGCCAGGGTGAGCCAGCGTAAAGCCTCAATAGGTTTTTTCGGGAGGCCAGAGCCGGTTTCGTAGAGGCGAGAGAGATGATATTGAGCGCGAGGTTCGCCAAATTGAGCCGCTTTTAGCCATAAACGGGCGGCTTGAGCTATATCTGGCGGCCCATTTAAGCCCGCCGCGTAAGCTTCGCCTAAACGAAAAAGAGACTCGGGCTCGCCCTTGGCCGCGGCTTGGGTTCGCCAGTAGAGGGCTTCTTTCGGATCAGGCTGAAGGCCTTGGCCAGTTTCGTAAAAAAAAGCCAAGCGACTTTGGGCCTCGCGATGGCCTAGACTCGCGGCTTTTTTATAATAATGGGTCGCCTTAGCCAACATCTTGGGGACGTAAAGGCCTTCTTCGAACATCTCGCCTAATTGGTAAAGAGCGCGGGGCTCCTCTAAATTGGCGGCTTGGTTTAGCCAGGGTAGCGCGTCTTGGTAATTCGGCCCGGTTGGCTCGTTTAAAGCTAAAGAGGCGATAAGCCAAGGAGCCGCCCGGTGACCAGCGGCGGCGGCTTTAGCGTAATACTCCTTAGCTTTTAGCGGGTTTTTAGCCGCTAGCTGGCTCGCGGTCGCGAACAAAGCCCAAGGGGTTTGACTGGCTCGATAGTTAAGGTAAATCCCCCCTAAAGCCAGACCTAAGCACAAAAAAAGGGCGTTCCGGAAAAACCGGTCCATGGCCAAAATCCTAAAAATAGTCTTCGCCCCTTCATTATAAAAATCTTAAAACACTTTTTTCAAGGCTATTTTTTAGTGGGGAAGCGCTCAATTAAGGAAGGTAGGCGGCTCGGGGTCCTATAGCGACTACTTTTTATTAATTTAGATTTTTGGCGCGGTAAAAAAAAAGTCAGATTCGTTAAGATCGCGAAAAGATCCAAATAGAGCCAAAAACAAGCGCCAGAAAAACTCTCATGACTCGCCACGTTACTCCTAGGAGTCATGAAACAAAATTTTTTTAAAAAATATTTGTTTTACGGTAAAAAGGTATTATTAAACCTATTGGGGCTAACTTGGACTTAATTTTAAGGCCAGCGCTTTCTAAATTTAGGGCGCGGGAAAAGTCAAGGCGCTGGTTGACTCATTTTAGGGTTTAAGGCCAAATGTTAGACCTATGAGCGTCGCGAAAAGACCTCTTATAGGTCTAAATGAAGTTATTTGAGAAATAGATATTTTTGTCGCTTTGGGGCCACACGCTAGAAATAAACTAGTTATAAAGTATGTCTATTTCCCTGGTTTTACTTGACGTAATAATTTTGGGGTTGGGAGGTTGAGCTTGTTGGCCTTCAAAATCGGCTTGGCCCGACTAATTGTGGGCTTTGGCTTTAAGCCATGAGGGGGCTCGCCTGGCCCTTTATCCTTGACGTTGACGTTACGGCTTTTCCCAACGAGGGCCTCGTATTGTCCTTTGAAGAACGCGGCCGCCTTTAAAGCCTCGTGAATGGCTCCTTGGCCTTTTTTACGGAGGGAGTCTAGCTCGCTTTTGGCCTCCTCTAAAGTGGTCTCCAGTAACAAAGACTTGGCCTCTAAGTCCGCGAGTTTTTCTAACGTCGCCGCGTGTTCAGTCGATTGGCGCTCGTTGGTCTCCGAAAGATCTTTAAGCGCGGTTAACGTCGCCGCGTGTTCGGTCGATTGGCGCTCGTAGGTCTCCGTAAGATCCGTAAGCTTCGCCGTCGCCTCCTTGAGTTCCGCGGCGTTGGCGTTTAAATTTGACTCGAAATTTTGGCTGTAGTCTAGAACAATATCTTTTACGACTTGTAAAATATTGTTAACGTACCGCTGTAATTTAGCGTCGACGACGGTGGAGTCTAGGTCTTTCGTCTCTAGGGCCTTGGTCTCTAGGTCCTTGGTTTCTAGGGCCTTGGTCTCTAAGTCCTTTGTTTCTAGGGCTTTAGTCTCTAGGGCCTGAATATTTACGACGTTAGCGTCTTCGGCCTTTGTATCTACGACGTTAGGCTCTTCGACGGTAGTAGCCTCGACGTCGAAAGACTGATTATTTTTATTGGCGATCTCTTTGGCTAAAGTAGAAATCGCGGTTAAACTACCATGCCCTCCGAGCAGCTCCCGAATCTGGCGGGTCGTCAATGGTTTGCCGCCTTTTCTCGCGTTCTCGTTTATAACGTCCGCGACGTTTTGGTAAGTGACTATCGGGGTTTTCAATGACTCGACTCCTTCGCTTTTTGGCCGATCCTAAGCCTCGTCTTTGAGATAACGGGGTTAAGTTTTAGCTCATTGGCCAGACGCAATTTTTTTTAGCGTTATACTAAAATTATGGCCTGGCGTCAAAAAAAATTAAACCAATCCCGTCGCCAAGGACGCGGTCAATTATCCCCTCAGAGGCGTTAAGGCCAACGAGATCCTTTTTTTCTCTTAACGACCAAGTTCTGGGTAAATCGCTTTCGATAACGTCAAAATATTGATAGATTTTAGGGTTTGTTTGGCCCTATTTTTTTTAAGTCCAAATACATCCGCTCTACGAGATTTAAAAAGTTTACAATTGACTTTGAGCCAGTTAAGGCGTTTATTTGGTTCATGTCTTTCCCCACCGCGACCCATAGCGTCTCCCCAATCTAAAGTTCCTACATTTCGTCAAAGAGGGACTGTTCTCGGACGCCAAAAATTTACCTAAGAGAACCACCTTAACGTCTTCCTGGCCATGGGCTATCGTGGTCCAAGCTAGAGAAGTAAACGCCTTTTTGGAATTCCTAGCTGGTAGGAAGGATCTTTAAGCCGACAAGGTTAAGCTCGCGGAATCCGCGGAACAAAAGGCGACGAATCCCTTCTTTTAAAGGTTTTTTCGCGTGGGAGCCTACGTTATCGTTAGATCAGATTTCGACATTTCGACTAGTATATTGACAAAAAGCCAGATTAAAAATATAATCGGCCCCAAGACTGTTAAACCTTTGTCATTCAGCTAAAATCCGTTTAGGGAAAAACCAAAAAGCGAGATTTTACTTCCCCACTCCCCCAGAATTGGGCTTGGAGGAAAACGTCAGATTTATGGCGTCCCCATGACCGATATTCTTTTTTATAATCGCCAGCCAAGGTCGCTAATCAGCGATTTTGACGGTTTCCTCTTGGTTTTAGCCTCTCCAAGATAAAAGCTAGACCCCAGTCGGCGTCCGGGGCGGCGAGGGTCGGGCCTAGCTCATAAGCCGCCTCAAAGAGCTTGGGCTGGCTAGGGTTAGCTATAAGAATCGTCTGGGCCCCTAATTTTTGCCCGATCTCTAAAAAATTTAAATCTTGGCCTAAGAAAAATAGAGAGTTTTTAGACGAGGTTAAAATCTCCTTGAATTTTTCTAAGGCGTAAGGGTCGGTGGAGTCGACTTTGAGAGCGTTAATTAAGAGGGGCCAGCTTTTGGGGCCAGGCTCTTGGTAGACCACTAATGGCTCTTTTAAAGCCTTAGGGATTGGTAAAAAATTTAATATTTTGGCGACTACTTTTGGCGGGGTTAAACCTAAAAAACATAGCCGCTCTTTTTTTGGACAAGCTCGGCTCCGGCAGGGAGCGCAAGGAACTGGCTCCCTAACGACTAAACTGTGGCGGCTTAAAGGCCCGGTGGTTAAAGGATTGGTGGGGCCAAATAAAGTGGCCGTGGGGACGTCTAAGGCCCCGGCCAAGTGCGAGAGCCCTGAGTCGTTGGCGATTAAAAGCCGGCAGTGGCTTAAGATCCCTAAAGCTTGGTAGAGGTTGGTTTGGCCGGCTAGGTTGTGGACTAAAAGCTCTGGTCGCAAAAAACTGGCCGTGGCTTTGGCGGCTTGAATTTCCTTGGGGCCGCCTAAAATAACGACCGCCGCTAGATTAATCTCGGCCGCCAAAAGATTGGCTAGGGCCGCGAAATCTTTAGCCGGGTAGCGTTTGGCCTCGCCATAAGCCGCCTCAAAGAGCTTGGGCTGGCT
>JAIROO010000321.1 GCA_031257535.1 Deltaproteobacteria bacterium
TGGTGGCGATGTCCGCCCGCATCATTTCTCGGATAGCCAATCCGGCCGCGTCGTCGGCGGCGCTGTTTATCCTAAGGCCTGAAGAAAGCCTCTGGACGCTGGTTGACAACCGAACAAACAAAGTTAAGAATAAACTTCAACTTTTATTGTAAAATCAAGATGTTAGTTAAAATAAGGTCAAGTTATCTGAGGCCAAGGCAAAACGGTCTACGTTTAATCTTTCCTTTTTGACGTCCTCGTAAAAACCTCAATAAAAAAGCCTAGGTTCAAAATGACAAAGACTGATTCCTAACAAAAAATTCCAGGTTAAGGCGTTCATTGTTAAAAATGTGGCATAATATTTGCTGAAGTCATGACGTAGGAAAAAATCGCCTAGTTCTTGAGGCGATAGTTGGGTAAATAGACCCTGATAATTAAAATTATAATACAAAGAGAACTTGACCTTTTTTAACTAACATCTTGATTTTACAAGAAAATTTGAAGCTTGTTCGTCTCTTTGTTTGTTCGGTTGTCAATTAGCTCTCAGAGGCTGTCTATAAGCCTTAGGATAAACAACGCAGCATCTTTGCTCGAGTCATGGCGTAGGAAAAAATCGCCAAGTTCTTGAGGAGATTATCGAGTAAATAGACCCTGACAATTAAAATTATGATCCAATAATCGCTAAAGTCAGGGCGCTGGAAAAAGTCGCCAACACATTTTGGCGATGGTAGCTTAGTTCCTTAGCTGGTCTTCATTGGCCATTTCGCCTTCAAGCGAGTTAACGACATGCCATCTTACTTTTCAAACGTCAACCCCCAAGAGAGCCATGACGGGGCATTGCCACTAATTGACCAAATAATGGTCGCTCAAGCCCAAGAGCCGCTCTCGTCTTACGACAATTTAGAACAAGCGGAAGAACGCCTGAGTCTATCTGGGTTAACCGAGGACCAGGCCAAAAGGCGGCAATTACTTGAAGAGGCCGCTGAACTTATTAAGGAAGAATTTTTTTCCTCCAGCTTAATTGGAGCTAAAAAGGTTGATACTGGACTTAAACTATCAGCTTTATATCAGACTTTGGCTATTGAATATAAACAGGCTTACGCTCGGACGGGATTGGAAATTACCGCAGAGCTTCGGCATACTACTTTGACTAAAAAACAACGTGATATTATAGATCTATACGACTCTAATTTTCACTTACTAACTAATAATATTGACTTATCTGAACAAAAGACTAAATATCTTCTTGATAAATATCATGAAGCTAAATTAAACATTCCTTATTATTCATTTAACAAGCATATTGAAATTAGCACCTTCTTTTCTAACATTTTATCAGACATAAATGATACTAATGATTTGCTAAATAATAAAAATTCAACACTTAAAAAAGGTTCAGAAACTCCTTATAGTTTGTTATCGTCAGACACTCATTTTTGGAAGACCGCCGTCGCTCAAAGAATGCCCACGCAATTAGGCGATATTTACCATAAAAAATTCTCTTTAGATAAATCAACTAAAATTATGTGCGCGGGTAGTTGCTTTGCCCAGCATATTGGCAATACTCTCCGGGAAAATGGATTTAACTTTTTAAATTACGAACCCACATTTACTGAACATGTGCTTTTAGCTAAAATAGCTGATCAATCTTTTGGCTACAACATGTATTCTGCTAGATATGGTAATATTTATACTACAAGACAGCTTAGACAACTGTTTTTAAGGTCATTTGACAGATTTCAGCCCGTTGAAGAGTTTTGGCTCCAAAACGATCGTTATTACGATCCTTTTAGACCTTCTATCGAACCTTATGGTTACTATACTCTTCAAGAAGCGAGGCTTATGAGAAAAAGCCATTTGGCGGCCGTAAAAAGGCTATTTCTTGAGACTGAAGTCTTAGTTTTTACTTTAGGTTTAACCGAGTGCTGGACTCACCAAGAAGATGGGGCGGTCTACCCAGTTTGTCCAGGAGCGGCGGCCGGCGTTTTTGACCCGGACAAATATAAATTTTTGAACCTTACTTATAATGATATTATCACTGATTTAAATTTATTAGTTGGTGAATTAAAAGAAGTTAACCCTAAAATTAAGCTTCTTCTCACGGTTTCGCCTGTGCCTTTAGTGGCCACAGCCAGCGACAATCACGTCCTAGTGGCGACCATGAAATCGAAAGCCATTTTACGAGCCGCGGCCGCTGAAATTTACGACCAGTATGATTTTGTCGACTACTTCCCGTCTTATGACCTGATCTCCTCAATACCATTTGGTCGAGGAGCCTTTTGCGAAAATCTCCGGCAAGTTAAACCAGAAGTCGTCAAGTTCGTCATGACCAGGTTTTTACAAGCTCACGGCTTTAGTTACCAAACCGAGCCAACGCCATCGCCAAAACTCGCTAGCGTAGTCTCCGCGGCTTCAACTCAACAAATCGAGGAAAAATGCGAAGAACTCCTCTTGGAGGCTTTTAACAAATGAAAGAGCTACTTTTATTGGGCGGCAGCCACCAGAGTTGCTTAGTTAGTTATCTAAAAGACATTGGGGCCTTTAACAACACGATTAAAGAAGGCTACCGGCTCAAGGCGGTTGGCTGTCCTGACCTTGATTTGGCGAATTACGTCAAAATCGACTCGAACTCTAACATCCACTGCGGATCTTTCGACTTATTGGCCGAAACCTGCGTCCAGGCTTATGGCGAGCCAATTATAAAATATGACCCCGAACGGATAATTTGTTTGTCCATAGGTAGCTGGCACCGGGCGACGACGGATCCTATTTGGCGTAAATACTATCCGGTTGAAGTTGAACCAGATTTAGACCAAATATATCCTATATCTACCCTAGAAGTCATTAACAGAGTTATTTTAAATGTTAACGTTAGATTAAATACAATTTTACATTTATTAATAACCCAAAAGCTAAATATACTTGTTATTATTCCTCCGCCAATACCTCTATGTCATCAAGCCATTGTTTCTTCAACTCCGGCGAGGACCGTCAGGTATATTGATTTATTATGTTACAAAATTTACGTGACTTTATTAGATAAATATAACATTAAACACCTTGATATAACAGATCAGGCTTTGGGCAACGATTCTTTTTTAGACTTTAATTATTGGCTATCGTTTAAAGATAATCACGCCAACAATAAATACGCCGCATATCTCTGGAAAAGTATTTTAAAATATTTTGACGAGCGTAACTGGGATCCAAAAGCTTTCCAAAGGCTATCTTAAGTAGTTTCGTCCCTTCGTGACGACCTCGTGAAAACCCCTTTTAATTTTTGAAGGCCTTTTTTACACAATATACATTTGTCATATAACTATATATTAGCGTTTATAGTAGAGCTGCTCGCCAAAAATCGCAAAACAAGATTTTTTTCTAGGCCACCCTTCTTGAAGTTGAGCTTCTCTTCCGCCGGCGGCCCGTGGGTGAGGATCGCGGCTAACTGTTGGCGGCGAATGGGCTTTCTAAAAAGGCCAGTCCTCGTAAAAGACCCGTCTTAAGCATAAGCCTTGGGCGGGAGCCGTTCGACCAGCTTGGGATCTGTCGCCAGTTTCGAGAATGTTGGCCAGATCTTGAGGCTTTAAGCGACCTTTAGCTACCTCAACTAAAGTTCCGGCCATGGTCCGGACCATATGCCTTAAAAAGCCCGAGCCATAAACGGTCAAGCGAATCAAGCGTGGCGCGGCTTTAGACAATTCTAGTTTAGTTACGGTCCGAATCGTGGATTTAACGTCGTCGCCCTGGCTTTTAAAGGCGGCGAAATCTTTCTCTCCCACCAGATATGGAAAACAACTCTCGACTAAATCCCATTTAAGTCCTAGACCCACTGGCCACGCTCGCCGGAGAGTTAAAGGGTCGCGAACAGGGCTGACTCCAAAGTCATAACTATAACACTTACCCTTAGCCGAAAAGCGGGCGTGAAAGTCTAGGTCGACCGCCTCAACTAAAAAAATCGCGATTTCCATGGGGAGAATGGAGTTGGCCCCAGCTAAAATTTGAGCTGGGGTTCGAGAGCTATTGGTTAGAAAGTTGGCCACCTGACCTTGAGCGTGGACTCCTGCGTCGGTGCGGCCGCTACCGTGGAGAGTCACTGGATGGTCGCAGACTCGACTTAAGGCCTCTTCTAATAAACCTTGAACCGTCGGACCCTCTTTTTGCCTTTGCCAGCCACAAAAATTAGAGCCTTCATAGGCTACGGTGAGCTTAAAATTTTGGGGCATGGCCGAAATTATTCGGTGGGCGGACGATAATAGGGGCCGCGCTTGACCTCGGATTTTGGTAGACGACGGTCCTCAGGGGGAGCGGCGCGGTCATGAGGTTTAACGAAGTACTCTCCATTCCAAGATAAAGGCAGGAGATTAAACTGGGCTAAAAAACCTAAGCAAGGGCGCCCGTTAATGGCCGTCACCGAGAGGATGTCTAAAGCTTTAGGATCGAGAACGCTGGCGTGGCAGGTTAAGCACTGCTCAAACGTTTGGTTAATGATGGCCAGGTCTCTAACGGCTCCGCGGTCGGACAAGGTTCCCGCGGTCACGAAATCCAGAACCGAGATAGGTGGGATATAAGCGTCTAAAGAGGCGGAGTTTAACTCGTCGTTATGGTCCACCAGCATTAAGTTTAAGTCATAAGACAAGGCTGGCGAGGCGGGATCCCTTTCTGGGGGGCCAGTGGTTTGGCGACTTTGGCAGATGGCTAAAATCTGCCAGCGCTCTTTGGAGGGAAAGGTCTTATAAACAATTGGCGAGCGGTAATGCCCAAAAAGAGTCAAAGCAAAAGGCCCATGAATCTCCACCCAATAGCCAG
>JAIROO010000322.1 GCA_031257535.1 Deltaproteobacteria bacterium
ATAAGTTATATATAATAAACATGCTTTATCAACTAAACAAGTATTATAGATAAAATAGACTCTATTAACTAAATAAGTTTTATAGATTAAAAGTATTTAATTAACCAAAACAAAGGCTATTAACTAATCAAGATATAGAATAAACCAATTTCCATTAATAAATAACCTATTAACTATTCAAAAACAAAAGTCCTGGGTTTTTGGTCTTGATAAAAAAAAGGCGTTCGGCCAAGAAAATAGAGCCCCACCGTCAAGCCCGCTTGGTTAATCGTCTAAAGAAGCGACCTCTTTGGGGTGAGCTTTTTTTAAGAGCAGGACCTGATCTTGGGCCTCGCCGCCTTCGGCGAAGATGACTTCCACCACCTCGTCGTCCTGGACTTCCACTTTAAAGCCCACGAAATCCGCCTGAATAGGCATTTCCCTTTGACCTCGATCGACCAAGACGGCCAGCTCGATCCGGCGGGGTCGGCCAAAGTTGTTGAGCTCCTCCAAAGCCGAGCGGGTCGTGCGACCAGTGAACAAAACGTCGTCGACCAAGACGACGCGGCGACGATCGAGGGAAAAGCGGATTTCCGTGCGGCCGACTTTCGGCAGAGCTCGGGCTCGGGTCCAGTCGTCTCGGTACAAGTTAATGTCTAAAACGCCAATGGGCGGGGTCTGACCGCTTTGGGTGGTTAAGATATGGGCTAAGCGATTGGCTAAGGTCACGCCGCCTCTTCTTACGCCCACTAGAACTGGCGGCTCTGGTCGTAAAGCTAGGATATCAGCGGCCATAGTGGCCATGGCTTTAGCCATTTCGTCGGCGTCGTAAAGGCGCGTTTGGGAACTCATAAAGGTTATTCCAACATAGGATTTGGCGAAAAAGGGACTAGTCCTGACGCTTGGTTAAGGTTAAAAAATAAAAGAGAAAAACATAAAAGTTAAAGTTTAAAGGCAAAAGCTAAAAGCTAAAAGCTAAATTATAAAGTCTAAAAGCTAAATATTTAAGTCTAAAGGTTAAAAGATAAATACTTAAATCTAAAGTTAAATATGAATATTATTTTAAAATAATAAATAAACAATAAATTATAACATAAAGTCTAAAATATAAAGCCTAAATGTTAGAAAAATTTAACTAAATTATAAAGACAGTTGTAAATACTATTTAGACAATAAAAACCGGTTAATTATCATATAATTACCGGTTTATCTCTAATTTATAGATAGATTTATAATGTTAATAAACCAAACTAATATCTAAACAATAAGAAGAAACCTAAAAAAACTGTTTAAAAAGATTAAATAAGCTAAAAAAACTAAATAATAGCCGTAATAGTTTAATCAACGTCTAAGTCTTAAGAGTCTTTTTCGTTGGTCGACCGGTCGCCTAAAACAAAAAGAGCCCCATTAGGGACGCCGGGGAGAGTCCGACTCCCGTAAACTAAAGCCTCGCGCCTCACCACCACCTCCGGCCAGGCTCCAAAGACCGCGCCAAAGGTTTTTAACAAGCTTAAAGCCGTGGGAGTGACCGTCTCCCCCTGGCTATCTAAGCCTCGAACCGCCACGCCTTTTAAAAGATAAGCCACGGCGGGGGCCGGGGAGGGCAGAAGGCCATGGGCGGCGTTGATGACTCCGTCGCACAAAGGTAATGGTCCACAGACGAAAAGGTCCGGGCTTATAAGATCAAAGATCATGGCGGCCAGACCCATGTCGATCAAGCTATCTAAAGCCCCGACCTCATGAAAATGGACCTCTTCGGGATCTTGGCCGTGGACCGACCCTTCGGCTTCGGCGAGTAATTGAAAAGCCCCTAAGGCCAGTTCCATGGCCTTAGGCGTCAGATCGGCGGCCGCGAAAAACTCTCGGATCTGAGCTAAATGGCGGTGCTCCCGCTCTAAGGGTAATTCTAGTTCCAACCCATAGCCTAAAATTGAGTTTAAGGAGCGCCTAACTAGACGGACGCGGTTGATTAAATGGCCTAAGTTTAGCTTAACTAAAAGGCCATTTAAGTCGTCTTGGCTTAAGGCGGCCATCTGGGCGAGACCAGTGACCAGCATGTCCCCCGACAGGCCCGAGTTGGGGCGGACGACTAAAGTTTGGCCTAAGCTTTGGGAGTTAAGGCTCATTGGCGGCTGTCGGCTTCGTTCAAACGGATCTCCACTTCCTCAACTTTGCGGCTATCGGCGGCCCGGATATAAAAAACATAGTCGTCAAACAAAATGCTCTCGTCTTGTAAAGGGACTCGACTAACCTGGTCCGTTAAAAAACCGCCCAAAGTCTCGTAGTCGCCTTCAGGTAAGGGGCGGACCAGCTTGTCGTTTAAGTCGGAGATGGTGGTCTGGCCAGTGGCTAAGATGACGCCTGGGGAGAGCTCGCGGATATTTTCCTCTTCTTCCTGGTCGTACTCGTCGTGGATGTCGCCGATGATCTCCTCGATGATGTCCTCCATGGTCACTAAACCCGCCGTGCCCCCGTACTCGTCTAAGACGATGGCCAGGTGGCTTTTGCGGCGCCGAAGCTCGGACAGGACGTCGACGATTTTGCGGTTGCCATGAACTAAGGTCACTGGCCGAATGAGTTCCGCTGGTAAGGGGGAGTTTATATCGCCGCCCCAGTGGCCTAAGAGATCTTTAACCATTAAAAAGCCTTCGACGTGGTCTAGATCGCCGCGGTAAACCGGCAGCCGCGAGTAGCCTTCCCCGAGGGTGATTTTTATGACCTGGGCGATGGTCGCGTCTTTAGCCACCCCGACCACGGCGACCCGGGGGGTCATAATCTGGCGAGCCAAGGTTTCGTTAAAGTCAAAGATGCTTTGGATCATCTCGCCCGAGACTTTAGTAATGGCTCCAGTTTCGGCTCCTTGATCTAAAAGATCGTTAATTTCTTCCTCAATTTTCGCGGGGGAAAGGGAAATCTTCCGAAATGGCCGAAAAAGCCAAGCGAAGATTCCCTGTTTCGAAGCGTCGTCGTCCAATGGCGAAGAACTCCTTAGATTAGGGGTGGATAAGCTACGGATCAGGTTTAGGCCTGACTTCTAAGCTCGTCTTGGGAAAATGGCCGAAGTCCTGGGACGACGACCGACCCAGGGGCTCCGGGCGTTTGAAAATCCATAGGATCAAGGCCATAAGCTCGCGACTTAATGATCACGTCTTCTGGGGAGAGGTTTAAGACCTCAGCCACCATTTCCACGTCTCCGGCTTGACAGGCTAAGGCTTTAATCAAGGTATAGCGTTCGGCTTCGCCTAAGGGGGAGTCAGGGAAGACTTCGGACTGGGTAAAAACGTCCCCAGCTAAGCGCAGGTGATTAGGCAAAGAGTCCATGACCACGTAGCCGCCTCTCGTCAGGTGGGCTAAGAGCGTGCAGGCGGCTCTGAGTTCGGCGATATTGCCCGGCCAGGGGTAAGCTTTGAGGCACTCTAGGGCCGAGTTGTCGACGCTTCGAAAGGTTTTGCCTAAGTGTTTGGCCGCCCTAGTCAAGTAGTCGTTGACCAGACCCTCGATGTCGCTTTTGGTTTCCCTTAAGGGGGGGAGAGACAGGTTAATCCGGGTCAAGCGGGCGTAAAGATCTTCCCGAAAGGCGCCATTTTCGGTTAAGGCCCGTAAATTAGTGGACGAGGAGGCGATAAACCGTAAAGAGATGTTTAAGGCCACCCGGGAGCCGACCGGGTAAATAAGGCCCTCCTCTAAAGCCATTAGCACGCTTCTTTGGGCGTTAACCGTTAGATGCTCCACGTGACGTAAAAAAACCGTGCCATTGTCGGCTAAAGTCATAAGACCCAAAAGGCTGTCGTTTGGGTCCTCTTGGCCAAACAAGAGGCGGTCCATTTGAGCTGGGGGCATCTCCGAGAGGGTCACCACCACCAAACGCCCATTTTTTCTGGGGCTTTGCTGATGAATGTGGCGGGCGAGGCTGGTCTTGTCCGTGCCTGACTCCCCGGTCAGAAAGATAGGGGCCTCGTCTTGGGCCACGTGGGCGGCCGTGGAGTAGACGATTTTGACTTGATTGTCGCGGCTGGCGATATCGGCCACTTAATCTGCCCCCGCCGTGTCAATGAGGATCTTCTCTTTGTCCAGCTCTCTTTTAACTAAAGCGTTGACTAAAAAAGGACTAAAGATCTGGGCGGCTAAGGAGGCTAAGCGTAAATCGTCGACCTCAAAAGGCGTGGCGTTGTTTTCCATGTACAAAAGGCCAATTTGACCTGGCTCGGCGCCGTAGACTGGGGTCAACAGACAGTTCTGCTCCAACTGGCCAACGTGTCTATTGCCGGCGTTAAAGTCCAGCTCCGTGACCACCCGGGGCCAGATGAGGGACTGACCGATTTCGGTGACTCTTTTAAAGGGCACGTGGCTTAAAAGGAGTCTCTTGTCCTCAGGATAGGAGAGGTAAGAGATCATCTGGCGGCCAGTCACTCCGGGCCAAAGAATGGAAATGGAGGTGGCGCCTAAGCGTTCGGTCAAAAAATTAACGATAGTTTTGTCAATTTCGTCGGCCGGGGTGCGACACAGAGCGCTGGAAAAAGCCGCCGCCGCCGCCGCTTGCTCTTGAGTGATGGCCGCCGACGCCTCAATGGCTGGCTCGGAGACGAGGTTTTGGTGACTCTCGTTAACCGCGTTTAAAATTAAAGCCGCCGGGGCTATACCCGTAACCACGTCTAGGTAAGGATCAAAGATAAAGATTTCTTGGCCGATTTTGACGCAATCAAAACTATTGAGCTTGGTCTGGATGGTAATGGGTTGGTCGTTCACCAAGGTGCCGTTGGTGCTGTTGAGATCGACGATGAAAAAATTATCGTCGATTTTACTTATCTCAGCGTGGTTTCGAGACGCGCTCCGGTCAAAAAGGATGAGGTCGCAATCAGGAGAACGGCCCAAAACGGTCCTTTCTTTTAGAGTTATCCGAAAACCTAGTCGATCCTCGCGGAAGGCTACTAATTCAGACATGGCCTTTTGTCCTTACAATCGCCAAAAAAGACCTGGCGCCAAAAAAGCCCTGGCCGGGAAAAAAGGGGGGGCGGAGGCCTTTACGCCAAAAGAGTCGATCTGGGAAAACCCCCTCGCCCAGATCACGTTATAAAAAACTAACCTATTTTTTCAAAAATAATCTGTAAAGTCAATAACGAGCTTGGTCAGGACTTTATGAGGTTTTGGCGAAATTCCAGGGGCGAGAATGGTTAGAAAATAGTCTAACTCTCCTTGCCATTCGTCTTAAGCGTTAGGGCGGCCCTTATGAGGGGATTATCGCTTTAACTAACGGAAAACTCTAGATTTTTTGTTATTTCTATTCGGCTTTAAAGAAGGGTTATTTTCGGTTTTTTGGGCGTTTTTGGGGTTTTTGGCCTTGTAAGCGAGAAAAAATCATAATTGATTTTAACCAAAGTTTTATGGTTTGGCCTTTATCTTTTAGACGCCTTCGTAAAAACCCCATTTTAATTTTTAAGGTCTTGTTTGTATACTATATATATGTCGTAATAATTTAAGATTAACTTATATAGTAGAGCCACGCTCCAACAATCGCAAAATAAAGTTTTTTACGAGGCCATCTCTTTTAATGGAAAAAACTCCATTCTAACGGAAAAACCGCCAAAAAAGGCCGCTGACTAGGGCCTTATCGAAGCGCGGTTTTCCAAAAGGGCAGGCGCGCTACCTAATGTTCTAAAGTTTTTAGCGAACTCGTCCAAAAAGTTCGTCGCGAAAACAGCTTTTTTTTTTGGTTTTTCCTGGGCCTCAAAGATGGTGAGGCCTTAAAACCGAGAAATAAAGCGGCGATAATTTAAAAAGTATTTTGAACTAAAATATATAAAAATTAATCTAAATATCTTTTTAGAAAGTAATAAGGTACAAAATAAATAAGATTAGTTTAAATAAATAAATTGAAAATTTTTAATTAATATAAGCGCGTAATAACTCTGTTTTTAAAAAAATAAATGTAATGTCTGTCATATCCCAAGAATAATATGGTCATTATAAAACTATTATTGAGAAATTTTTCCAATAAAAAAACTGAAATTTTATCAAAAAATTGTCTTAAACCGTATAATAACCTAAATATAGTTTTTTATTAACATATTATGACTATCTTAGCATGTAAAATAAATTTTTTTAGCTTTGAGATATTGAATGATGGATCTAAATTTGGATAACGAATGACTTAGCCTGTAAAATGTATCTTTGGTCTAAATATATTTAATTAGGCGCTAAATAATTTGACATATAGTTAACTAAATTTTCATTTAGCTAACTATATGTCTTTAACCTCAAATAGTTAGTGAAAAAAAACGCTGGAGCCTAAAGACGTGGCCCCAAACTCAACGCCTTTAGGCTCCTTCTAACTCTATTCTCCAAGGATCCGGGCGTGAGCGAGCCGCTCGATCTCGGCGGCGTCAATACCGCCATCAGGGTTATCTTTGGAGACGATCAATTGATCCCAAAAGCCGTTTTTCTTATACCAAGCCTCTTTTCGGGCCCAAGCCTCGCGATAGCTAGGAACGTTAAGCATACCAAGGTGTTCCCAGTAGAAAAAGTCTCCTTGATGGCTGACCGTAAAATCAGGTAGACGAAAGTCGGTAGAATCAGTTCGCGAATAGAGCGGCTTTTCGTATTCGTAGCTGATCCCAAGGGAGTCCAAGGCGTTCGCCACGATCACCTCGCTCTTGGAGCGGACCGCGACGTTTTTTCGCGTGCGATGGATGAGGGCCTCCGCGTGAAATCCCCTCTCTTTATCTGGATCTGGGCGAATGGCGACCTTGAACATGTTAGTGTTCCGTAAAAGGGCGCTCGAGTTCTCCGGGCTACGTAAATCGAGGAGGGGTTGGATATTCTTTTCGATCAAAAGCGAGAGCTTTTTCCGGAAACGAGTTAGAGCGGTATAGATCAGTTCTCGCGATAAAATCCTGGCTTTTTGGGGGATAATCAAAAAAACCGTATCGAAGTCGCTGCCTTGGGCTTTATGGATGGTCAAAGCGTAGGCTAATTCGAGATATTGGTCAATTTCAGGTCGTCTATAACGGTAAGAAGCCTCAACTTGAGTAGAAAAAACAACGTCAAGACTATCATTACCTTTTTTACTTTTTGAAGTATTAACGACAACGCCAATTTCGCCATTGGCGACATAGTCTTGACCACTACCCGAGGGGTAGGCCCAGCCCTCTTGGCTTCGATTTTGAACTTGAATAACCTTGTCAGTCCAGACGATCTCAAACTGACCGAAAGGATTTGGATTTTTACTTTGGCTCCTCGCGAAATTAATGAGACCGCCCTTAAATTCTTTTTGAATCAAACGGTTGAGAGCCTCAACGCCAAAATGTTGGGCCCGAGTAGGCGAGAGGATTTGCCAGGACTCAGAGCGTCCCCAGTCTTTCTGATCGATCCCAAACGATCGGTTAAAGCTAATATAGTCGCCAGCGTCGATACCAAGGCTATCCTTCAGCCGGCTCTTAAGCTTAGCCAGTAGATCGTCATGGTCTTCCCAAAAAGCGACGTCCAGGTCGTTCATCGACTGGCCCCGAGCGATTAAATTTAAAATCTCGTCGTTCGCGGGGTTGACGACTCGCGCGCGGTAACCGTCCGCTAGCGTCAAGGCGGCGCTGTCCTCGGCTTGAACTCCTTTTTCGTTATCTTGAACTCGCGTACAGACCGAAAGGGGAGCGACGCGGTCGGGGTGGTTTTTATTTAGCCACTCAATAATGTCGACAAAGGGTCTGCCCGGGCCAATTGGCGGCAACTGGTTGGGATCGCCCACCAGAATCAGACGACGTAATGGGCCGGAGTCTAAAGCCCGTAACAATGTCCCAAAGAGATCGGTTGGGATCATCGAACACTCGTCTATAATCACAATGTTCGCCGCGAAAGGGGCTTTATTGTTATGTCGTTTGAGCGAGAAAGTTTCCAAATTTAACCAGTCTTGCCTTAGCAAGAACTGGTGGATAGTCATGGCGCTTTGTCCGGTTTTTTCAAAAAGCCGAACGCGAGCTTTGCCGGTGGGAGCCAGTAAAAGCGTCGACAATTGACCTTCGACCCTAGCTAATTCCTGAAGAAACACCTTAAGGACCGAAGTCTTGCCAGTTCCAGCTCCGCCTGTCAGGACGCTGACTTTTTGGGTCAATAGCGTGGTCAGGGCGGACTCTTGCTCTTTGAAGGCGGCCTTCATACGGTCGGACGTTGGTTCGCCAAAATTCCTTCTAAGGGCGTTAGGCCAGTCAACTGAAAGATTATCGACTTGATTCGTTTTCCGGGCCCGCTGAATAATTAGCTTCGCGGCTTCGTTTTCCAGCGACTGGATATATTTAAGAGCGACCAGCTGGGGCTCGGAGTCGAGGTCTAGCCACAAGGTTTCTCGATAAAATTCAACGTCATAGGCCATGACTTCCCGATCTGGCCGACACGACCTACCTTCAGGAAAACGGGCGACGATCTTGGTTAAAAAGTCGTTAAAAGAAAGGACAGTGTCGCCCTCGTTCGCGGCTGCCAAGAGAACGTCAACCCCAACCGCCCGGACCCGCCGCTTATCGTCGTGAGCGATTTTGTCGGCGTCGGGAAAAAGGCCTAGATCTATTTTGGGCCTTAGACCATGATCGATTGTCTCCAAGGCCACGGGATCGGCGACGCCCGACTCTTGGTCGTACTCGAAAATGAGATAAGGGTTTTCGACCAAGTCTCGCGAAGTAACCTTGATTCCGTAATCCGCCCAGGGTGGGTTATTGGCGATCCTTTCCACTTGGCTTAGGGTCAGCTCCAGTCGAGCGAGCTTGGCTAAAAGTTCTTGACGACTTCTAAGTTTGCTCCATTTATCTCTAGCTATTATGAAATCGTCTTGGTAAATGTCGTTTGGCTCGATTCTTCCTTCTAAAATAGCCAAGACATAGTCCCAGGGGTTTTTCCCTTGTCTCGCCATGGGCGAAAGGATAGTCCGCTGGAAAGAGATCCCTTTCGAACATCCGAGGAACTGAAGGACGGAGCCGACGCCTGGATATGGGCCTCGACTTCGCCAGACCTCGTCCAGAACGTCGTTTAGCCACTTGAGGCGTCCTTCCCAATCAAATTCGACGAGTCCATCGGCTTTGACCCGCTCTAAACATTGAATAGCGCGCTCAATGACGCTAACCGCGACGTCGTCGGAAACATGTTCTCCCACGTAGGTGAATTGATTCAGGGCGTTCTGAGGAACTTGGCAGATTACCCCGTCCAGGCTGTGACCAGCCTTAAGGTACTCGTGATAAGGTAAACGTACCCCTTGCTCTGGGTAAGACTGACTGACGCGCCTAGACCAAACTGGATACGAATCTGGGTAATTTGGATCGGCGCCAAAATAGATTTGAGGCCCAATTTCAGAGATTCGGCCAATACCGACAATAACGCGCGATAAACTTTCGTCTAAAGGATTCCCCTGGTCGCAATAATAGAAGACTAGCGATTCATTTGGCGTAATTTTATCCCAAAATAGCCTAAGAAGCTCAATTTGACGGTCAGGCTCTTGAACCCAACCAAAATCTCGCGCCTGGGAAAAGCGATCGTGTAAGGCTTCTTCAGCTTCGTAGATTTCTGGGTAAAATTCCTCGCGCATCCAGCGGTAAGGAGTTGGACAAGACGAATACGGCGGAATGTCTTCCTTGGCTTTGGGGAGGTTTCGAAACTCAAGCGGGTCTTTATGGGTAAAATTAGACCCCATTGACGAGTAAGCGGTCGCGTCCCGGAAGCAAGGGGGCGACCATTTATCCAAATCGCTGAGACGTTGGCCCGCGACTCCTCGCTCTTTTTCGTCTTCTCGCGATTGGCGGATAAAATCGTGGGCGATACAGTGGGCGTTTAAGTGTGGGGCCTCGCAGACGTGACCGTCCCAGGCCCGATCATGCCAAACTAACCTTACTGATAGATGAATAGGCAAGATTTAACTCCTAAAACAGACTTTAAACACTAATCTACTGTCAAAAAAGCCAAGTCTTTAGAAAATCGTCTTTAAGTCTTGGAGATAAAAGTTTGACGAAACGAATAGTGGGCGTATGTATAGTTTTTGGTCGCTCTTTAACCTCTCGGCGAAGGGGACCGCTCTTTGAGCCAATAACTTTAAATATAGTTTATTATAACATAGTCGCCAGTATTAGTAAAGATTAATCATTTCAAAACCAGCAATTCTAATTTTGGAATTTAAGCCCCTACAAGGGCTGGGGGACCATGATTAAAAAAACGATGATACTTGGGTAAAGAGAGGCAAACTAGTTAATTGGAGTCATGATTGAATGGC
>JAIROO010000002.1 GCA_031257535.1 Deltaproteobacteria bacterium
AGTCGAGGCCTTGTTGCCCTTGGACATCCTGGAACTGGAGGTGGGTTACGGTCTCATACCCTTGGTCGACGACGAGCAGGGCGGGGAACTATTGGAGCGCATTCGCTCCATTCGCCGCCAGTTCGCCCTAGAGGCCGGCTTTATTGTCCCGCCCATGCACGTGAGGGACAACTTACAGCTCCGGCCAGGGGAATACGCCATATTGATTAAGGGCAACGAGGTGGCCAGGGCCGAGATGCTCATTGGCCACCAATTGGCCATGAACCCCGGGGACGCCCGGAAACCCATGACCGGGGTCTCCACCTTTGAGCCGGCCTTTGGTCTAGCCGCCTTGTGGATTCCCGACGAGCGCAAAGACGAGGCTCAGCACGCGGGCTGGACGGTGGTCGACGTGGCCTCGGTCATGGCCACCCATTTAACCGAGATTATCCGTAAACACGCCGACGAACTCTTAAGTCGCCAAGACGTGCAAAAGCTCTTAGACGGGGCGGCCCAGTCCAACGACAAGGTCGTCGAGGAGCTGGTGCCTAACCTTTTGAATTTAGGCCAAATTCAAAAGGTTTTACAAAATTTGTTACGGGAAAGGGTCTCCATAAGGGATCTGCCCTCGATTTTAGAGGATCTGGCCGACCACGCGGCTTTGACTCGCGACGCCGATTTATTGACCGAGTTCGTCCGGCAAAAGCTCGCGCGGAGCATTATCCGTAATTACGTGACCGCCTCGGGGGAGTTACCTATTATGACTATTGGCCAAGACATCGAGGAAGCTTTGGCCCGCTCCATTAACGAGACCGAAAGGGGGGCTTACTTGTCTTTGGATCCAGAGGTGGGGCAAAGGGTGGTGACGGCCATTAGTAACGCCCTGCCCAAACTGACCGCGGAAAACCTCCAACCTTTGGTCTTGTGCTCGCCCATGATTCGGCGTTTTTTGCGCAAATTAACCGAGCGGTTTATCGACAATTTAGTTATTATTAGCCACTCGGAGCTGACCGCGACCACCCGTTTAAGGATCGTGGGCGAGGTAAATTTTAGTTATGCGGATTAAACGCTTTACCGCGCCAACCATGCCCGAGGTCGTGGAGCTGATTAAAGCCGAGTTTGGCTTAGGGGCGGTTATTTTGTCGCAACGGGAAAATCCCGACAGCGGCTATATGGAAGTGACGGTCGGGGCCCGGGAAGAGGATTTGCCGAAAAAACCCTTAAGCTCGCCTTTAGATCCCCTAAGTGGTTCTGGCGAGGGCGGAACTTCTTTAGGTCCCATAAGTCCTTCTTTAAGTCAGCCCGTGGCCTTAGGGACCCCCAAAGAATCGGGTCTTCGGGCATATCGTAAAGTCATGGCGGGGGAGGCCAAAAGTCCCGCCCCCGCCGCCTTAGAGGCCCCCAAAGTCGTCGCCGAGCTAAAAACGGCCATTGATAAGGGCGTCTTTGAGATCCGCGAGTTGATTTTGGATTTAGCCCACCGCCGCGGCTTAGCCGACAAATGGCGCGAGCGAAGCGATCTAGTGGCCTTATACCGCGAGCTTTTGGCCACCTCCTTAGACGCGGACCTGGCCCGGGATTTAGTGGAAAAAGCCGCCGAAAGCCAAGCCGCCTGGGGCGGAGACTTGATTTCTTGGCTGAAACAAACGGCGCGGCCGTTAATTAAATGCCGCGAGCCCAAAAGCCCAGACCCCAAAATTATAGCCCTAATCGGACCGAGCGGGGCCGGCAAGACGACGATTTTAGTTAAACTCGCGGCTTTGGCCCAGAAGAAAGGCCAAAAAGTCGCGGCCATCACCTTGGACACGTTAAAATTAGGGGCCTTAAGTCAGCTGACCCAATACGCCCGGATCTTGGGTTTAGGGGTCAAAGCTTGCCAGAGCCGGGCGGAACTTCTTGAGGCCAAGGAGATCTTTGACGACGCGAACCTGATTTTAGTGGATACCTCCTCGCGGGACTTTGGGCCCGAAAAAAGCCCTAGCTTACTCGCGGACTTAGGGGCTAAAACCCTTTTAGTCCTTTCGGCGAGTTTAAAAACCGAGGATCTAACCGCTTTTTACGCGAGAAGTTTAGGCCCGGATCTCTTAGCCGTGGCCTTAACCAAACTCGACGAGACCCAAACTTTAGGCGGCCCCCTGTCTTTTATCCTCAAACAGGGGCCAATTTTGGGTTATTTTTCCCAGGGGCCGGTCATTCCCGAGGATATCATGGCGGCCGCCCCCGACCGCTTGTTGGATTGGTGGCTGACTAGGCCCGAAAATTTTAGGAAGGGTTAAAAGATAAATGAGCGCGCGCGACAATTCCCCGACCCAGTCAAAACCAGTGCGGGTCTTGGCCATATCTAGCGGCAAGGGTGGGGTGGGCAAAAGCAACGTCACTTTAAACCTGGCTTTAGCCCTTTCTGACCTTAACCAAAAGGTTTTACTCTGGGACGCGGATTTGGGTCTGGCCAACGCCGACGTTTTATTGGGCTTAAGGACCAAGTGGACCATTTTTGACTGGCTTAAGGGCGATAAAACCTTAAAAGAGATAATCGTCGAAGGTCCCAAAGGCGTCCAGATTTTACCGGCCGCGAGCGGCATTTTGGAGTTGAGCGACATTAGCGAGGCCGACAAGAGACGGCTCATCGACGAGTTTGAGGCTTGGCGGGAGGATTTGGATTACCTCCTCATCGACACCGCGGCCGGCATTGGCCAAAACGTTATATTTTTTAATCTCGTGGCCCAAGAAAGGCTGGTCGTCGTCACCAACGAGCCAACCTCTTTAACCGACGCTTACGCTTTAATTAAGGCCTTAAGCTCTAAGCACGATCAAGGTCAGTTCTACGTCCTGCCCAATATGGTCCCCGGTCCCAAGGAGGCGCGAGCGATTTTTGAGCTTTTAAGCAACGTGGCCGGGACGTATTTACCGAAAGTTTCATTGGATCTAGTGGGTTTCGTGCCCTATGACCCAGCCGTCGCGGCCGGGGTTAGAGCCCAACGTCCCTTTTACTTAAACGAGCCAAAAGGGCCAGCCGCCAAAAAGATGGCCGAGCTGGCTGGCTATTTGAACGCGAAAAGCCCCCCAGGTTTTGGCGGCGGAGGGTTGGTTCTGTTTATTAATCGGCTCATCGCGGGGCGGAGGGCGGTAGACTAATGTCCAGTAGCTCCACTTATGGCCCGAACGGGCAAATGGAAAAAGGCCAATGGGCGGTCTTGTCGGCCGCCGAAAGAGCCGAGCACGTGGAGAAATACGCTCCTTTGATTCACTATATCGCCGATCGCATGGCTTCCCGTTTGCCCCCCCATATTAGCAAAGAAGACCTGATCTCCTCGGGGGTCTTGGGGCTGATCGACGCTATCGACAAATTCGACGTTAGCCGGGGCATTCAGTTTAAAACTTACGCCGAGTTTCGAATTAAGGGGGCCATGATCGACGATCTGCGTAATCTGGACTGGGTGCCGCGGACGGTCAGGCGGAAATCCACGGAGCTGGAAAAGCTCTGGCGGCGTTTGGAAGGCGAGTTGGGTCGGCCGCCTTCGGACGAAGAGTCGGCTGAGGCTATGGGCGTGAGCCTTAGGGACTACTTAAAGCTCTTAGACGAGGTCTACATGGTCAACATGCTAGATCTGGAGGCCTTCCGGTTGGACTCCCCCGGTAATAGCCAGGAAAGCGCCGACATCTACAACATCTTAACCGACGACTCGGCCTTAGACGCGTTGACCGTTTTAGGTCAAGAGGAAGTCCGAAGGGTTCTCGCCAAGGGTCTCCGCTCTCTGCCGGAAAAAGAACGGACCGTGGTCACTCTTTACTACCACGAGGAGATGACCATGAAAGAGATCGGCCAGATTATGGGCTTCACCGAGTCTAGGGTTAGCCAGCTGCACACGAAAAGCGTCATTCGTTTGCGCGGTTTCATTACCGACTATTTTGAGACCCAAAACCGGTCGTAAAGGCCAAAGAACCTTTTTTTAGGGTTTAAAAGGCCGCCACCCAAGGACACGACCAGGAAAAAAGCCCAAAAAAGGTTTTGAAGGGGGTTTTCTTGGCCTTGACCGCCAAAGCCCGCGCCTTAAGGTCAAGTAACCGTTTGTTAATCAATAATTGGTATTAAACCTCGGAAAAGGTATCGTTTAGAACTAGATCTATATTATTAGCCTTCTTTAACTAAAAAGGTTTTTTTCAAGGTCTTTTTTCTTGGTTTAAAAATTGGTTAAGCGTTAGAAATTTTGACGCTTAAGGTCAAGCGTTTGGCCAAACGACATAAAGTCACGCGGCCGACCAGGCTTGAGCGCGGCTAAACGAGACCTCCATAGTTAAACGAGACCTCTCTAGTCGTAAGAGCGTCTTTTTTTTCGAGAGTTTTTTGAATTTTAAGGCGTTTTTAAAGGTTTTAGGCTATTTTTGGCTTAAAAAGGACGGATTATGGCCGATCAAACCTCAAAATCCGCGGCCTTAGACGATTGGGATAACCTGCCTTTGGATCCCACGGCCGACGACTGGGACGATTCGCCGCCCGCGACCGTCCAAGGCCAGGTCGCGGCCGCGAGAGCGTCTAGCCCGGATAAGGCAGACTGGCCAGAAGATTTGGCTAGAGGGGAGGGGGCTTTAGACGATTTAGACGACGACCAATCGGCGGAACCCGCCAATGACGACGACGACGAGTTTTTGGATCTAGCCCCCTTGGCGGTACCCGAAGAATCCTCCCCCCTGGCCACCGAGTCTTTGGGGCCCGAAGACTCTTGGGATCGAGCCAACGAGCCGTTAGAGGCGGGCCCTTTAGCGACTAAAGGCCAAAAAGACTCTTTGGCCGCGACGACTAATAAAGGCCAAAAAGACTCTTTGAGCCAAACGCCTCTAGCCCTGGCCGCGAAATCGGCGCCTGGCCCCGAAGACTCTTGGGACCAGACGGACCAGCCTTTAGACGCGGGCCAAGAATCGTCTCTAGGTCCCGATGACTCTTGGGATCAGACGGACCAGCCGTTAGACGCGGGCCAAGAGTCGCCTCTAGGTCCCGAAGACTCTTGGGACCAGACGGACCACCCGTTAAAAGCGGCCCAAGAGTCGGCTCTAGGTCCCGAAGACTCTTTGGGCGTCGCTAAAAAGCCCAAGGACTCTTCGGCCGAGGCGATTAAGGCCGAGGACGAGGGCTTTGATTTTGAGGACGCTTTAAAAGCCGAAAGCCAGGACTCAGACGCCGCCAAAAGGCTCGCGGCTTATACCGAAGATTCGACTAAAAGCGATTTTTTAAAGAGCTTGGGCGAGTCCGACTCCGACGAGCTGCCCAGAAAAGTCGAGCTGGACTTAGACGGCATATTTAACGAGGCCAAAAAAGAGGCGGAAAACTTAAGCCCCGAGGCCACCCATTTACCGGACGACGCCCCAGAGCCCCCGCCCGCGCCAACCAAAGCCCCAGAGCAAGTTCCTCCGCCAAAGCCCCAAGTCGTCAAGTTCGCCAGTTATAAGCTCTTTATTTTTATCGGGATTCTTGTGGTGGCGGCGTCGGGGTTAACTTTTGGCGTTTATAATATCTTTTTTAAAAAAAACGCTCCGCCCAGCCCCCCGCGCGAAGAGATCGTCTTTGAAGACGATCTAGCTCAGCCCAAAGCCAAAGTCCCGGGGGTTTTTAAGCTGGATCGTTTTTTACTCAGTTTAGGGCCAGACGAGGACGAAACCGTGGTGGAAATGGAAATTCTTCTCCACTATCGGGACGAGCCAGTGGTGGAGGCGATTAAGAATGAGACCTTGATTATCAGGGATTTAATCTTTAGAGTGGCCAGAACCATTAGCCCTGGGGTGGTGACCGACGCGGATATTCGTCGGCAATTACAGGCTAATTTGCTTAAAACGTTAAATAATCTCCCATCTTTTCAAAGCGATCCAGCTGATCCATCTTTGACTTACGTGCAGATTAGCCTTTTAAAGAAACGATAACTTTTTTTAATAAATATATGATTATAAAAATAATAAATATATTTAATTATAGACAATTACCTCTAACTAATTTCTGAAAAAAAACTCTGGTAAAAATATTTAAAGCTAAAATTTTTGTGTTATACTATTAGGGCTTGACGCGACCCGCTTTAGGTTTTGGCGAGAGGCCATTTTTTGCCTGGCCTAAAAAACTTTGTTTCGCGATATTTAGGCCCCAAAGGTTTTTCTATATCAGCCTTTTTTTTATCTTAACTATCATTTATTGATAAACGAGCCCTCTTAAATTAAAAAGGGGAAGGTGGTCTTTTTTAAGGCAGCCCTTGTTTGGCTTTGTTTGGCTTTTGTTTGGCTTTTGGTTAGCTTTTGGCTTTTTTGGCCGCTTAAGCTTAGTGGTCCCCTAAGCTTATTGGTCCCTAGCCTTTTACGCCCCTAAGCTTATTGGTCCCTAGCCTTTTACGCCCCCAAGCTTATTGGTCCCTAGCGTTTTTCGGCCCTTTATCTTGGGGTTCGCCGCCATTTGCCTGGTTTTTGGCCAGAAGTTTTTCGAAAGTTTTCGCTCTTAATTGGTCCAGAGGACTCCTTTTAAGCGAGTAAAAATTACTCAGATGTCTTTTCAGAATTAATCATTAATTTTCTAGTAATCACGCCTCTTTAGTTATTTTACATTTAAAATATAACTATTTTGCATATTGGCATAATTTTTGCATTAAATAGTTTGGAATTTTTAGTGGGAGTTTTTTTTAATTAACGATTATATGTTTATATTTTTTTACGAGATTTAGGTTTTACGTGATGCCATTTTTCTCCTCTCAAGGCGCGTTTAACGATTTTCTGCGGAGCCATAAAAAACTGATCGGCTTTATTATCGTCCTGGCTGGTCTAACGGTTTTTCGATTGGTTAATGGCCAAGCCGATTTTGGCGGTCGTCCGCCCAAAGGTGGAGCCCGAGCCGAAGCCGTTTACGTGCGTTTGGGTCAAGCTTATTTTGGCGTCATGCGCGAACTGGGCCTTTATTACGGGACCTTAACCGCCCCGAATCGTTTTACCGTCTCCCCGAAGGTGGGAGGCGAGATTAAACGCATCTACGTCGACATAGGCGACCGCTTAACCAACGGTCAAGACGTGGCGGCCTTAGAGGACGAGGAGTACGTTTTGGCCCGCGACCGGGCTAAACTTAACGTCCGCCTCGCCGAAGCCCAAGTTAACGAGGCCACGGCCAACTTGCGGTTAGCCCAAAGCGACATGGCCAGGCAAACGG
>JAIROO010000030.1 GCA_031257535.1 Deltaproteobacteria bacterium
AGAGAAACCAACTCGTAAGTAGAGAAACCAACTCGTAAGTAGAGAAACCAACTCGTAAGTAGAGAAACCAACTCGTAAGTAGAGAAACTAACTCGTAAGTAGAGAAACTAACTTGTAAGTAGAGAAACTAACTCGTAAGTAGAGAAACTAACTCGCGCGTAAAGATTTTTACTCTTTTAAAGTCGCCATTAAGTAAAAAAACGCGTCCAACTCCCGTATCCGGTTTTCGTCCGCGTCTTTTATAGTAAATAGCTTAAATATCAAAAATTTTTCTTGACTAAAGATTTCAAATTATTATCATAACGCGACAAAAATATCTTTAGTGGACGCGCGTTTGAACTTAGTCAGTTTGAACGGGCGTAACGCTTAAGGGAGGTATAGTTTATGGTCAGCGATTCTAGCTCGCGGACGGGCGAATCCATTCCCCAAAAAAATAAATGGCCCAAAGTTTTCGAGCCCTTGACCCCAGAGCGTCAGGCGATCCGGGATGATTTTATGGGCCGTCACCTAGAAGCGGTTCAGAAAAAATGGTACGGCTTCGTCGAGAGGTTTAACCACGGCTATCCGCTACGGACTTTTCAGGCCGGCCAAAAGACATTAGAGATTGGCGCCGGGATAGGGGCTCACCTTAATTGGGAAAATTATAAGGCCCAAGAATACCATTGTAACGAATTAAGGGAGGCTTTATGCGAAAGCGTTAAACAAAACTACAAAGGAGTCGAGGCCAAAGCTGGCGACTGCCAACAGCGTCTGCCTTACGACGACGGGTATTTTGACCGAGTCTTAGCGATTCACGTTTTGGAGCATCTCCCCAATCTGCCAGCGGCCTTAAAGGAAATTCGCCGGGTTTTGAAAGACGACGGGGTTTTTTCCGTGGTTATCCCCTGCGAAGGAAGTTTGGCTACTCGCCTGGCCCGGAATATTTCCGCCCGCCCCCATTTTGAAAAACTTTATGGCCAAAGTTACGACTGGTTTATCCAAAGCGAGCACATCAATCTTCCTGGGGAGATTTTTGAGGAATTAGAGCCTTTTTTCCAGATAACCCATCGGCGATTTTACCCGACTTTCCTGCCAATATTATACATTAACCTTTTTATTGGCTTAACCTTAAAACCAAAATGATTCTGGGGCGTATTTGGCCAACGACCGATTTTTTTTTGATTATGGCCTGACAATAACTGGCTTAGTCGCTCCAAATCTCGCGCCACATATTTGACGTAAAAAGAGGACTTTCAGGTCTGGGCTATCGTGATCGGACCTTACTTACTCGACTTTTTCTTTAGTCGGACTAAACGCGACTTTTTTCTTTAGTCGTTTAAACGAATAATCTCCGCTAAGATGGCGGGCCAGGCTTTTTCCAGTTCCTCTAAAAATAGTTCCGTCCCCACTATCCGCCCGTAGAGTCGGTCTAATTCCTCGTCTAGGAAGGGTTGGTCCAGGCGGTCGGCTTCGTTAGGCCCGAGTTTACGCCAGGGCCTTAAGTCAAATAAACTGTCCAGCTCGTTACCCACAAACCGCAGATCGTCGAAGGCTTTGTTGGCTAAGTCTTTGGCCTTTTCGTTAAGAGTGGGGAGGCTCCGTAATTTTTTGTCTAATTGGAGGAGCCTTTTGGGACCGCGCCGTAATAGACGCGTCACCCTCGCGGCCTTAAAAATCGAGGGGAAACTCGGCTCCACCGCCGCGGTCAGCTCCTGTAAGTAACGACTCCGGTCATCTTTTCGATTGTCGTTTTCCGTTAAAAACGTTTCAATAAAAGAGGCTTGTCCTTTCTGTGAGCCCATAAACGTCCTCCCACTAACCATTATAACATAATAACGTGTTTGGCCGCCAAACGGTGGGCCAGATATCAACCTGGACTCCAGAAAAATTATAACTAGGCTAAAAATGCCAAATCTCGCAAACATGATATTAGAAACAAAATTATTAAAAATAAAGTATATAAATATAATCTATTTAATATTTAGTAGTTTTATATGTTTTAATTTAAAATTCATTTTGTTTATATGATATTTAATTAAAATTAGCATTATTAATTGAATATTTACATATAGAATTTATGTAAATAGCGTCAATTTGATTATCTAATTAGTATTTAACATATAAATTGTTAATTATTATGTGTTTATTTGTGTAGCGACTGCATAAAATGCGCCAGAACATGGATGAGAGTCACCGTTTCTTTGTCTTTGGTGGCCCAAGTCCCTAGTAGTATGTAAGGAGTAACGAACCGCGTCAACCATGAGCTATGCGCTGTTTCCCGTGAGGGGGATGGTGAAGCTTTAGTAGTGGAAAGCTAGGCCCTAGCTATTGAGCGCCGAAATAATTTGACCGGGGCGCCGACGTTGTATATATGCGCGGAAGGCGACAATCTTTTAGACGTTATCTCGTGAGTCTACTGGAAACCTCGCGGTGTCAGAGAACCATGGCCTGGTGGAATTTCTTGTGTCAGGAGCAGTGAGACCTTTATATCTCCGTGAGGAGTTATGGACATTATGGACGGCGGGGGAAGCCAAAAGCGTAATCCACGCGCGCGCGATATTGAGGAGTCGGATCAATTTATTGTACCGAAGATGTGGCCGAACAACCAGAGGCAGAGGGCGGAGGCCATGGAGGGAAGGGATTGACAATTAGTAACCTAAGCTCCCGATTTCATTATGCCTAAGCAGGCATTAAAAATTTATTATTTTTCCTAAAACCCAAAAAAAATGATTGACAGCCGGGCTGATATAGTATAAATTTAGCGCTATGACAACTTTCCAACTCCCCACCGAGGCTAAGGCATTAAAAGGCTCAAATGGGGTCACATATATTTTCTTTGACTATCCTTATTGGAATTCTGGCAAGAGCATGGGACTTCACAACCGACTTTATATCGGAAAGCTGATAGACGGGGATTTCGTTCCCAATTTATACTATTCAGCTTGCCTTTCCCTTGGTAATCCTGGAAAACCAACCACCATGCCAACGAAGGAGGAACGATTTGAGGTTATAAAGCAACAAATTGAAGCTCAATCTAAAGAAGTCTCACCTACGGAACCGGCGAGAAAGGGCGACGCCTCACTATAATATGGGGCCGTTTACCTGTTAGAGCAAATCGGAGGTGAATTGACGGGCGTAGAACAGGATCTCGCGGAATGTTTTCCTAACAACTATAAGCAGTTATTATCATTATTTTATTATTTAATTCTTAGTGATTATTCTTCTTTTTATAGATTTGAACGCTGGCATATTGATCATAAGCACCCACATAGGAAGAATATTCCATCTCAACGAATTAGTGACTTACTTATTTATAACATTAGCGAAGAACAAAAAAATAAGTTTTTTAAACAGCAGGCTAACCATAGAACTGAGGATGAATATCTAGCTTATGATACAACAAGCATATCTTCTATTTCAACTTGTATAAAATCTGTTAAATGGGGCAGAAATAAAGATGAGGAAAAGTTGCCGCAAGTCAACCTCGCAATGGTGGTTGGGGAGAAAACCCGACTTCCTGTTTTGTACAGAATGTTGCCTGGGAACATATATGATGTTTCAACTTTGATCCATTTAATTGATTACGCTCAATTTTTTGAAATTAAAAACGTAAAATTTGTCTTAGACAGAGGATTTTATAGTAAAGATAATATAAATTTAATGTGTAAAAATGACTATGATTTCATTATTCTAATTAGAAATAATATTAAATTATTTAATGATATTTATATTAGCTCAAAAGCTATTTTATCTGATGTTAAAAACGAGCTAAAACATTTTAATATTGCTACTAATACTTTTGGCATTACAACTGAATATTCATGGAACTATGAAGAATTCAATAAAATGGGGACATTAATTTTGAAATAAGCAAGACAAATGTATGTCCACACGTATTATAATCCTTCACGTGGCCTAGAAGAAAGACTCGAATTCTATAAAGACCTTAATTGTACATGTGAATTACTAAATGAAAATATGACATTAGATGCATATCATCAAACTTTAGCTAATAAATATATAATTATAAAAAAATCTATAACTGGTAATATAGAAAACATAAGTATAAATGAAGATGCAGTATTACAAAATGTATCAAATTTTGGTTATTTTGTTTTATTAGCAAATAAAAATTCATCAACAGAAGAAGTATTACAAATATATCGTAATAAAGATATTATTGAGAAAGTTTTTGAAAACTTAAAAGACAGTTTAGATATTACAAGAACTGAAGTACATTCTGATTTTGCATTTAATAATAAATTATTTTTGTGCTACATTGCATTAATATATATCATACATTTAAAAGAAAGCTAAAGAACATGATTTATATAAAAATTATGCTTTAAATAAAATTTTTAACGCTTTAGACGTTATTAAGATAAATTTATTTAATGACTTCGAAAATAAATATTCTGAAATAACAAAAAACAAAAAGAATTGTTTGAAAAACTGGGTGCGCCTCCGCTTGCCTAGGCATAAATGGAAACGGGAGCTTAGGTTATTATGTTATATTAATCTTAAAACTATAGATAATTTACGATATTATTGATAAAAATTTCCATCATTCTTATGAACTAGTGCTCTTAAGGTTTTTGCCCGGTCGTCTACTTCAACGGGCTCCACAGCTCGTCGAGATCTTCTTGAAGCGCAATGAGTCTCATTTTGGCGGGGAAGGGCTTTGGAATGTTGAAGTCCAGTTTAATTTCTACGCCATCAGGCGCGTTCGCGTCCGCGTCCACCTCTTGTATGTCAGTATCGCGGACCCGTAAGTTTTGAACGCGTCCATAAATTGCGACGTTGGTGGACTTATCAATAATAAACATTGCCTGGCCGACGAAGAGTCTCTGGCGGGGTTTGTCGACGACGACGTTCATGCCTCCAGCGACGTGGACATCTTTGCTTGGCCTTAAATCAATATGGTCAAAAGAGCTTTTGAGGAGGATATTAAGATAGAAACCGGCGACAAGATCGTAGATCGAACTCGATAAATTATCAATAAAATCAACGGATTCGAGCATCGTCTCAATGTCAGGCAGTTCTTCGGGAATATCTCCATGATGGGCGACACTATTACGACATTCGACGATGTCATCTAGGTATTTCTTGATATACTTTATATCATCATCTTTTTCTTGAAACTTTTTATTGACGTTTTTAAACCAATTTTTTATCTTGTTGGAGTTATACGCGAGTTCGAAAATGTTATTGAGACCAATGTTTTTGAAGAATTCGATGACTTCATTTGAGTGGAAGTTCGCGTTGTGCTGGACTACCGCTAATTCATTTAAGGCGTAATTTTCGGCGTCGCTTAGGCACTTGAAGAGATTTTCAACAATTTTCTTGTCGTCTAGCTCGCCATAATGGAAATCCTTAGCGTGATCGCGCCTGAGTAGTTGAGCCGACATTTTAAGATGTTTATTTCGCAGTTTCTCAGGGAGTTCCTTGTAGGGGACCCGGCGAAGACTCACAAGACGAGTAAAGGCTTTAACGAGATCTACGACAAATTTTTCAAACGAGACGTACAAAGCGACGGCGAATGCCGCGTGATTGAAACGTTTTAGTATTACAACTTGCCGCTGAATATCGTCGGGGTTATTGCGGTTCTCAAGAGCGTCAGTGATTAGGTCGCGCGACTTTACAAACGTCTTCAGATCTTTAAGTTCCGCGATAAGACAATCCAATGAAGACCGCACAGATTGGCTCCGTTAAGATCGCTAATTCTTAATTTCGGCGATTAGTTCATCAAATGTACTTTTAACGACGGAGTTACGTTTCAGCGTATCTGTATAGTTCGTACTGCGTCCAGAGAACAAATTTTGATTATTTTTGTACATTTCTTCCAACTTTTTACGTAATTTAACCTTATTCTTTATAAGGTCATCATGGCTATATTTTATATCGGCGCCGCTTGAGACAAACATTATGGGATCGTAGATTATCTTGGTTGGCCGCGTATTGGCACGAGCGAGTGAAGTAAAAGCTCCCTTTGCCAGCGTATCCCAAAGGAAATCGACTGTTGACTCAAACATTTCGCGGTAAATCTCGAGTTCATTTTTTCCAAATTTATTCGCTTCAACGGCAAACAAATCAAGTAATTCGGAAATATTGTTCAATCCTTTCTTGAACTCATAAATCTTACGGTAGGCAAAGAAGCGTAAAACGAGTTCCACGTCTTCCATTTTCTCGAACAAGTTAAGGCCAGAACGAGTTGATTCGTCGCCATTTTCACCAACATCGTCGGCATCGTTGCCCAAGGAGGTCGAGTCTGGGATACCCCACATTTTCCTAAACTTGGGGTTGGCGGATAGAACAAGGCAAAGACCGTTAAATGAACCATTATAAACGGCGTTTCGCGACTCCTGGTTGGAAAGCTTCACGCCACCGGAATTGAGACGCTCAAAGACAATCTTTTTCAACGTCGCGGCTTGTTCTGGACTGGACGCGGTCTCTTTGAGGAGAATGATCGATGAAATGTAACGGCGATCGATTCCATCGCGGATCTTCGACGGAAGATCCGAGTAACGACGCCCGTTTAGTTCAGGCCAATGCTGTAATCCTTTAAGCTCGAATTTATTTTCGTAGAATTCGCTCAACGCGGTTAGTCGCTGGCGCCCATCCATGACTTCGAAGCGAGCAAGGTCTCGTTCGTAGAGGAAAACTGGCGGCACTGGCACGTTCATAAGAAATGACTCAATGAGTCGTGACTTCCGTTCGTCGTTCCAGCGATGGCGGCGTTGATACTCGGGGTCAAGTATGTAACGACGCTCCTTAACGCCGCTTTCATCCGTTATCTCTTCCTTAAGCATTCTGAGTATATTGGCAAGTGGATACCGAGCCTGCTCCGTGACGATCCTTGTTTCACCCTTCACGTATCTACTGTTCAGCTCTTCATCGGACGCCGTGGAATTACGTTCTAGGCCCTTGAGTGGAAATTTCTCAAACTCAAGTAAATGGCTAACATCCGTACTTTGGCCTGTTTCAGCCGCGGATGTCGAAGTCCTTCTGGTCATTGGTTTTCCTTCAGTCACGGTAGCAAAAGACGTCAAATTCTTTGATAGCCTTCCTTGGCTTTCTCAGGAACTGCTGGGCTTGTCGTCGCCAACTAACGGAATCGGGTACCTTCCTTAAGGATTCCATCCTCCAGCCTGAGTCGACTAACGATTGATTTAGGATGTCCATAGGCTCAGCGGCGCGATCATGAATTCCGCCATATCGTATAATCATAAGAGCCTCTTGGGATGTCCGCGCGGCCATATTTTTCCAAACGCTCCCCATTTCCGCCGCGAAGATAGCGGCGCTTGAGTGTTTTAACTGTTTCTCGGATTGTCGGTACTCAACATAGTCTGGTCCGCCAAGAAACCAAAGCCTTAGCCACTGATCTGGCAAATAGGTTTTCATCCCGAAGTATGGGGGCGACGTGATGACAAAGCGCGCTTTTGGCATGTCTCTGAACGAGTCCGCCACTCGGCTGTCGCCTAGTTCTATCTTACTTTTGACGTCAGGCAGTGGCTTGGATAAGTAGCGATCGGCTCGTGATTTGATGATCGATATGACATCGACTTCGTTGGGACGCATGCCATGCGACATCCAATATTTCACCGCGTAATTAGGTTTAGGGGCGTAGGTCCTCGGCGATTGATTCGAGAAGTAAGACGGTGTCCCTTTCGGGCGTGGGCCATGGAGGGCGCCAAGAATAATCGCCCGCAATAAGACGCTCGTTGAAGAAGAACAATCGTTAATTAATGTTTCTCGGAGTTGACAAAGCCGTGTGAGAGTGTTTTTGTGGTATACAAGCTCCCAAAAATCACCAGTTGGAATAAATGTTGGTTCTTTAGCAGTGTCCAGTATGGTCTTAGCGAGTTCTACGACTTGATTCGGTTCAGCGCAAGCGAGTTTTGCTTTCGCGATGGCGACCGCCACTGGATTGCTGTCCATGCCCATTGAAGGCATTCCGAGTAAACGGGCGGCAAAGTTTGTAGTGCCTCGACCGCAGAAGGGGTCAATCACCCAGTCTCCAATCTTGCCGCGTTCCCGCAGCTCTTCAAATGGAAAGCTGATTGGAAACATCGTAAAATAAGGACATACCTTGTTTAGATTGGTAAAACTTAAAGGGGTGGCATTGATTAAAAGGCTCATAGAGCCTAATTACTCCTCATGGAATAAACTTACGCCAGCTTAAGTACTTCCAGCCTTTTTCCAATAAAAATTAATGCTTGGCGATTAGAAAAAATGTTCTATGCGTCAATGTCATGGGGCCACCCCCATAAAGGGCGTTTCCGTAAAGCGAATATTTTCGGAAAAAAACAATAAAGCGGCCAAACTTTCGTTTCATGGCTCTTGGGCGACGCGACGAGTCATGAGCGTTTTAGAAGATGGTCTTTTATAAAACCTTGCTTTGAAATTTTAAGTTCATGGATCTACTATATAATCGACTCAAAATTATTGCGACCACCATATATTGTATATAAACGAGCTTTCAAAAATTAAAAGGGGATTCTTACATGGTCATCTCAGAAATGTTAAACAATTTTAAGACATAGACTCTGTCTTGTCAAGTATTTAAGCCGAAGCGCGGCAATTCTAAATTTGCGATAAGGCCCCCCCAGAAGCTGACCACAACCCATCAACCCATCTACTTACTCGACACCCTACTATAATATATACGATCCTGGTCAAGCGATATTTATATTAGAAAGACCTAATTTAAACTAAAAAGCCCATTAGTATGTTAACTTAAGGCCTTGAGGTTTTTTTTGTAATAGTTCACGGGTTTTCCCAGGGACCGGATCGGCCATGAATGGCTTGGCGGTAGTCGCCAAGGCAATCATCCCCAAGTTTACATTTATCGTAACCATTCAGGTGTGGGTCAGCCCCGCAGTCTAAACTAGTTTTTTTATCGTTATTTAGATTTTTACCAGTCTTTTTACCAAAATCCCGAAATAATTCCACATGCGCAGTTGGTCTCTCCTGGCCAGAGGCAAAGAACGCCTTAAAGAGGTGGACATTCCAAAACAAACAATTTATCTAATAATCCGTATTTCCGCTCTTGAGTTGTGACCACAAATTGGTCCTATCGCTTTAGGGGCAGTTTTATCGGTATATCCATTTCCAGGATTTTAAGTATCTTCTTTTGTTTAGCAGTAGGTTCATATATAATTAAATGGTCGTCATAAACTCCACACGTAATACCGCAGAGTTCTGTTATAAAATCAATAGTATTAAATGGTTGTTTATGAAATAGTTTTTGGAACTTAAGGTACACTATTGTTGTCATAAATGATAATAACAAGTGCCCATTAAATGTTTCGCGGCTATGACTACCCAAAGGAAGTAATCTAGCATAATTTTTGCTCGTGTCAAATATTTGTTCAATCGTCTGACG
>JAIROO010000346.1 GCA_031257535.1 Deltaproteobacteria bacterium
TCTTAGCGTTCCTAGGGCGTATTCTCTTTGGATAAAGTCAGCTCCGCCATTTAACACCCTCTGTAAAAAAGCGTAAAGAACTAAATGAGTTAACGCTTCGTTGGTCAGGTCAATTAAAGTGTTTTGAATGTCATTAATTACCTCTTTTGATAAAATTTTGTTTTTGGACGAAACAAATACATTCGCAATAGCGGTGTCAATACTATTAATGATAAGACTATCGTACTTATTATTTTTTATAAACATTTCGGAGTTTTCAGACCAATAGATTTGAAAAGCCTTAAGAAGAGCCGTCATATCGAGTGAAGTTCCGTCCATCCACTGGTAGCCATACGCGTTTGGAAATGCTCTTTCAATTTTTTGTTGAATTTTAGTATTTAAAGACCTTGGAATGACTTCTTGATAGAGAGGATTCGCTATTTGTAAATCATTGCCGTTGGTTAGGTCCCTTTTCAATAGTCCAAGGTCTAAAACGTATTGGACGTCATCGTCCGAAATACCAACTGGAAAACCGTTAGCTCCGATTATAACCGCTTCAATGACTCTTCTCACCCTTGACTCTTGAAGCCTTTTTTTTAAAGAATCAAAATGAGTATCGTTGCGTAAGATCAAATTTTGAGCGGCTTGATCAATATGTTTAGCCGTTATATCTACTTTATAGTCCTTATTAAGATCGATTTCAACGGTTTGCCGGGCTAGAGCGTTGACCAACCAAGGTTGTCCATCCGACCAATACCAAGCTCGTTCTAGCGCGTTTTTGGAAAATTCTTGGCCAGTCGCCGCCGTATGCTGACCATAAAGCGCGCCAATTTCACTTTCGGTAAAATTGGCTAAGGTCAGTCTTTCAGTCACTATGTTAAAAGGACTGGCTAAATGATCGCCTAAGGAATCAGGATGGTTAGACGCCAAATAGTCGCGAATGTCTCGCATACCAACTAAAACCAAAGAACTTGGGAACGCGTTAGGGGAATTACCACGGCTATTAAAGCCGTCGCGAATTTGGATTAAAAATGTTATAAGACCTGGACCAAAAAGCGAATCAGCCTCATCGAAAAAAACAACTAATGGTTTATTTAGATCTTGACATAGTTGATTGAGAAATCTCTTCACTTTCCTGTCGGGAGCTGTCATTCCAGGCAAAGAATCATAAATATCAGCTTTTTGTATTAAGATTTCAATCTTTGAGGAAAGCAAAGATTCGTTTAATTGAGAAACAATAGTAGTTAACGCCTCATTTTTATCAGAAATATTACGTAGATTTGCCAATGAACAATATAAAGCGTATCTTTGGCCATCATTATTAACTTTATCAGTCAAAGCGTTTAGAAACGTGGTTTTCCCTGACTGACGTGGCGCGTGAAGAATGAAATAGTTTTTATTATTAATCATCTCGTCTACGCCAGGCAGCCTTGGTAAGACTGGTAGCATATAATGATCCTCAGACACGCAAGGACCAGCGGTATTAAATTGTTTAATGGATCTAGCTTCCACGAGTTCCTCTGCGACAATATCGCCTTAGTTAATTTTAATTGAAAGCCACGGAGTCAACTAACATATTCCGTTCCACGCGGTAATAGGGGTCTTTTTGGAAAACATGTAGTATTTTAACTGAAAAATCTCAAGAAATCAAAGGGATTAAGGGATTTTGGCGGACCCAAAAAAAACGGAAAAAAAGCCACCGCGCGCCGCGTCTAAAACGCCATGGGCAACTAAAAAACCCACTTATCCTCATTTCATACTTGAAGTAAGTCAAAAGAACCATGTATTTAGTCATTTATCGTTAGTATTCTTTTATTTATGTTAATCTTACGCTTTTTAGATATTTTATTGATTTTACTTGATAAAAATATAAAACCAGATTCTTTTTCGGTCCTCGTCGCGCCATAATAATAGTTCATCTACGTCCGTTATGGACATAATAATTTGAGGCTAAAATTTAGGCTATACGCTACCTGGCCACCACGGGAACGGTCGCTTTCTGGCGAAAGAAAGTCCTAGCGTTGTCGTTGTTTTCACGAAATGACTCTAGCCGAGTTCTTAATCCCCCGCGACCAGCGAAGAAACGGGGCGGACCTCGGAAGATCGTCGCCAACCTTAAGTGACCTCGCCGCCTAAAAAAGAGACTAAAAAAAGGCCGAAAAATTTTAAAAATAGTCTTTTTTTGTCGCTGGCCTGACAATATCTGGCCTAGACGCCCCAAATCTAGCCTCACGTATTGATATAAAAGAGGACTTTCATGTAAGCTAAATTAAAATTATAGCTACCACTATATGGTATCTAAAAAGGAATTTTACTTAGGCTTTAAATCATTAAAAATAAATTTTCCATGACAAAAAGACCTAAAAAATAGCTAACTCTTCCAGCTAGAGCGAAAGTGCCGGAAATCTATATTATATTTTTCCATCCTTAAGCTCATTTTCCTCTCGGTTAGGCCCAAACGGCTGGCGGCTTGGGTGACGTGGCCTCCGGTATCTTCCAAGGCCTCGATGATGAGCCTTCTTTCCAAAGAAGAGACGGCTTCCTCTAAGGTTTTGGGCTCTTTTTTTAGGCTTTGGTTCTGAAGCCAGGCCGGTAGATGGCGCGCCTCGATCACCCCGTCTGGCCCGCACAAGACCACGGCCCTTTCGATGATGTTTTCCAGCTCCCGGATATTGCCGGGCCACTCGTAAGCCCTCAGTAAGCAATAAGCCTCGTTGGAGATGTGGATGGGCTTTTCCTGGTCAGCCGAAAATTTCGCGGCGAAATTTTCGGCTAACTCCATGACATCCTCCACCCTTTTGCGTAAAGGCGGCAGGGACAGAGGAAACACGCTTAACCGATAGTAGAGATCCATCCGAAAGCGGCCTTCCTCGGCCATTTTCTCAAGCTCGCGGTTGGTGGCGGCCACTAAACGCACGTCGACCTTTAGGGTCTGGCCCCCGCCTAGCCGCTCAAACTCCTTTTCCTGGATGACCCGTAAGAGCTTGGCTTGGGTGGCCAAGCTCATGTCGCCCACTTCGTCTAAAAACAAGGTCCCGCCATGGGCCATCTCAAATCGGCCTTTGCGTCCACTCACGGCTCCGGTAAAAGCCCCGCGCTCGTGGCCAAAGAGTTCGCTTTCCACTAAACCTTCGGGCAAGGCCGCGCAGTTAACCTTAATAAAAGGCTGCCCAGCCCTTAAGCTATTGGCGTGGATGAGGCCGGCGATCATCTCCTTGCCCGTGCCACTCTCCCCCCGAATCAGGACCGTGGTGTTGGTGGCCGCGACTTGAGCCACCTCCTCTAAGATGTTTCTTAAGGCTTTGGAGTGGCCCACCAGCTGACCAAACTTAAAGTTTTGGTTTAAGATGGCTTGAAGGCGCCGGTTCTCCTCGATCATGGCCTCATGCCGCGAGCTAAAGTCGCGTCTGACTCCCACGGCCCGGGAGATTAAGGTGGCCAGAATCGTTAGTAAGCGCATGTCCTCGTCCATGCGCTCGGTGTCGGCGAAGAGACGATCGGCCGAGATAGCCCCAATGGTCTGGCCTTCCAAGATAATGGGGACGCAGATAAAAGACACGTCCTCTTTTTTTAGATCCCGAGCCTTGGTCCGGTTTAAGAACAAGGGCTCGCGCGAGACGTTGGGCACGACCATGGCTTGCCCCGTCGCCGTCACCCGGCCAATGACCCCCTCGCCTTTTTTATAGCGAGCCCGCCTTTTTTCGGTCTGGTTTAAGCCATAAGCCGCCTCCATGACCGTCTCCCCATCGGGGTTAATCAAGTAAAAGGCCCCCCGCATCATGCCGGTGAAGCGGGCCATCAAGGCTAAAGCCTCGTCTAAGTGGTCGGACAACTCCGTGGTCGCGCCGTTTAAGGCCTGGCTAACCTCAAACAAAAGCCTTAATTCGCTGGTTTGGTCCTTTATTTGCGCTTCTTTGATTTTCAACTTATCTTAACCGGGAAAAAACCGTCCTCTTATCGGTCGGAGTTAAGGGCCAAAAAACCTTAATTAGGCTTGGCCGTGGTAACATTGAAGTGGAGACAGGCGCCACGACTGGCCTTGCCCCTCTTTTTGCCGAAGCTCTTTTAAACCCTCCACCATGGCCGTTAAACTCGCCATGGTCGTGATCATGGAAACCCCGCGTCGAATGGCCGCCCACCGGATGCGGGTGGCTTCTAAAATAGAGATAGGGTCGCTGGCCGTGTTAACTAAAAGCGCGGCTCGGCCATCTAAGAGAAAGTCAATGAGATTGGGCCGGGGAGCGTTAATCTTCTCAATTTTCCTCACTGGCACGCCGTTGTTCGATAAAGCGGCCAACGTGCCGGTGGTGGCGTAGATGGTAAAACCTAAATCCACCAAACTTTGGGCTAAAGGCGCCAAAGCCGGCTTATCCCTATCGCAAACGGTTAAAACAATGTCCCCGGACCGCGGAATAGACATGCCGGCCGCGGCTTGGGCTTTTAAAAAGGCCAAGCCAAAGTTGTCGTCCAGACCCATGACCTCGCCGGTCGAGCGCATCTCCGGCCCTAAGTCGACCTCGGCCCCGTCAAAACGATTCCAGGGCAAAACCGCCTCTTTAACCGCGTAATAAGTCTGCCCCCTAGGCTCGGTAAAGCCTAAAGCCGCGATCGTCTCCCCGGCCATGATCCTGGCCGCGGTCTGAATAAGCGGCCGACCCGTGGCTTTGGAGACGAAAGGAGCCGTCCGCGAGGCCCTCGGATTGGCCTCTAAGACAAAGACCTCGCCCTTGGCGACCGCGAACTGGATGTTCATAAGGCCCTTAACCCCTAAAGCTAAACCCAGTTTCTCCGTCTCTTTGCGGATCTCGTCTAAAATAGCCGCGCTTAAAGTAAAGGGCGGAATAGAGCAGCACGAGTCGCCCGAGTGGACCCCGGCCCTTTCGATATGCTCCATGATGGCCGCGATAACCACTTTTTCGCCGTCCGCCACCGCGTCGACGTCCACTTCCACGGCGTCGTCTAAAAACTTGTCCACCAAAATTGGGGTGTCGCGGCCCAAAGCTAAGCCACTCGCCCCTAAACCACTTAAATAAGCCCTCAGCTCTTCGGGCCGGTGGATGATTTTCATGGCCCGACCGCCTAAGACGAACGAGGGCCTAACGATGACCGGGTAACCCACCCGTTCGGCGATGAGACAGGCGCTGTCCAGATCCGGGGCCATGCCGCTAGCCGGCTGATTTAAGCTTAAGCGACTAACCAGGTCGTTCCAACCTTTGCGGTCCTCGGCTTGAAAAATAGACTCGGGGGCCGTCCCCCAGATGGGAGCCCCGGCGTCTTTTAAGGCTTGGGCGAGGTTTAGGGGGGTCTGGCCGCCTAGCTGCACGATGACCCCATCGGGTTTTTCCACGGCCACCACCGCTAAAACGTCTTCTAAGGTCACGGGCTCAAAGTACAAGCGCCCCACCGCGTCGTAGTCGGTGGACACGGTCTCGGGATTGGAGTTGACCATGATGGTCGAAAAGCCCATTTCGTTAAAAGCCTGGCAAGCTTTAACGCAGCAGTAATCAAACTCAATGCCCTGGCCAATGCGGTTCGGGCCGCCGCCTAAGATCATGACTTTTTTCGGGCCCGGGGCTTTTTCTAAGCCAGGCTCGGGCGGAGAGACGGGAGAATCGTAACTAGAGTAGTAGTAAGGCGTCTCGGCCGCGAACTCCCCAGCGCAAGTGTCGACCTGACGAAAATGGGGCCTAACGCCAACGGCTTCCCTTAAAGCCCGAATTTTGGCTGACCCAATCTCCAGGCCCGGCCTCGCGATTTTAACGATTTTGGCGATGGCTTGATCCCCAAAACCCGCGGCTTTAACCCGAATCCACCAGTCCGAAGGCGGCCGCTCGCCACGACCTAAAGCCTCGGCTAAGGGGCCGGCGATAAACTTCTCCTCGGCCCAGATCAAAAGGAGCTGGCCTAAAAACCAAGGGTCAAGCCCGGTTAAGGTCTGGGCCTCGTTTAGGGTGAGGCCTAGTTTTAAGGCCTCGTAAGTATAGGCTAAGCGGTCGGGCTCGGGGACGACTAACCGGCGTTTAAGCCAGTTTAAGCGCTCGCCAACGGCGACGGACTCCAGATCGCGGCACTCTAGGCTTAGGCGACCCGTCTCTAAACCCCGCAGAGCTTTCTGGAGGGCTTCCCGAAAATTGCCGCCCAAGGCCATGGTCTCGCCGACCGCCCGCATCTCTAAGCCTAAGACCGCCTTGGAGCCAGCGAACTTTTCAAAGTTAAAGCGCGGGGCTTTGACCACGCAGTAATCTAAAGCCGGCTCAAAGCAAGCCGATTTACCGGTAATGCCGTTTTTTAGCTCGCCTAAGGTGTAGCCTACGGCGAGTTTGGCGGCCACGCGGGCGATGGGAAACCCCGTGGCTTTGGAAGCTAAAGCCGAGGACCGCGAGACCCTAGGGTTCATCTCTATGACCACCCGGCGCCCAGTTTGGGGGGAGATGGCGAACTGAATGTTGCAACCCCCGTTTAAACCCACGGCTCGGGCCACCTTTAAGGAGTCGTCGCGCATGGCCTGATACTCGACGTCGGTTAACGTCTGAATCGGGGCCACGGTCACCGAGTCGCCGGTGTGGACGCCCATGGGATCGACGTTTTCAATGCCGCAGACGATGATGGCGTTGTCGGCCAGATCCCGGATCATCTCCAGCTCCAGCTCTTTCCAACCAATCAGCGATTGCTCGACTAAAATCTGGCCAATGGGGGACATGGTCAGACCTCTAAAGGCCAGCTCTTTTAACTCCTCGCGATTAAAAGCTATGCCGCCACCAGTCCCGCCTAAAGTGTAGCTAGGCCGAACAATAGCGGGAAACCCGCCCCGCTCGGCCGCCTCCAAAGCCTCCTCGACGCTTCCGGCCAAACCGCTCACGGGAATGTCCAAACCCCACTCGGTCATGGCCAGCCGAAACCGCTCGCGACTTTCGGCGACCTCAATAACCATGGGGTTAGAGCCGATCATCTCCACGTCATGCCGCTCTAAAACCCCCTCGTTATGAAGAGCCATGGCCAGGTTTAAAGCCGTCTGCCCGCCTAAGGTCGGCAAAATGGCCTGGGGCTTTTCGTGGGCCACGATCTCGGCCGCGACCTCTAAGGTCATAGGCTCGATATAGGTCCGGTCCGAGAGTTCGGGATCGGTCATGACCGTGGCTGGGTTGGAGTTTAATAAAACTAGGCGATAACCCTCTTCTTTTAAGGCTTTGCAACCTTGGGTGGCCGAGTAGTCGAACTCGCAGGCTTGGCCAATGACGATGGGCCCAGAGCCCAAAATCAAGATAGTTTCCAGATCTTTTCTTTTAGGCATTATGATGGGCCCTCAACAACTGGTAAAAGCGCTCAAACAACCCCAAGGAGTCGTGGGGACCTGGCGAGGCTTCGGGATGAAACTGGACGGAAAAAGCCGGAACCTTAGTCCACTCCAAACCCTCTAAAGTCAGGTCGTTGACGTTCCAAAGGCTAGGCGTTAAACCGTTGGGCAAGGTTTTAGGGTCGACCGCGAACCCGTGATTCTGGGAGGTGATCCAGACCCGGCCGGATAAGTTGTCGACCACCGGGTGATTTAAGCCGTGGTGGCCAAAAGGCAGCTTATAAGTCTTGGCCCCCGAGGCCAGAGCCATAATCTGGTGGCCTAAACAAATGCCAAAGACCGGCAGACGCCCTAAGAAAGCCTTGGCCGTCTGAATGGCGTACTCACAAGGGGCCGGGTCGCCAGGGCCATTGGGAATAAAAAGGCCCGCCGGTTTAGTGGCTAAAATCTCCTCGGCCGGAGTAGCGCCTGGCCAGACGGTTAAATCCAACTGGTGAGCTCGCAACTGGTCTAAAATGGACCTTTTGACTCCCAAGTCAATGACCGCGACCGGAAAATTAGGTCGGGCGATCGAGCCAGGAGCTCCTTTTAAAAAATAGGCGCAAGAGCAAGAAACGCGGCTGGCCAGATCTAAGCCGCTCATGGAGGGGATAGCCTTAGCTTTAGCCAAAGCCGGGGCGGGATCGGCTTCATAAGGGCCTATATAGCCGTTTCTGGCCCCTTTTTCCCGTAAATGGAGGGTTAAGGCTCGGGTGTCGACCCCGGTTAAGCTGACTAAACCGTGGCCAAACATATAGGCGGGCAGATCTTGGTTAGACAGCCAGTGGTCAACTGGCGGTCGCCAAAGCTCGTGAAAAACCGCCCCCGCGGCCATGGCTTTAGGAGCCTGATCGACGGTGGGGTTGGTACCGTAATTGCCAATATGGGCGGTGGTAAAAACCACGATCTGCCCATGATATGAGGGATCGGTTAAAACTTCTTGGTAACCGCTCATAGCGGTAATAAAAATTACCTCGCCCGCCGCCTCGACTATAGGGCCCACCGCTTGACCCAAAAAACGCGTCCCATCGTCTAAAGTCAGGGCCGCGGGGGTCAGCTGGACCGGCTCGTCTGTCATAAATTCTCCAAAAACAACATAAGGTCCCTTTAAGTAATTAAAAAAAGACTTTTTTAGACGGATCTAGGACTGCCCTATAGTGTATTCGGGCCTAAATAACCACTAAAACCTTTTAACCATAGTTAGGCAGTATACCGACATTTTCGTCAAAAAGTCAAGCTGGCCGCTTTAGGCCTCAAAAAGCCATTGACGTCTACTTCATAAAAAGATATATTTCTTGTCTAGTTTAAGGTTTTCAGCTTGAAGACAGGACCTTAAGGTTTTCTAAGGCTAAATTCTAGGTAAATTGTTTTATCTTTATTTTAATTAAAATCGTTAAAATGGTTTATTAAACTATAAGTAATTTTAATAATTAGTCTATTTATAAGGCTTAATATCTGACATCTTAACAAAAAAAAACAAAAAACTATCTTATAATGACACATAAAGACTATTTATTTAATCATTCTAAGACTAAAATATATACCGTAAAGCAATTTACGTATTGATATTATTAACATACTAGCCTAAAAGATCTATTTTAGCTAAAAAAACATAGTCGCTTAGAAAAAAGTCAAAATATAAATCAAAACACCATATTTATAAGCTAAACGAGAACTGGCGGGTGGAAGTTAATTATGATTACAACCGGTCCGATTCCAATTCGCTTTTTTACGAATACTCGTGACGCGTGATGGGCGTAGATCTGAACTCCAGGGTTTTAAATTAGACGTTTATTTCCCCCTTAAAACGCGCTGACCAACTAATTTTCTTTATTTTATTAACGGTAATAATGACGCGAGCGACAAGATATTTAGCCTTCAGGCAAGCGGCGGGTACGAAAACCACCCTTAAATCTCAGGTCAAACCCGCCGCGATCGGTGAACAGGTAAACCTAAGGGCGGCGACTTTAGTCAAGCCCCCCGGAACGTAACCGGCGAAAACGAACTTGAAAAGACTAGAAAGAGTATTTATGTAATACCTTTAGACTAAAATGAGTACCGTAAAGTAATATACGCGTTGTCATTGTCCCTGTACTGGCCTAAAAGACCCGTTTTAGCCCCAGAAAAAACCATAGTCCCTAGAGAAAACTTCCAGTGGTCGTCAAAACGCCACTCAAGAAAGAGTTCGTTTAAGGCCCCTTCCCCAGTTAAATAAATCTGACCTCGAGCCCCAGCCGCCCACTCGTCTAGGGACCACTTAAAGCTCGCCTCATAGGTCAGCCCCTGTCGATCCTCTTTGGCCTTAGAAGCCGTTTTGTTTTGAAACTCTAAAAAAACTTGCAGGTTAAGGTAAAAAAAGCCGTCAAAATCCCGGTCCCAACCCAAGACGGTTTGGATTAAGCGCCCCCGCGACCAGTTTAAAGGGCCTTGAACGGGATAGTCGGGTTTAACCACAGCCTCCCCGCGAATGGTCGCGGCCCCGACCCCTTTGGCAAAAGAAAGCCCATACGCCCGAAAATTGACGTACTCCCCGCTCGCCATAAGACCAAAGGGACTTAGGCCAACCCGAAAAAGAGGCTCGTCAAAGTAACCTCGATAAGCCATGGCGGCCAGATCCCAGCCGGCCAAGACCGTCGCTAATTTTAAGCCCACCTCGCCCTTTTGATTCCAGCGTCTAGTCGGCGACCGCCGGGTTAAAGTCAGTAAACCCTGGTCGCGGGCTCGTCGTAATTCCCGGTAAGACCGCGGCTCCCAGGGTTCGCCGGGCTCAGGCAAGGCCACGACTTCTGGCCTAGGTAAATAAACGGCTTCTATATTAATAGGGCCCAAAGCCAAGTTTACGCCCCCTAGCCACTTGGGGACGCGATTTAAAAACCGGCCCGAGGCGATGGGGTCAGAAGAGTCTAGAGGGTTAAAGAGGTCCATGGGGTTATAACCGTCGGCCGCGCCCCAGCGATGAATCTTCCGGCCAAACCACAAGTCCACGACCTCTTGGTCGTAAGATAGGTACAGCTCCTGAACGCCAGCCTTAAGCGCCTGGTGACCATTTGGCCAATAGCGCGCCGCTCCCTCAAAGACCCCTTTAAAGCTTCCGTAAAGACTAAAAGGCCCTTTTTTGGCCGATAACTCAAAAAAAGAAGTCAAAGTTAAGGCCACGGGCGGAGCGCCAGTCGTGGAAAAGCGGTCGCGGGACTCTAGATAACCGCCAAATGTTAAAGCGAGCGACGATCTCGCCTGGTCCTTAGCCTTAGTCTGGGCGGGTTGAGCGGCGAAGGGGTCGCCGGGTAGAGTCGAGCTGGAATTAGAGCTCGCGAAGGGGTCGCCGGGTAAAGAGTCCTGGCTTGGGCTGGATTTAGCGAAGGGGTCGCCGGGTAAAGAGTCCGGGCTAGGGCGAGATTTAGCGAAAGAGTCGCGAGGTAAAGAGTCCGAGCTAGGACTAGATTTAGCCAAGGAGTCGTCGGGTAAAGTCAAAGAGGGCTCAGCCCACGCCTTTTCGCCGCCAAGGTTTTCTGACCGAGTCGAAGGGTTAAGGCTCTTAAAGGCCAAAGTCTCAGGCGGGTTAGGCGCGGCCCCTAAGTTTTTAAGGCCCCAAAAACCCTGGCCAACCATAACCAGGCCCAAGACGAGGACTAAAAAACGCACGTTACCTTTTTAAGTTTTCCGACCAGAATAGGTCGGCCGCGACAGGCTGATTAAAAACTACCCGAGTCAGCTCTAAGGTCGTGGCCGAATCCGCGTCCTTAGCCCGCATCTCTTGTTTTAAAGGTAGCCAAATTCCTTGGATATTTTGAAAATCCCCTAATATTAGGGTTTTTATGAGTTTGTCCTTTTCCCCGTAATACTCAACTTTAGTGGGCAGAAAAATATCCTCGCGCACCCAGGCCAACCTTTTCGCGTAAACCCCTTTTTTCCCCGCGAGGGGGACGGCCGACAAAAGGAAGCAGTCGGTACCAAAAACCTTTTCGCGCCGAATCAGCTCCCAGTTATCCTCGTCCACCTCCCGCCGCGAGATATCCTCCAAAGCGTAGTCGCTCCGCATAAAGGGACCTTTGCGGGCTCCCCCGGCGATCCGCCGCGTTAAAGACTCGGCTGGTAAAAAAACCCACATGTCGTCGTCTTTTTTGGGATCTTTGTAAGCCCAAGTTAAGTAAGCGGTCCCTCGCACGTCTGGGGGCTCTTGAAACGCGATGAGCTGTTTTTCCGCGTCAGGCGTTTTTTGGCGGATAATTTCCATAGTCCTTAAAAGGACTCGCGAGGAGCGCCTGATGGTAAAAGTGGCCAGGTAACTAGAGCTCTGGCTATTGTCCACGGCGTCCCACTTTAAGGCCACCTCCCGACCGGTTTGCGCGGCCACTTGGCCTGGCCAGATCCAAGTTAAGGCTAAAATTCCTAAGGTTAAAAGCTTAAGTAGCCCGTCAAAAAAAACCAGCCGTAAGATAAGCGTTTTTTCGCTAGAAGCGGACTTTATCTTTGATTTTTTAGGTCTTTCCATCTGGCCATCCCTAAAATCGCGCGCTTAAAAGGGCGGCGAACTTTATTAAATTTGTTTTTTAAAATCTTAAAAAATTAGCGAACGAAACCTCAACCCTTTAGAGCTTAAGATCGCGCTCCGGGCCAAACGGCTTAAAAACCAATAAAATGGCCGGCATGAGAAAAAAATCGGCGACTAGGGCTAAAACAAAAGCTAAGGCTCCCAAGCCGCCAAACTTAGCCACCCCCGAAAGATGGGATAAAACTAAAAAACTAAAAGCCCCGGTCACGGTTAAGGTGGTAAAAATCAAAGGTCGACCCACGGTGACCAAGGTTTTAGCCAAAGAGTCGC
>JAIROO010000060.1 GCA_031257535.1 Deltaproteobacteria bacterium
GGCAGTTTTATACGCCCAGAAGCATCGTAGAACTTCTGATAGAAATGCTTGAACCTTATCAAGGGCGAGTGTTTGACCCCTGTTGCGGTTCTGGAGGCATGTTCGTTCAAAGCGAAAAATTCGTTAAGGAACACCAAGGGTTGGTCAACAATATATCCATATATGGCCAAGAAAGCAATCAGACCACCTGGAGACTCGCCAAAATGAACTTGGCTATCCGGGGAATAGACAGCTCCCAGGTCAAATGGAACAATGAAGGCTCTTTTCTAAATGACGCCCATAAAGATCTAAGAGCTGATTACATCATAGCCAATCCGCCCTTCAACGATAGCGACTGGAGTGGCTCCCAACTTCGCCGAGACGCTAGATGGCAGTACGGAGTTCCTCCTGAAGGTAACGCTAACTTCGCCTGGTTACAACATTTTGCCTTCCACTTGTCGCCAACAGGTCAAGCTGGCATAGTTCTAGCTAAAGGCGCGTTGACTAGTAAAAGCGGCGGAGAAGGAGAAATACGTCGGCGGATGGTTGAGACTGCCAACATAGTGGACTGTATCGTTAATTTACCTACGAAACTTTTCCTGAACACACAGATTCCAGCGGCCTTGTGGTTTTTAAGTAGAGACCGTAAAAATGGTAAATTAAGAAACAGAAGTGGTGAAATACTCTTTATTGACGCGAGGAACATGGGGGAATTGATTAACCGTCGAACTCGAATTATGAGCAGGAAGGACATTGACAAGATCAGCGGTATTTATCATAATTGGCGTAATCTCGAAGACCACTATGAGGACGAGAAAGGTTTCTGCTGTTCCGCGCCAATTGAGAAGGTCAAGGAACTGGACTACGTTCTGACTCCGGGAAGTTACGTGGGATTGCCTGATGAAGGAGACGACTTTGATTTTAATGAGAGGTTTACATCTTTAAAAGCCGAATTTATCTCTCAGTTGGATGAAGAGAAAGAATTGAATGAAGCTATTTTAGAAAATTTATCCAAGATTAAAATATGAATAACTGGGAAGAATATATTTTTTCTGATTTTGTGTCTATTAATCCATCTGTTAATCTATCTAAAAATATTAAGTATTCTTTTGTCGAAATGAAAGACTTAGATTCTAATTCTAAATTTTGTCATCCTTCGACTGTTCGTCTTTTATGTGGAGGTTCTAGATTTGAAGAAGGAGATACTCTTTTTGCCAGAATAACGCCTTGTTTAGAAAATGGCAAAATATGCCAAGTTAAAAATCTAATTAATCGAGTTGGCTTTGGTTCTACTGAATTTTTAGTATTTAGGGGAATAAATAATATTTCATGCACTGATTTTATTTATTATTTAGCTAGATCTAGTGATATACGCTCTTTTGCTACATCACATATGGAGGGAACATCTGGTCGCCAGAGAGTTCCTAAAGAATGTTTTGATGATTTAAAGCTATATTTACCACCTTTTCAGGAACAAAAAGCTATAGCCTCAGTTCTCAGCAGTTTAGATGACAAAATTGACTTGCTTCACAGACAGAACAAGACGCTAGAGGCTATGGCTGATACTATATTTAGGTATTATTTTATTGAAAACCCAAATCCTGACTGGCAACAAAAATCACTGACATCTGTGGCTCATTTTTTAAATGGATTAGCTTGTCAAAAATTTCCGCCCAAAAATAATTATGATAAACTACCAGTATTAAAAATTAAAGAGTTAAATAACGGAATAAAGAATGATTCTGATTATGCATCAAACAGTGTTAATGATATTTATATTGTTAAAAATGGTGATATAATATTTTCTTGGTCTGGTTCTCTTATAATTAAGATATGGTTTGGTGAAAACTGTATTTTAAACCAACATCTTTATAAAGTAACTTCATTGTTTTACCATCCATGGTTTTATTTTCAGTGGTGCAAGTATTATTTACAAGATTTTATTGCTATTGCTGACAGCAAAGCTACAACGATGGGGCATATTAAACGTTCTGATCTAGATAAAGCTCAAGTTATTATACCAGATACTAATACTTTGAAGTTATTTAATTCTTTTTTTGACCCTTTAATTGATCGTATTATAATGAACAATAAACAAATCAACTACTTATCATATTTACGAAATCTTTTGCTTCCAAAACTAATGTTAGGAGAGGTTCGAGTGGTCTTTTGACAATTAGTTTATTGAAATATTATTAGATATGTAATTATACTTTAATTTATCAGAGCAAAAAAAATATTGTCAATCCTCAACGAAACTACTATTGAAACTTTAGCTATCTCTATCCTTAAAGGTTTAGACTATCGCTATATCTATGGTCCAGATTTAAATTCTGAAAGCCAAAACTCTCTGCGTTCCAATCTTGCCGAACCTTTACTTCTGCCAATACTTCAAAATGCTATTACCCGGTTAAATCCTAATATCCTTCTTTCAGTTCAGCAAGAAGCCCTACGTCAAGTCCAACGAGTATACTCTCAGGATTCGCTCGCCTCTAACGAAGCTTTTCATATCATGCTGACCGAAGGCATCAAAGTCAGTTACCAGAAAGATGGCTCAGAGCGTGGAGATTTGGTTTGGCTGATTGATTATGATAATCTAGAGAATAACGATTTTTTAGTCGTTAATCAATATACGGTGATAAAAGATCAATAAAATACTGCTGTTGAAACTTTAAAACGTCTTCTTAAAGGTGAAATTAAGAATAGATCTAAAATAAATCTTATACAAAGTCAATCATTACTAACTATGTTAGATGAAAGTATACGTAAATATAATAATAGACTTTTAACCGCTGTAGAAGTAATCGAAGAGCTAATTAAATTAAGTAAAGATTTAATTCAGTTTGATAAAGAGGCTGATGATTTAAATCTCAATCAATATGAATATGCTTTTTATACTGCTGTAGCTAATAATAATAGCGCCAGAGAACTAATGAAAAAAGATACACTACGTGAATTGGCCGTTATACTTGTGAATCATATAAGGAAAAACGCAACTTTAGATTGGATGATAAAAGAAAGTATTCGGGCTAGTTTAAGAGTAATTGTAAAACGAACTTTAAGAAAGTTTGGATATCCACCAGATATGGAAAAATTAGCCATTGAAAATGTTATTGCCCAGGCAGAAATGCTTGCCGAGTATTTTAATGATCAAACTCGTCATACCTAATTTACTATTTTTGCTTTGCTGAAAAGAGGACCTTCTTGCTTTGCTCCAACAGGCCGCGCTGATTAGGCGCCTTCATGGACGCACGGATTATTAATCTTTATAATTACTAGATAAACCTAACTCACGAATTATATCTTCCATCGTAATGCTATCTAAAACAGTATGACGCTCTTTAGTGTAATCACCAACGCCTCGTTCAAATTGCCGCATAAAATAAGCCATACCTATAGGACCGAGTTCTTTAGTTAAGGCTTCTATGCCTTTTCTTCTAATTAAACTAGGATTACAGTAATCTAAGATTAAATCATCTTTCATTTCCCATTACCTCTATTAGCCTGTTGACTGGATTTTGAACTAGAACTTTGACTTTCAGGCTCGGGGTTTTTTTTAGGAAAAAGTCATCCGTCGGTAAAAGGGGGACTTTTTAGCCTTTTTTTTAGCTTTACTCGACGGTCACGGATTTAGCGAGGTTCCGAGGCTGATCCACGTCGGTCCCTTTAAAAACCGCCGCGTGATAGGCTAAAAGCTGGGCGGCCACCGCGTAAACCAAGGGAGCGATTAAGGGATCGGCGTACGGCAGAACCAGCCGGCCGGCCAGCTCGCCTTTAATTTTATTGGCTCCTTCGGCGTCCCCCACAAAGACGACCTGGCCGCCTCGGGCCCGGACTTCTTCCAAGTTGGAGACGGTTTTGGGAAAATAATCGTCGGACGGGGCCAGAAAAATCACCGGCACGCTCTCGTCGACCAAGGCGATGGGCCCATGCTTTAACTCGCCGCTGGCGTAACCCTCGGCGTGGATATAGGAGAGTTCTTTTAGTTTTAAGGCTCCTTCCAAAGCTAAGGCGTAACTGGTCCCGCGACCTAGGTATAAAACGTCCCGAGCCGGGGCGATCAGGGTTTTGGCTAAGGTTTTAATCTCCTCGTCTAAGCTTAAGGCCTCGGCCATTAAAGCCGGGGCTTCCAGTAAAAGGCGAGTTAAGCGGCTTTCCTCTTTTTGGTCGATTAAGCCTCGCCTGGCCCCTAAGACCACGGCTAAGGCGGTTAAAAGGATGAGCTGGGCGGCGAAGGTTTTGGTGGAGGCCACCCCAAACTCCGGGCCAGCCTTAGTTAAAAGACGACCGTTGGCCTCTCGCTCTATGGAGCTTCCCGGAACGTTGACCAGGCTAATAACGTTTTGCCCCTGGTCGCGACAGTAGCGTAAAGCGGCCAAAGTGTCGGCCGTCTCCCCGGACTGGGAGATAAAGATAAAAGACCCGCCCGGGGTTAAGACTGGTTTACGGTAACGAAACTCCGAGGCCACCTCCAGGTCGGTCGGGATCTTCGCCAGGGTCTCTAAAAAATGGCGAGCGACCTGGGCGGCGTAATAAGAGGTGCCGCAGCCGACTAAACCCAAGCGGGGGGTCTTGTGGAGGTCAAAGGGAAAGTCTAAGGTTAAGCGCCCTTTTTGAGGATCTAACAGCGATCTGAGAGTGTCCCCAACCACTTGGGGCTGTTCAAGGATCTCTTTTCGCATGTAGTGGCGATAACCGCTTTTGCCTAAAGAGACGCTGACTAAAGGGTCTAAGGCGACGATGGGCCTTTTAACCGTTTGACCTTGGCGGTCGCGGACGACGGCCTCGGTCGCGGTTATGACCACCCAGTCGTCGTCGTCTAAGTAAGAGACCCGGTCGCTTAAGGGACCCACGGCCAAAGCGTCGGAGCCTAAACACATGGTTCCGTCGCCATAACCAATCGCCAAAGGCGAGCCGCGTCTGGCCCCTATTAAAAGGTTAGGTTGGCCAGCGAAGAGAAAAACCAAGGCGAAAGCCCCATCTAAGCGGCTCAACACGGCTTGGGTGGCCGCGAAAGGGTCTAGCCCCTCAGTTAGCTTCTGGCTCATTAACTGAACGATGACCTCGGTGTCGGTCTGGCTCTCAAACTTACGGCCCCTAGCCATGAGCTCGGTCTTCAGCTCTTGGAAGTTCTCAATGATGCCGTTGTGGACCACGGCTACTTGGTCGGTGGCTAGAGGATGGGCGTTGACCTCCGTGGCCGCCCCATGAGTCGCCCACCGGGTATGGCCAACTCCAGTGGAACCGCTTAAGGGGTTTTGGTTTAAGCGCTCGGCCAAAGCCGCGAGCTTGCCGGCCGCCCGGGCCCGGCGAATGGTTCCGCTCGCGTCTAAGACGGCTAAACCCGCCGAGTCGTAACCACGATACTCAAGGAGACGCAAACCAGCCATAATTTGCGGCGCGACATTGTCTTTTTGGCTAATTACGCCAATAATACCACACATATCAAAGATTGCTTTCTGGATTGGACGTTATGGCGTCTCGCCATAATGGTAGAGCCAACGCTTGTGGAACTTAAAAAGAAAATTATAGCCTTTAAAGGCCTTAAAAGCCTAATAAAATACTCTTTGAGGAGAAATTTTTATTTAAAAGGTCTTATCTATTGCTAATAACGCGCTCGTTTATCGCGAAAATAATTATGGGATTCGCGACCGAGAGAAGACTCTTCGCGAAAAAAAATTATTTTTTATGACTCAATAACCGTTAATATATAGCGCTTGTAATTTTATTGAATAGCTCATATAATACTCATAAGCTTTAAAAAAAATAGCCAGGGCTTCTTAATTTTTGGCGCTTTTCCGGCCTATCGCGCCTTTTGGCGACTTTAAAGCTTAGTTTTTCGGCCTTAACGCCTTTTGGCGACTTTAAAGCCTAGTTTTTTGGCCTTAACGCCTTTTGGCGACCTTAAAGCCTAGTTTTCTAGCCTCTCGCGCCAGAGGCGACCTTAAAGTATAGGCCTATTCGCGTCAAGGGCCTTTTTTTGGTCGCCTGGCCTTAGATCTAACGACTTTAGGCCCCTAAAACTCTCGCCCGCCGCCAATATCAGCCGCGGCGCTTAGCGATCTAGTACCGCCACCAAAAGGGCGAGGCGACGATCTTAAGGCCAGTTAACCAGTCTAAGGCCCGTTTCAGCTAGAAGTTAGGGTTTAAGAGGCCATCAAGACCAATTAATGTGTTATTATACATTTAGGCCCGCGATTGGCCAAGACCATTTTTTTTCTAATTATCGTCATTAATGTTTTAAAAGGAGGCGCTGTCTTATGGCCACAGGATTAGTTCTGGTCATGACCGGGGCCGGCAAAGGCAAAACCACGGCCGCCTTAGGGCTGGTGGTTAGGGCCTTAGGCCACGGTCAGAAAGTCGCCTTTATTCAATTTATAAAGTCTCAAGACACTGGGGAGAGCCGTTTTTTAGAGGAGATGGCTCGCCTAAACCCCGACAACCTCTTTTACGCCCGTCACGGTCAGGGCTTTGTGGGCCACAACCCCTCTCAGACCGACCGGGATTTAGCCCAAGAAGGTTTAAAAAGGGCCATGGCCTTAGCCCCAAACTTAGACCTTTTGGTCTTAGACGAGATCAACGTGGCCATTAGCTTAGGTTTGCTGGCCACGGCCGAGGCGGTGGAGTTCGTAAAAAATAAGCCTCAAAACGCGACCGTGGTCCTAACTGGCCGGGGTTGCCCCTACGAACTGATTGAGCTAGCCGACACGGTGACCGAGATGCTGGACGTTAAGCACGCTTTTCGAGCTGGGATCCCCGCCTTAAAAGGCGTGGACCTTTAGGAGACCCCCTTTGACTAAGTCGCCTTCGACTCTGGGCCCGGCCTTCGTCGCGCCAAAACATTTTTTTATCCTGTCCTTAACCGAGCCCTTAACCGACTATTTAAACGGCGTGGAATTCGTTTGGTCGATCTTAGACCATTTAGGCGACTGGATAAAGGCTTTAATTAAACCCAACGTAGCCGCCCTACGCTTAAAGGGCGGCTTTATTGAGACGGCTTTGGCTCTTAAAGACAACCAAATTGGGCCAGCCGAGTATAATTTAGACGGTAAAGGCGGTTACCCCGAGGTTTTCGTGGGCGGCGAAAAGTGGCCCGACGCGGCTTTGATTTTACCCGGGGCCTTTATCGCCGACGGCCAGGTGGAGATAGGCCCTGGAGTCGTCATTGAGTCTGGGGCTTTCGTTAAAGGGCCAACTATCTTAGGCCCTAAAACCCAAGTTCGGCAAGGGGCTTACGTTCGAGGGCAAGTTTATTGCCTGGGCCATAACGTGGTTGGGCACGCCACCGAGGCCAAGAACGTCCTCTTTTTGTCCGAGGCTAAAGCTGGGCATTTCGCTTATTTAGGCGACAGCGTCTTAGGGGCGGCCGTCAATTTAGGGGCCGGGACCAAACTGGCTAACCTAAAAATGGACGACAAGGCTATTGGCTTTAAAGTCCAAAGCCACCTAATCGTCTTAAGTCGCCGAAAGCTGGGGGCCATTATTGGCGACCACGCCGAGACGGGCTGCAACAGCGTGACCTCGCCCGGGGCCCTTTTGGGCCCGGGCTCCCGTTTGGCTCCCAACGCCACGGCCAAAGCCGGCTTCTATCCTCCCTTCTCGCGGATTGGTTTTTAAGGTTAAGGCGAGTGGGAGGGAAATATAGGCGATTGTTTTTGACCTCTTTTTTTCGCGTAAAAAAATCGTAAAAAATCTTAAAAAATACGTTTAAGTTTAATTTAGGGTCTTTAGGGTTTGACTTTATGACCGATTTAAACCTTTTTCCTGGCGGCGATAGCGTGCCGATGGACGTTTTTAACGGCGTGTTGCGCCAAGGCCGAGTTGGTTTTTGGGAACTAAATATAGGGAGCGGCGGTTTGGCGGAGGCGGTCGTCTCTTTCGACGAGTCTTCCCGGGCCTTATTCGTTCATCCCTCAAACCCCGATAAGACCCATAATTTTCTTGAGTTTTCCAAGCGTTGGATCCACCCTTTGGAAAGAGAGGCTTTGTTACGAAGCTTAACCGAGGCTAAAGGGCCGGATTTCGTCAATTTAGAGGCCCGACTCTGGCGGCACGGGGTCGACGACTGGGAGTGGTGCCAGATTTTAGCCCAGCCCTTCGCCTTGGCCGCAGACCACGCCCCCACCCGTTTTTTTGGCTTAATCGAGATTATCCACGACCGCCGTTTAGTCCAAAACGCTCTCCGGCAAGCCTTAGAGGACAAAGAAGTCGCCACCAAGGATCTGCTTTTAGAGCGGGAGCGCTTGGCCGCGGTCATCGAGGCGGGCGAGCTGGGGACCTGGGACTGGGAGATCCAGAGCGGGGCGGTCGTCTACAACAAGCGCTGGGCGCAGACCATTGGTTACGAGTTAGACGAGATTGAGCCGACCGTGGCCACTTGGGAGAACGCCCTTTTTCCCGAGGATCTGGAAAGGGCCAACAAAGCCGTCGAGGCCCACTGTCTAGGCTATACCCCTAGCTATGAGTGCGACTTTCGGCTGCGGCACCGCGATGGCTCGACCGTCTGGGCCCAGGACCGCGGTCGGGTGGTCGAGCGGGATCAAGACGGGCGAGCCAAACGTTTAATTGGGGTCATGATCGACGTTAGCCGGCAAAAAATCATCGAAAGGTCCCTCGCCGAGAACAACGACCAACTGGCCTTGATCTTTAACGCCGCCCGCATCGGGGCCTGGGATTGGGACGTGCTTAATGGGGTCATTAAGTTTAACGACGTCTATTTAGACATGTTAGGCTACAAACCCGAAGAGATCGAAGGGACCATCGAGGAGTGGGAGAGCTTCGTCCATCCCGACGAGTTAGAGGCCACCAACGCCGCCTTGGACCGGGCCCTCTCCGGCGAGGACGACATGTACGCCAGCGAGATCCGCATGCGGCACAAGGACGGCCATTACGTCTGGACCTACGACTTTGGGCGGGTGGTCACGCGCGACGAGCGGGGTCAAGCCTTAAGAATGGTCGGGGGCCACTTTGACTTTGACGAGCGGAAAAAAATGGAGATGGACTTCTTCGCCATGCAGGAGCATGAGCGGGATCTGCGGTTAGCCCGGGATCTGGCCGAGGAAAGCACCCGGGCCAAAAGCGAGTTTTTGGCCAACATGAGCCACGAGATTCGCACGCCCATGAACGCCATCATTGGACTCACCCATCTGGTCTTGGACACCGAACTCGACGACCAGCAGCTCGACTATATCCGGCGAGCCGAGGTGGCGGCCCAGGCTTTGCTGCGCATAATCAACGACATTTTGGATTTTTCGAAAATCGAGGCGGGCAAGCTGGAAATGGAGGAGACCAGCTTTCAGTTGGTCGACGTTTTAAACGGCATGGTGGACGTCTTAGAGGTCAAAGCCGTGGAAAAGGGGTTAGATTTTAACTTAATTCTCGACCCCAGGGCCCCGCTCTGTCTTTTAGGCGATCCCGTGCGTTTGGGCCAAGTTTTAAGTAACCTCGTCAGTAACGCCATTAAGTTTACCCAGAGTGGGTCGGTGACGGTAACGGTCAAAGTCGAGGAAAGCGCGAAAGAGCGGGTGGTTCTGTTGTTTAGCGTGACCGACACCGGCATTGGCCTCTCCCCTGAGCAGGTTAAGCTCTTGTTTACCCCCTTTACCCAGGCCGACACCTCGACCACCCGCAAATACGGGGGCACGGGTTTAGGCTTAACCATCTCCAAGCGCTTAGTGGAAATGATGAACGGCCGGATCTGGTGCCAAAGCCAGGCCGGCCAAGGCAGCGTCTTTATTTTTACCGCGGTTTTAAAGGTTAACCCAGAAGGGGCTAAATTCGCCAAAGAAGCCCGGGCGGTCGGTAAACCCGTGGATTTTTTAAAGTCCATCAAAGGGGCCAAGATCCTTTTAACCGAGGACAACGAGGTCAATCAGCTGGTGGCCAGCCGCATCCTGAGCAAAGCCGGGTTTGAGGTTAAGATCGCCAATAATGGCTTAGAAGCGGTCAGTTTAGCTCAGGCCGAGGAATTTGATCTTATATTAATGGATATTCAGATGCCCGAGATGGACGGTTTAACCGCGACTAGGGCTATTCGGGCCATACCTAAGCTCAAAGACATCCCCATCGTGGCCATGACCGCCCACGCCATGAGCGGGGATCGGGAACTGAGCTTGGCCGCGGGCATGAACGACCACATCTCTAAACCCATTAATCTGACGGAGCTTTATCAGACTCTTCTGAAGTGGGTGCCGAATCGGCCGCCGGCGGAGACGTCGTCTTAGGCGGCGGCCGGTCGGTGGCGATTAAGTCGCCTAACTCCCGCGAGGGGGGGTTGGTCTGGCCAGCGTCCAGTAATCCGCCCATCTCCGAGGTCAAGACGCCCATGATGATGGCGATGGCCCCCACGACCCCAATGACCCCCACGGTCTCGCCTAAGAAAAACCAGGCCCCAGCCGCGGCCGTGACTGGCTCAAACTGAAAGCAGAGCATGGCCTGAACCGGGGTGGTGTACTTCTGACAGGCGGTCTGTATAAAGACCACCCCAATGGAGGCGAGTAGAGCGCAGTATAATAAGCCCATCCAAAAACGGGCGGTAAAGGTCAGGCCTTTGCCTAAGTCGGGGTGGAGAGGCGGCCATAAACCCGTCTCGAATAAAAGGGCGACTAAAATGGTCAAAGGCAAGGCCCCCATAAACTGGAGGACTAAAAGCTGGCCGGTCTGTCCTTCGAGGTCTTTAGTAAAAATATTCATGTAAATAAGATATAAAGCCCACAAAGGTACAGATAAAAAAGCTAAAATATCCCCTGAATTAACCCCCTCAAAACTTGGATCCAAAAGAAAAAACACCCCAATCAAGGCCATTATAATCCCTAATAGGTTGTGTTTCTTGACTTTTTCTCGAAAAAGAATAAAAGAGACTAAAGGTATGGCTGGCAGAGTCAAAGAGGCGATAAAGGCCGCCCGGGGCACTTCGGTGAAGTTAACGCTGTAGTTTTGGAGCAGAAAACCGCCGCCCATTAAAAGGCCTAAAACCAGGCCGCGTTTGGCCGTGGTTTTAGTCAGGCCCGCGAGCTTGTGGCCAAAAATGAAAATTGACACGATCATGGCCAAGCCAAAGCGACAAGTTAAAAACAGGGCTGGCGAAGAATCCTCTAAGCTCCAGCGAGTGAAGATAAAGGCCATACCCCAGATGGCGGCCGCCCCAATAATGGCTAGATCCGCTTGCCAGGCTTTCATGCGCGCCGTCCTTATGGTTTTTTTAGGGGATATTTCCAAAAAAGTCGCGCTAATAAAGTCTCGCTAAAAAATATTTTTAGCCTTAGTCCCAGAGAATAAGGCTAAAAATAATGATAATAATCATAATAGCGTAAAATAGACTAAAAAAATATAGACTAAAAAACTATTGTTATGGCTAAATAGCGATTAAATATTTCGCGCGAAACAATTATTTATATTAAAAAAATGACTTATAATAAAGAGTTAACTTTTATAGTCAGCTCTAAAAGCCAGTTTTTAAAGTCAATTTTGGAGCCAGTCGTTCTTAAGAGCCAATTTTTTGGCCCAAAAGAAAAGGAGTTTAATTTTTTGGCTCTTAAAACTTTTAAGGGCTTTTAGGGCTTTTAGGGTTTTTTTCGCCCGGCCCCACAAGGGTTTTAGAGGGCGGAACACCTTCCGGCGGCCATGTTAGCACGGCTAAGTTCTTTTGGCAATAAAAGAGTTAATTGACTTTTTAGAAAATTTTTATAAAAGCTATAGAATGAATTGATTTATCACTAAAAAAATTTTTAACAAGTTAATAATATATATAACAAATAAAAGAGAATTTTTTTTGAATTTTAATAAAAATTAGTTATAATAATTTTCTAAAAGCTAAGAACTTGACTTGGTATTGGCCAGAGCGAACTTAAACGCGGTAGATCTGGACAGGCTTGAACTTATGCCATTTTTATTCCAAACAGGTTATCTAACGATCCAAAAACAGATATGATTTGACAGTTATAGTCTTAAGCGTCCCAACTTGGAAGTTGACTAGGCCTTTAACGCGTTCCTTGTGAACTTTATGACCGAGCGGCAACAGTCTCATATCTTAAAGTTAACCGCCGATCTCAAGACGGCCCTTTTGGCTTTTGACGAGGCGGCCGTGGCCAAGCGTTTGGAAACTATTTTAAGGTGGGTTCCTCGTCAGGAACAAAAAGCTTTGGAAAGATACCATCACACCCTCATCTATGCCGTTTTAAAGGCCCTCCACTTTAAAGTCAAAAGCGAAGTCAGGGCCTTGGAAGGCGTCTTTGATTTATTTATTGAGATCCCCAAAAAAGCGATCTTTATAGTTGAAATCAAATTCAAAAAAATACCAGGCGAAAAGGACAAGGCGACCGAAGAAGACGTCAAAAAGCTTCTTGACCCGGCGCTGGAAGAAGCCGTCGCCCAAATTAAGCTAAAGGAAATATGAGGCTGGATTTGACCAAGAATAGCCGGTGGTCAAAATAATGGCCGTCGGAATCGTCGAAAGAGCTTACGTCTTAGCGAAGATTTATTAACAAGGGACGAGGGGGACGAGCTTTTTTCGCGCTAAAGGCTCATTTTAGGTTTTATAACGCGCCTTACTCAAACTTACGGCCTATAAAAGTTTATGGACGTTTTGACGTACTTGAACGGTCGCGGGGTTTTTAAGGGTCTGGGACAAAAAAACTTTGACCAAGGAGCTAAATTCAATTATTATGACAAATACTTAGCGGCAGCTTTAGTTTTCTTTCGCGGTTTTTCGCTCAAAATTCTTTGAGGTTTTGGTAGCTTACTTAAACCAAAGGCTGACCTTTTTATAGGCTAAGGGGCCTTGGCGGCCCAATTAATCAAAGGGGTTATAAACGTCAAAAAAATATCTTGGCCCTAAAAAATCGTCCTAAAGCCCAAAAAAGGCCTTCTCGCGATTTTTGGGGCCCGTGATAAAACCAAAAAGTTTTTAAAGTCTTTAATATTTAGACTTTTTTTTAGTCTTAATATAATTTAAACATTGGATTTTTTAGCTGATAATACGCCTATCGCTAAAAAAACTTATCATATCATTTTAAAAAATATAAAAGGAATGATAGTTGTTTCATAATTTAGGCGAAAATAATGGGCAAACGGCCTCGCCTTTTTTCCGAACCGCGGTTCTCATTGACGCGGACAACGCCTCGGTCCTTGGGATAAAAAATTTATTCAAATTTATTACTCAACGGATTGGCGAGCCTTACGTTAGGCGCCTTTATGGCGATTTCTCCGTCAACATGAATTTCAAGTGGCGCGACTTGATCCGCGATTTAGCCCTCCAGCCAGTGCAACAGTTCGCGTTTCTAAGCCATAAAAACGTGACTGATTTCACTTTGATAATGGACGCCATAGATTTGTCCCATTCCAACCTGATCGATAGTTTTTGCATAGTCAGTAGCGACAGCGACTTTACGGGTCTGGTTATTCGTCTTCGGGAGTCTGGCTTTAAGGTCTATGGTTTTGGCGAGCCGACTAAAACCTCGGATGTTTTTCGAAGGGCTTGTTACAAATTTTTGTATACCGAACAATTTCGATTTGGCGTCCCGGACTTCGAGAAAGCGCCGGAACTACAATTTAATAACGCTAGCGTTTCGCTGCCGGCTATCTCTTTTAAGAGCGAGTATTCGAGCGACGAGGCTTTAGTCGACGATATTTTAGCCGAGTCCTCTGACCTGGAAACTATTGACGCGGAATTTATCGACGACGAATTTATCGATACTGAGCTTATCGATCCTAGCGAGATCGCGCCTGACCAGATCGGGCCCGACTTAATTCCTAACGACTCGATCACTAACGACTTGATCGCTACTGAATTGATCGCTAACGACCTTTCGTTTAACGGCCCTTTAGCTCGCGACGTTATTGATACTAAAAATAACGATAATACTCCTTTAGATAAAGATAAAGATAAAGATCCTATAAATAACAGCCCGCGGCCGGAAACTAACGCCGCGAATAATGGCAAAAAATCAACAAGCAATAGCAGTACCAGTACTATATTAGCTTATATTAAACAAACAGGCGGAGATAATATCCGTTTATCCTCCGATTTTTTTGATTTACCATTAGAACAAATTGATATATCTCCTGAGGTTAGTTCTCCAGTAATAAATGGTATTAAGAAAAAATATCTAATTATTGACAACATAAAAAAATTTTTAGGCGATGAGTGGGTGCCTCTGGCCACTATAGGTTCTAAACTCTACGCTCAGAATCCAAATATCAAGTTCACTGAATATGGTTATAAGAACCTTAGTTCGTTAATTAATAATAATAGACAGTTTTTTAAAGTAAAGATGACTGATAAGAACGTTATCTATATTAAATTGGCTAATCAATAGCTATGTAATACATTACTATTGCCTAGCTATTAATATTTTGTTTTCTTAATTTTTTTCTAAAAGTCCTTTAACCACTTTCTTGGTCTTTGACCTATTTTTAAGCTAGGCTGACCAAAAAAGGCGCGAAGATCTTGGCCATTTTTTCGCCCTGGCCTATCTCCCTGTTCTCGCTTTAAATTCAAAACAAACCTCGCCAAAAAGCTTTTAACCAAAAAAAGCCTTTGACCAAAACAAACCTCGCCAAAAAGCTTTTGACCCCCCAAAAAACTCGCCCAAAATAAGTCTTTAAAATTTATTTTCGACTTTAAATATATATTCTAATAGCAATAGTCGAGACCTTTGATAGTCTTTTATACATATAATAATGTTAAAAATTTATCTTAATCGTTATATATTACGTATACATTTACCATGCTCATTTAAAACGTCTTTAGTTGATATTTATGTGATAAATATATTATTAACGTGTTTTTAGTTTGACATTATCTATAATTACATTCAGAAGCCAAATAATCTAAAGCCTCATGACCAAAAAGGCCGCGGTTAGGTAGCCTATATTTTTTAAGCTAACTAATTACTTTTAGAATATATTTCCAATCTACACAGTGTTTTTATATATTATTGTGAGAAATTTATCAAGGCGATTATTGAAAAAATTTATAGATAAACCCCGCCTTGACGCCTGGGCTCAAAATCGTTTTTTTAATTATACATTCTAATATTAACGATTAGGTTTTTTTATGGATCCGGGCGGCTTTTCCTGGTCTTAGTCAAAAGGCGGTTAAGCCGACGGTTTTCCAAAAAAACTATTTATTTCAACAGGTTGGCTCTTTTTTGATCGTCTTTTGGCCTTATTTGTTAGGCCCTTAAAAGGCCCCTTTTTTTCGCCACGCCGATTAATCTTGGCTTTTTTTTTAGCCGGCTTTTTGGCTTTTTTCGAAATTTCGCCAAAAAACAAAGAGGCCTTAAACGTCGTCGTCGCCCCTAAGGCTCCAAAAAGGGCCGTGACGCCGCTTAGCCAGTCCCGAAGGCTTAAAACTAGGAGGGCCTATAATGGCCAATTTTTTTTCTTCCCCTAAAGGGGTCGTCGTCGCGGGCCTGACCCTGGGCTTAGGCGCGTCCGTTCTCCAAAAGTTGGGCAATCCCCCCAATATGGGCCTGTGCGTGGCTTGTTTTGGCCGGGATCTGGCCGGTTCCTTAGGGCTCCACCGAGCGGAGGTCGTTCAATACGCTCGGCCGGAGATTTTTGGCCTGGTCTTAGGGGCGTTCGTCGCCGCTTTGGCTAGCGGCGAGTTTAAGCCCCGCGCCGGGTCTAGTCCTTTGATCCGGTTATGCTTAGGTTTTTTCGTGGCTATTGGGGCTTTGATCTTTTTGGGTTGTCCTTGGCGAGCCCTTCTGCGTTTAGCCGGGGGCGACGGCAACGCTATTTTAGGCCTTTTAGGCCTAATCGCGGGCGTTTACGTCGGGGCGGCCTTTATCCGGCGCGGCTTTACCTTAGGGGCCAGCCAAAAAACCGTGGCCGCGTTTGGCCTGGCTTTTGTTTTGTTGGTCTTGGTCCTTTTGGCTTTACGGCTAATTTACCCCCCCTTGCCTCTGGCGGCCAAAAACGACGTTTTGTTTTACTCTCTAAAGGGCCCAGGGTCTTTAAGGGCTCCTTTGTGGGCTTCTTTGTCCTTGGCCTTAATCATTGGCTTTGTGGGTCAAAGAAGTCGCTTTTGCTCCATTTCGGCGATCCAAAACGTTTTGTTGTTTCGCGAGTTCCACTTTTTGTGGGGGGTCGTCGGCTTTGTGGTCGCGGCTTGGGTGGCTAACCTCGCCTTTGGGCAATTTCACCCTGGGTTCGTCAAACAACCCATCGCCCACTCGCTTTATTTTTGGAATTTCTTTGGTTTAGCGGTCGTGGGTTTTGGCTGCTCCTTGGCTGGGGGTTGTCCTTTGCGACAGTTATTTTTAGCCGGCGAGGGCGACGCGGACGCGGGGGTCTTTGTTTTGGGGTTACTCTTTGGCCTCGCCATGGCCCACAATTTCGCGGCCGCGGCCAGTGGCGACGGCTTAGGGCTTCATAGCCAGGCCGTGGGGATATTTAGCCTGGCCATGATCCTTCTTATCGCGATTTTTGGCCGCCCGGTAAAACCCGCGACCGCTTAAAAAGGAGCCTCTTATGGCGGCCATCGACGCGCGCGGCTTAAGCTGCCCCCAACCTTTAATGATGGCTCAAGCGGCTTTGGCTAAAGACTCTGGGCCAGTGGTCATAATAGTCGATAGCGAGAGCGCCGTGGAAAGCGTTTTACGGGTTTTAGCCCGGGAGAAAAGAGAAGTCGCGGTTACGCGCTCTGGCCAAGAGACGACTATTACGGCTGGCCCGAAAAGCAAATAATCCCTTAAGGCTTAAACCCTTATTGGGGCGGGGCCGTTAGTTTTGGGCCGGTTAACCCCTATTAAGGGGCCTTTAAGGCTAAGGTCAAGCTTTTTGGTTAACTCACAAAAATCCTTAAAAAAGGCCGGGAGATTTTCGGGGGCAAGGCTTTTTTGGCGGGGAAAAGGGGTGAGATTTTCGCGGTTAAGGCTTTTTTGGCGGGGAAAAGGGGGTAGCTTTTCGCGGCTAAGGCTTTTTTGGCGGGGAAAAGGGGATAGCTTTTCGCGGTTAAGGCGTTTTTGGGAGGGGGAGAGAAGGGGGCGCCTTTTAGGTTATTAAAGCGCGAATCAATATCTTTGGTCGTTAAAAATATTGTTTCGCGCCTTTTATTAGGAAAACGACGCTCGCCGGCAATAGTTAAGCTCGAAAAAGTTCGCCCCCCTTTTAGGTTATCGCGACCCCTGGCTTAACGCCTTAAGGGACGTGGCTAACCTTAAAAAGTTTAATATTTGGGCCATAAACGCGACCTAAAATCGCCTTTAAGGCCTTTTAACCATTTTTCAAAAAAATGATCCAAGAGCCAAAAAGAAAAAAACGCGTCAAAAAACCATTGTCGTCTAAACTTTAGGGTTCAAAGTCGCCTTATAACCCATATTTTTCGTTTGCCTCGTCTTGGACAAAACCCGGCTTTAAAGAACGGCCCCAATCGTCGCCCCTTTCAAATCCTCATTTAACTTGACAACCCGCCAAAATAATGTAAGCTTTGAAAACTGAGAATATTCAAAACCACCCAAAACTTAACTTTTATTACTGTTCAAAGTTATATAAATTTGCCATAATATATGTCTGCGTATATTTAAAGTTTGTTACTTATGAGCGCGTTCGCGTTTTTGCGTTCAAACTTTTATTTTAAGCTGGACACGGTCTCACCTTTTTTTCTCGGGTCGTCTGGCCCCCTTAGTTAGTTTTAGTCAAAGCCTTTTTATGGCTTTTGTTTTTTTTGGCCTAGATTTTTGGTCTTTCTGGGTCATCGTCTTTTGTTTTTTTTCCGTTTTATGGAGTTGGTATGTCAGTGCCTGACTTTGTCTCGTCGATTTTCAAGGGATTCTTGAGGTTTATGGATGATTACACTGCGGTTTGTTTGCTGGAAAGTCCTATAAAAAGCGTGGATCTTGAAAAGGTACTAGGTCATGAGGTTCAAGATGACGCGACCAAAACAGCCAAAGAATTCCAAAAATTGGCTAATAGTGGTAATGCCGAGGCCCAGTTCGTCCTAGCTAATCTATATCTCGGTGGGATTGGCCTAAAATCTAACCCTAAAAAGGCCTTTGACTGGTATTTGAAGTCGGCCCAGGCGGGGTTTCAACAGTCTCAGTATTTAGTGGGCCTATCTTACAGCTCCGGCAATGGCGTGAAAGAAGACTTGAAGAAGGGCTTAGAATGGATTGAGAAATCGGCTAACGCGGGTTTACCCATCGCCCAGTTTTTTCTCGGGGTCAATTATGGATCTGTCGCTAAAACGCCTAAAGAAATAGAAAAAGCCGAGAGTTGGTTTCTTAAGGCGGCGAACCAGGGATTACCCCAGGCTCAAACCATTTTAGCCATTCATTATAAGTCGGCCGAGGGCTGGCCACGTAAACAGGACCTAGCCATAAGTTTGCTGGAAAAAGCCGCCAAACAGGACGACCCCATCGGGTTGATGTGCATGGGGTTAGCTTACTTGGAAGGCGATGGAGTCGCCAAAAAACCCGCTAAGGCCTTCAAGTATATCGAAAAAGCCGCGAAAAATGGCCTTCTCCACGCCATGCTTTGTCTAATCAGTTTTTACGCCTTCGGCGTTGGCACCGCCAAAAACCCGAAAATGGCCAAAGAATGGGTGAAAAAGCTTGTCAAGAAGCAAGCTGAGCTTGCGCTCTTTCAAGACGAGGACGACGAGGATGACGAAGACTCCAATGGCGGCCTCTTTCAGGCTGAATTTTTTGAGCACTTAAACTCGCTTACGAGTTTATTGGTTGAAAAAGGCGTGTTAAACACCGACTTATTTGACGAGATCTTGGCCGACGGGGACGAGGACGGCGAGTACTGGGGCGGCGACGACGAGGACGAGGACGACTGGGACGAGGACGACTGGGACGAGGACGACGACGACGAGGACGACGACGAGGACGACTGGGACGACGACGACGAGGACGACTGGGACGACGACGACGACGATGACGATGACGACGACGACGACGAGGACGACTGGGACGACGACGACGACGATGACGATGACGACGACGACGAGGACGACTGGGACGATGACGACGACGACGACGAGGACGACGACGAGGACGACTGGGACGACGACGACGACGATGACGACGACGAGGATGACTGGGACGACGACGATGACGACGACGACGAGGACGACGACGAGGACGACTGGGACGACGACGACGACGATGACGACTGGGACGACGAAGACGAAGACGAAGACGACGAAGACGACGAAGACGAAGACGAAGACGACGAAGACGAAGACGAAGACGACGAAGACGAAGACGACGAAGACGAAGACGACGAAGACGAAGACGAAGACGACGAAGACGACGAAGACGAAGACGAAGACGAAGAGGACTGGGAAGACGACGAAGACTGGGAAGACGTCAAGGACGACAAGGCGAAGAACAACAAGAAAAAGGACGACTAAAACTTATCTTTAGGCCTTAAAAAAAAAGGACGAAAGTTTTTTTGTCCAGACCAAGGATTATCTCCCCACCAAAACAAGCGCGCCTTCGCGTGTTTTAAAAAAAGGACGATAAGCCCACTAAAACCCTTAGGCTCGCGATTATTATCGCTCATCGCCCTCATTTATGGTTAAAAAACAATTGTTTGACCACCATAATATTAATTTTTAAAGAGCCAGGGAAAAAGGTTTTTTAGGCGCGCGTTAAAGGCTTTTTTGGTTTTTCGAGAACATAACTATTTTTGGTGGACCATTTTTTTAGCCCTAGTTCACCTTTTAGCTAAATAAATAAGCTTGATTTCGCCAAAATAAAACTTATTTTGTATAAAATTTAGAAGACATCGTTTTTATAAAATTTAGTGGTATAATATTAACTTAATATATAAAAACTCGATAAATAATAAATTATAAAATAATTATATATTTCATAGTTTTATAGACACCTAGAAATTATGGATGATATAATAATGTTCTCCATAAAAAAAGCCAAACTATCTGGTTCAATTTACGGGAAACTTAACTCTACAATGATTAGAGTCTAGTCGTTCAACATCTCAAGTTTAAAATAGAGTCTAAAAAGATATTTTAAATCTATTTTAAAATGTGATATAAAAATAAAAATAAAAAAGTTAAATTTAACTATTTAACTCAACTAAAAGTCTAAAGGCGCTTGATTATTAGTCTAAATTTATTGGTTAGGTTTTGACTTTACCACTAATACTCGTTAATAGTTGACATTTTTAACTAGCATAAAATTATATTTTATAAATTTATAAAATATAACTATTATGTTTTTTAATAACCTTTATTCAAAACGCCCATATTTCAATAATAAACCTAGAGAATCAATAATAACCAATTGGCTTGGGCCGCGAATCCGCCTCGCGTTTTTGGCTCAGTTTGTTGGTCGTCAAACCAAAAAAAGATAAGGCCTAAGACGATCGCCAAAAAAGACCAGGGCGCTACTATATTTAATAGTCGCGCTTTATGGCCAAAATCTCCCCGCCTTTTTAGGTTTTTAAGGCCGAGTTTTTTTGGGGCTCTGGACTTTCAAGTCGTTACGCCTCAAGGTTTTTTTTGATTACTTTTTAAGTTCTTAATTCGCTTTTTAGCGGACTTAAATATTAAAGGTTATCTAATGCGCGATAAGGATCCTCAGTTACCCCCTGAAGTCGCCGCTTCCTTGGCCAGCTTAAAAGAAAAAGCCGAAGCGGGGATAGCCGAGGCTCAAGTCAGATATGGCCTTGTCTGCGCGGCAGGCGGCTATAAGGAGCGGGATTTGGCGTTGGCTTTGGAGTGGTTCCAGAAAGCCGCGGACCAAGGATCCGCTTTCGGAATACATTGTTTAGCTCATTGTTATTTAATCGGCGGAGGCGTGGACCAAGACCTCCCTAAAGCCATAGAGTTATTCCGTCAAGCGGCCGATTTGGGTTTCGCGGAAGCTTTTTACTTTTTGGGTTGTTGTCATTTACATGGCCAAGGGGTCCCAGTCGACCTGGTCGCCGCCGAAGAATCGCTGATCAAAGCCGCGGAAGGGGGCTGTGTCAGGGCGCAATATTTTTTAAGTAATTTATACGAATCTGGCGACGACTTGCCCAAGGACAGCGCTAAATCGCTTTATTGGTTACGAACGTCGGCCGAAAACGGCGACTCTCAGGCTCAAGTGAGATACGCCCTCAAGTTTTTATATGGCGAAGAAGGCGTGCCCTTAGACAAAGACGAGGCTTTATCTTGGCTTTATAAAGCCGCTAACCAACCCAATAGCGTCGTCGCGCGCTTTTTTCTTTATTATCTGTTCTCTAAAAACGAATTCGGGCCGTCTAAAGCCAAGGAAGCCTTAAAGTGGCTCGAAAAGTCTTTCGCCTCTGGCTATCCGCCGGCGGTCAGGGAAATGGGGCTTAAACTTATAGAAGGCGTAGACCTGCCGCGGAACATGGTCAATGGTTTGGAGCTTTTAAAAAAGGCCGGGAGCTCAGGCGACGATGGGGCCTACTTCATTTTGAGCCAGTTATACTCTTCCGGTCGCTATGGGGTCCCGATAAACGTCGAAAAAGCTAAAGCCTACTTGGTCAAAGCCAAAGAGATGAAAGCTAAGCTCGACAAGATTAAGCCTATTTCGTCCGAGAGCGATCCCCAGAGCCTGAAAGGCGATTTGCCGAAAGCGGCGGGCCAGGGAGAATCATTTTTCAATGAAAAGATCCTTTCGGAAATACGCGAAAACCACCTTACCCTTATCCAAAAGGCCGCGGATGGGGACCCAGAGGCCATGATTGAGTTGGGCGCGTATTATTACACCTGCCCTGGCCAAGGACAAAACTTTGAAAAAGCCGCGGAGTTGTTCCGGTCAGCCGGCGAGCGGGGCGCGTCGACGGGCTATTTTAACTTAGGCTTGATGGTTAACTACGGCGATGGCCTGCCTTTAGACAAAGCCGAGGCCGCGAATTTGTTTTTAAAAGCCGCGGAGATGGGCCTGCCCATCGCTCAAAGGACCATAGCCGTGATTTACCTAAACGGCGACGTTTGGCCGAAAGACGTGGACAAATTCTTATATTGGCTCAAAAAAGCCGTCAGCAACAACGATCCCGAGGCTTGTTATTTGTTAGGCCTGGTTTATTTTGAGGGCAAAGACCTACCCCAAGACTTTGGTCGGACGGCCAAGTATTATCGCAAAGCCGCCCGTTTAGGTTTACCCAAAGCTTGGGAGGCTCTAGCCAAATGTTACGACGATGGCTTAGGGGTTCGCAAAAATCCGACCAAAGCCAAAGAATGTCGGCAGGAAAGCCTCGTCGCGGGCGTACGCCTGGAAGCTCAATACCGCTTTATGGAAAATGTTTCCAAGAAAAAAATCGAAATCTTATCGTCTGAGGAAACTAGCGAGGACAAAGCTTAAAAATCAATCTTTAATATCGGCGATATAGCCTTAATGTCCAGGAAAATATACTCCTTAACCAGAGTTTTTTCGCGACTTAAATGAAAAATCGCTAAAAAAATTCAAAAAAAATCAATAAAATCAGTGATTTACCGAAGAAAAAACTCGCTAGGCGCCTTTTACGCGTTATTAGCCACGGTTGTCAAATACTAAAAAGGGGCGTTTAGGTAGAAAGGCTTGACTTTAAGATTTTGATTAACGAAACATATGACCTGATTGCGCTCAAATTGGCCTTGAAACCCTTCTTTTGGCTTTAGTTTAAGCTCCTTCCTTTTATCTATGGACCCAAAAAAGTCGCTTAAACCTTTAACTAGACCTTTAGCTAGACCCGCGGCTAGTCCTTCTCGTTCGCGCTTCTTTATTTTAGGGTTAGGGGTTAAGGCCCTTAGCTGGGTCCGGACTTTCTTGGCGGTCCGGACTTTCTTGGCGGTCTGGGCTTTCTTGGCGGTCTGGGCTTTCTTTACGGTCCGGGCTTTCTTTGAGGTTCGCGCGATCATTTTAGTCCGTCCGCTCTTGGGGGTCCGCCCGCTCTTGGGGTTAGCTCTTTTGGGGTTCTGGTTAGGGGGGCCGACTAGCCTAATTTTCGCCCAAAACTCCCAGGCGACCCCGGACGCGACCCATTTAACGGCCACCTTAGACCCCATCGTGGTGGTGGGCACCGGCGACCAGCAAAGGGCTTCTTGGTCCACTAAAAGCTTAACCGTTATCCCCGCGAGGGAGATCGCCGCCCGCCAGACTCTTTACTGGCCCGCTCTTTTGGCCACGAGCCCGGGGGTCTTTTACGCCAATCGGGGCGGCTTAGGACAGATGACCACGGTCAATATTCGTGGGGTGGGGGCCAAGTACGCGACTTTCCAATTTAACGGCCTTAAACTTCAGGACGTGGCCGACACTCATGGGGCCTTTACTTATTTTTTGGAAGACCAAATGGGGACCAGCAATATCGCCCGACTCGAGGTCTTACGGGGGTCGAGTGGGGCGGTTCATGGCTCCAGGGCCATTGGCGGGGTGGTCAACGTGGCCACCGACCAATGGTTTGACGGCCTTAAAGCCGAGTATCGCCACGAGTTGGGCCCCTTTGGAACTCAGATCCAAAACGCGCGTTTAGCTTATGGCCAGTCTGACTACTTTTATATTGACCTAAATCCGGTTTACGCTAAAACCAAAGGGCCAAGATTCGCGGGAGCTTATGGCCTTTTCTACGAGAATCGGGGAGCCAGTTTGACCGCGGGTTATAAGCCGACTAAAGGGATAAGCTTAGAGTTAACCAGCCTTTTTTACGCGGCCACGCGAGCCACGGCCGAGACGCCGACCTATAAGCCCGGGGCCCGCGACGACTTTGGCTTAGACGAGTTGGTTCCCCAAGGAGCCGTAAATCCCCATAATCGACGGAAAGGCGAGGTTAGCCAGCTGGGCCTAGTTTTCAGTCAGGAGGTTAACCCAGCCTGGGATTACGCGGTCACCATCGCCAGCGGCCAAACTCAAAGACGCTATTACGTGGAAACGACGTTTAACGGCTTTAACAAAAGTTTTTACAAAGGCGAGACCTTTAACCTTTCGACTAGACACAACGTCCGGCCCACCGACTGGCTAACCGTCAATTTAGGCTGGGAGTTGGAGACTCGAAAGTATGGCCGCTTATACACGCCTTTTTCCGCGAGCGGAAATTTTACCGAGGTCGAAAAGCGTTTTAAAGCCCACTCTTTGGAGTATTTTACCCAGTTTCAAGGGGTCTTTTTGGCGGAAAAGTTAAGGACGGTCGTGGGTTTAAGGTCAGTCGCCGGCGGTGGCGCGCGAGGGGATCTGGCTTACGATCTCTCGGCCGCTTATTATTTTCCCGACCTAACCAAACTAAGGGCCCAGTTCGCCACTGGTTATAGGGCCCCGTCTTTGTACGAGCTTTATGGGGTCAGCTACTCCCGGGGGGTTTTTACGGTCGTGGGCGATCCTGACCTTAAACCCGAAAAAAGTCGCGGGTTTGAGGTCGGGTTAGAGCGGCCATTTTGGGACGAGCGCCTAACGGTCGGGGTCACTTACTTTTACGCGACCATTAAGGACATTATTTTTAGTGGCCCCAGACCTGGTCAGACCCGCGGGTTTGTTCAAGGCCAAAAAAGCCAGTCCCAAGGGGTTGAGGCGAGCTTGACTTTCTGGCCCGGGGATTGGGTTAAAGTCGCCGCCTCTTACGCTTACGTCAAGGCTAAAAACCAAACCACCCCCAATTCTAGTCAATGGACGAGGGTTTTAGGCCTGCCCAAAAGCGTCTTTAACTTAAGTCTGGTGGCTAACCCCACGCCGGTTTTAACTTTTTCCGGCCAATTAGCCTATCGCGGCGCCACCTTAGACTCGGTGGATGGCCCCACCGCCAGCTCGCCGGCTCTACTTTATCGGGAAAAAGCGGCCGCGGTTTTAGATCTGGCCGCCACTTATCAAGCTAACGACTGGTTAAAGATCTTCGCTAAAGTCAATAACGTCACTAACGTTCGCTATACGGTGGGCTCGTTCTTAGCCCCAGGAGCCGCTTTTTATGGTGGTCTTAGCTTGACTTACTAAAAAAACTGATAAACTTAAATAAACTAATAAACTTAGTAAATAAAAAAAAGACTAATAAATTTAATAAACTAAAAAAACTAGTATTTTTATAAAATAAAAAATGACTAATAATCTTAATAATTCGTTTTTTATAACGTTAAAAATCTAATAGATTTTTTTATCTTAAAAGAAAAAAGCCTCCTTAAAAACGATGTTTTAAGGAGGCTAAAAAAAAAAGAGCTAAAGGTTTTTTTGGGGCTATTAACTAAAGATTAATACTCTGGCGGGAGTTCGTTTAACTGGGCCAAGGTAAAAACCGGGCCGTCCTTACAAACGTACTCGGGCCCGACGTTACAGCGCCCACAGATGCCAAGGCCGCACTTCATCCGGTTTTCCAAGCTCATGATGATGTTATCCGGTTTGTAGCCGGCCTCAAAAAGCACGGGTTGGGTCGTTTTAATGGCGATGGGCGGCCCGCAGATGATGGCCGCGGTGTTCTCGGCCGGCGGGCAGATCTCTTGGAGCACGGCCGGCACAAAGCCGACTTTGCCGGTCCAGCCCGGGACCATTTTGTAAATAGCCACGTAAACGTCAATGTCGTCGCGTTTTTGCCAGGCTTCCCAGTCTTCCCGGAAAAGCAAATGACCCGGGCTTCTGGCCCCATAAACAAAGGTGATCCGGCCGTAATTGGGGCGGTTGTCGGGGTGTAAGAGCCAAGCCACGGTCGCCCGTAAGGTGGTGACGGCGAAACCACTGGCGATGACCACGATGTTGCGGCCTTTTAAGTCACGCACCGGGTAGGGATGACCTAAAGGACCCCTGACCCCCATGACGTCGCCCACGCGCATGTTGTGTAAATAAGAGGAAACCTGGCCGACCCGATTGACCGTAAAAAGGACGTAACCCTTTTCCGTGGGCGAAGAGGCGATCCCAATGGGAATCTCGCCTTGACCTGGCACCGACAGTTCGGCGAATTGACCGGGCAGGTACTCAAAGCGCGTTTCGTCCTCTGGGTCAAGAAACTCGAACTTAAAAGTTCTTAAACTTTTATCCGGCGAGTCGACCACGATGTCGGCTATGCGGACCGGATAGGGCAAATACGGATTGTTCACGCTGATCACCTTACCTCGCGAAACGTTTAAGCGCTAGCTTGGGCCATAACGGCGGCCACGGAGCGGATATCGATATTGGCGGGGCACATGACCACGCACCGACCGCAGCCAGTGCAGCCGCGGACCCCATCCTGTTTTAAGGGGATGTATTTGAGCTTATGCATAAACCTTTGGCGAACCCGCTCGACTTTGGACGGCCGAGGATTGTGGCCGCTGCCGTGGAGGGTAAACAAGGGGCTCATGCAGGTGTCCCAGTTGCGCATCCGAACGCCGCCAACTTCGTTTTGCTCGTCTTGGATGTCGAAACAATGGCAGGTCGGGCAGAAAAAAGTGCAGACCCCGCAGCCGAGGCAAGGCTCAGCCGTTTTCGCCCAGTGGTCGGCCTTATAAAGCTCCATGATTTTGCGCTCGTTAATGGTCGCGTAATCGTCTAAGGACCCTTGGCTTTGGATAGCTTTTTTTTCTAAGGCGGCCATGTCCGCGGCTAAATCGGCGGGCTCGGCTTGGGCTTTTTTTAGGATCTCTTCGCCGGCCGGGGTCAAGGCTTTAAGGCCTAGGCCTTGGTCTTTGGGGTAGGCCAAAACGTCAAGGCCCATCTCGCCAAAGGGACTGCCGCCCATAGCCGCGCAGAAACACTGGGGCGAGGGGTTAAGGCAAGCTAAGCCGATCTTAATGGCGCTTTCGTATTTGCCTTTCCAGTAGGGGTCGGTGAAGCGGTCGTTTTGAAAAACCCGGTTGGAGACGGTTAGACCCCGGGCGTCGCAGGGCCGTAAGCCAAAGATAACCGTGGGCTGGGCTTGGTCGCCTAAGTCTTGGTACTGGTTGGCTTTGGGTTTGTCGGCCAGCTTATGAAAGGCCAAGATTTTTTCCGTTTGCGGAAAGAAGACCCCTTTAGGGGACAGATGGGTGTTAGCGTAATCGAGGCTAACCGGGCCAGTGGTCTCGGCTAAACGACAGTCGTCGCCCTGACCTTGGGGCGCCAAAAGACGACGACCAGTCGCCAAAGCCGTAAAAAACCCGGCCAAGGTTTTTTCTGAAACAAGATAATCGGACATGGTTGGTCTTTGTGGCCTTTCTTTATTTTATAAAATCAGCCGGGTCATTGGGCTGATAAATGGTCAGGGGTGGCTTTTGGTCCCAGGTTAGCCCTGGCTCGTAGGCCCAGTTTTCTTGGACTGACTTATCTAAGACTCGATTAAACTCCCGCACCTTTATATTGACCGGACAAGCCGTCTCGCAGGTCCCGCAAGCCGTGCACCGGCCAGCGCAGTGGAGGCCCCTTAACAGATGGAAGGTCATGGTGTCCATGGGATCCGTGGATTTCCCTAACCATTGGGGCCGAGTCTCGTCGACGAAACAGATGGGGCAGTAGCACAAAGGGCAAGCGTTGCGGCAGGCGTAGCAGCGTAAGCAGTCTTTGATGAGATCTTTAAAGTAAGCGAGTCTCTCCGCGGGAGTTTTGGCCAGTAAGTCTTTTAAGTCGCTAAAGTCGTCGGGCGGGGCGTTGGGCGTCTCTGGCCCGGTCAGCTCGTTGGAGACGGTCGGGGTGCGGTGGGCGCAGGTTTGACAGTTGCGGCGCAGGACCTCGGCCTTTTTGATTTCTTGGCTAAACCCAGCCCCGGTAATGGTTATGGCCTCGTCGGACTCAGTGGCCGATTGGATGGGCCGGGGTTCTTTGGCCGCGACCCGCGCGGGATCGATAAGCCCCGCGCAGGGCACGCCTAAAAGATAGAGGTTTTCCCGGGGAAACTGGTTTTCCGTGACTTGACCCACCGCGCTGCGAGCGTCGCAACCTTTAGCCACTAAAGCCACTTTACCGGCCCGGTTGGGTAGGTAATTGGCTAAGTTTAGCCGGGCGAAGGAACTCCAGATCAAGTTGTCGCAGTCCTCGGGGGAGCGGGCGAAGAAGGGGGCGGCGACCAAAGGCACGGTCCCGGCCCGATAACCAATGACCACTTCCACCTGGCCGCTTTTTAGTAAGCTTTTGGCTTTTTCCCGAATTTTTTGGGTCAGATCGTCTAAGTTGCCCATGTTACGCCACCTCCGCCAGATCCAGCTTGAACTCGGCTTTGCGGAAAGTTAAGTTGGGCCCACAAGCCCGAACGCTTTCCACCACGTCGCGGGCCATGGCTTGAAACTTATTGGCCTCGGCCGAGGAGATCCAAGAGAACCGTAAGCGATTGGGCTCGACCCCAATGGTCTCTAAAAGAGTATGAAGTAAGACGAACTTGCGGCGAGCGTGGTAATTGCCGGCGATGTAATGGCAGTCGCCCGGATGGCAGCCGCTGACCCAAACCCCGTCGGCCCCTCTTTTAAAAGCTTCCATAATAAACTTCGGGTTTAAGCGGCCAGTGCAGGGGAGGCGCACGACCCGGAAATTGGGGGGATAGTCGAGGCGGCTGACTCCCGCCAGATCCGCGGCCCCGTAGGTGCACCAATTACAAAAAAAGGCCACGACCTTTGGTTCAAAATCGCTCATTTAAGTCATCTCCGTTAAAACCCGAAAAAAGCGGCCTTTTTTTCTTTCGTTCCGCCATTTTGGGAACCAATAATTTTAGGGCGCGAAAGCGTTTTTAGGTCAACGTTAACGCGCCGGAAAAAGAAAAGTTACAAGGCCGTGGCTATTTGAGCGAACAGGCCGGCGTTGGTAAAGCCGCGTAAAGACGGAGCGTCCGACCGGCAGGAGGAGGCGCAGTTGCCGCAACCTTTACACATGGCCTCGTTGACCACGGCTTTGCCTTTTTCGTCGAAGTCAATCGCCGAGTAAGGGCAGACGGCTTTGCAGACCCCGCAGCCCGAGCAGCGGCTTTGGTCGATCTCGGCCACGATGCCGCCCACGGTCATCTTGGGCTGAGTTAAAACCGTCACCGCCCTGGCCGCCGCGGCTTGGGCTTGGGCCACGACCTCTTCCATGGGTGGGGTAGTGGGCGAGACCGGCCATAAACATGCCGTCGGTGGCGAAGTCCACGGGTCGCAGTTTCTGGTGAGCCTCAAAGAACCAGCCGTCCTCGTCTAAGGGCACCTTGTACTTCATGGCCAGCTCGTGCTCGTGGCCAGAGACGATGGCCGCGGCCAAGATGAGGTAATCCGGCTGGATTATGAGGGTCCGACCCGAGACGGGATCGGCGATCTTCACGGCCAGCTTTTTGGCGTCCTCGGTCACCTGGGGTTTGCGGTCGAGTTCGTAGCGGATAAAGATAACCCCTAAATCGCGGGCTTCTTTGTAGACATCCTCTTTTTGGGCGTAGGTCCGCATGTCGCGATACAAGACGAAGACTCGGGCCTCGGGTTTTAGGCGCTTAATCTCCACCGCCGCGTGGACCGTATGGGAGCAGCAGACCTTGGAGCAGTACATCCGCCCCGGCTCGCGACTGCCCACGCACTGGATAAAGGCGAAGGTCTCGGCTTTAGCCACTTTGGGATCGTCGGCTTTAAGAAGCTCGTCGAACTCGAGTTGGGTCACGACTTTAACGTTTTCCCCGTAGAGGTACTCGGTCGGCCGCAGCTCTTTGGCCCCGGTGGCGATGATGGTCACCCCGTGTTTGACGGCTTGGCCATTGGAGAGGGTGGTCTCGAAGTTGCCGACGTAACCGTCGACTTTGTCGACTTGGGTCTCTAAGTGGACCGTAATATTGGGGTCGTTTTGGATTTTGGCTTTTAAAGAGCTGAGGTAATCGGCCACGCTCTCGCCTTTGATGGTGGTAAAGATCCGATTGGCGTTGCCCCCGACCTTATTGTCTTTTTCCACGACCACGGATTTAAAGCCTTGGTCGGACAAGGTTAGAGCCGCGTTTAAGCCCGCCACCCCGCCGCCAATGACTAAGGCCGTGGGATCCACGTCAATGACGTTTTCCTTTAAAGGCGACAGAAGGGCCGCTTTAGCCACGGCCATTTCGGTCATGTCCATGGCTTTCTGGGTGGCCTCGACCGGATGACCCGCGTGGACCCAGGAGTCATGGTTCCTGATGTTGGCCATCTCGTAGAGATACTTGTTTAAGCCAGCCGCGGCCAAGGTCTCTTGGAAAAGGGGCTCGTGGGTCCGCGGCGAGCAAGCCGAGACCACGATGCGGTTAAGCTTAAACTCCTTAATTAAGGCCACCAGTTTCTCCTGGCTGTCTTGGGAGCAGGCGAACATGGTGTTAGAGGCGTATTCCACGAAGGGGAGGGTTTTGGCGAACTCCACCACTTTGGGCACGTCGACCACGGAGGCGATATTAATGCCGCAATGGCAGATAAAGACGCCGATCCGGGGCGGTTCCCCGGTCACGTCCACCGGGGTGGGGACTTTAATGACTTTGGTTAAGGTCCCGCGAGCCGGGGTCAGCTTAGAAGTCGCGGCCGCGGCCGCGGCCGAGGCTTCCATGACCGAAGAGGGGATGTCCTTGGGGCCGGTAAAAACGCCGCAAGCGTAAAAGCCAGGCCGCGACAAAGCCACCGGAGCGAAGGTCGAGGTCTTGGCGAAATTGTAGCCATCGGTATTTATTTTTAGTTTGGCGGCCAGGGCTTGGGTTTCCCCGGTAATGACCAAACCATGGGAGAGGACGGCCACGTCGAAAAACTCGGTGGCGTTCACCCCGCCGTCGGTGACGTAATTTAGCTTGACCCCGCCCCCAGACTCAGGCTGGATGGAATGAATCCGGCTGCGCACGAACTTTATGCCCGCGGCTTTGGCTTTTTCGTAGTACTTTTCAAAGTCCTTGCCAAAGGTCCGGATATCCATATAGAAGATGGAGACGTCAAGATCCCCGCCCGAGTGCTCTTTGGCGATGAGGGCCTCTTTGATGGCGTACATGCAGCACA
>JAIROO010000129.1 GCA_031257535.1 Deltaproteobacteria bacterium
TCAGAGTAGGTAGAGAGGTCAGACTCTTTAGAGCGGTCAGGTCTCTTGCGGGCAGCTTCGTCTGAGTCTGAATTTTTCTTCTGCCTCCAGGCGCGCCAAAGCGCGCCTGAAGGCAGCGGTTTTTCTGTGTTTAAAAATATCAATTTATCTCCTGGTTAATATGGCCCTACTATAAACGCTAATATAAAGGTATAGTTACCACTATATATTGTGTGTACAAGCTCTTATTGAGAATGGGCCGTGGTTTGCGGTAGTTTTAGCTGGGAAACCCAGGCCATTTTGCGGTACTTTTATCTGGGAATAAACACCTACTTAAACCACTTGGCTTAGGCCGCCTCTCCAGGTTTAACTACTCCTTCAAATCCCGGTCAAAAAAGTCTACATAGAAAATTCTGGAAAAACTCGCTATCTGGCGATAGGAGAGGCGGCTGTCGCCGCCTCTCCTATGGCCAGATGTTAATAATACAGTTTGACCTATAAAAAATCCATAATTAATAATAGTATTTATATTTAACAATGTTTATATATATGAAAATCCAGCAATTGTATACACAATAAGACTTAACCAAGTGACCGCATTAAGTGATCACTTGGTTAAGTCTTATATATTACGACTGGACCCGGAGTGAAGTGGTAAAGTCTGAGATGGTTATTTTATGGCGACTGGACCCGAGAGTGGTAAACTATGAAATGGTTAATGTGAGCCATTTTGGTAAACAATAACGTGGCGATCCACATTTAAAAGCCGACCATTTTTTTCCTGGCTGGCCCCACCAGAATCCGGTCCTGGTTTATGACGAGCTAGAAGGGCATCCTTGCCGTACAATAAGTAAATATGTGCCCAACCGTAGACGGTTGATACGGCTAACATCAACACGGCCGCTATCGCAGCGACCTGCATCTTGCCATTTTTGAAGTTATTAATGAATTGCTTCTTCATGGCAAGTTGGGTTTCGGGGCTTATCTGTTTTAGGTTAAAGTTTTTCATGAATTAATAATTCATGATTCTTCTTTAAAATACAATACCTGATTAATGAGATTACTTAACTAGTTAAAAAAATAACAAAAAAAACACAGGTATCTCTTAAACTTAAGCAAAAACATGCTTAATATCAATTGCATTGCAATAAAACTATGTAACGATACATTTTCGATGTGTTTTCAGATATAGTCCTATACAAGGCATTTAAAGAGAATTAAAGGCACATAAAAAAATTTTCAATAGACTAATTACTCCAGAAAAAATATATAGATATAAGCGAAACGCGAAAATCAATTATGGGCACCAAAAAAAGGGTCAATAATAATCGCTAGATTTGATGATTACCGCTCAAATGGTCAAGTATAATATGGCCTTTTCAAATTACGGATGACTGTGATCCGGGTAATAATAGAGTTTTTGGTAAAAAAATTAAGACTCACGACCTTTGGGCGTGACCAAATTTTTTTAGACCAACCTCGTTTGGGTAACCGACTCGTTCTCCAGCCGTCCGACATCTAACCAAGTCGGCCTATTTTTAGACTGACCATCAATAGGAGTAGCCGAATCATTTCGTGGGCGACATTTCTTGGGCTAAGCTTATTGACTGACTTTTCTGTCTGAACCAGACCTATTAAGCATCTGCATTTTTCTAACATCCGCAACCAACGCGGGGGGTGAGTTACGTTCGACCGAGAGTTTATCGTAGTCAACGCAAATGGTGGTACATGGCCGTTCTTTCTGGAAAATCGACAAAAGTTTCGTTTGAAAATTTTGTCGGGTGAACTGAAATTTAAAAGTTCACCTGAAAAACCGCTGATCCTGAATGATTCCTGCCTCTTGAGCCGAACTGGCCGTCATAGTTTAGGATCACGGAGGACTTTTCCCCGAGCTTAACGCGCGCACCTATTCCAGCGGTGAATTCGTCCCGATTTGGCAAAACGCCATTAATCGCGAAAGGATGTCCTCCCTGCCGGAAGGTCATATTTCTCTCTTCTCGCAAATTCCCAAATAAATGTTTCCAACCAATCTCGGCCTCCATTGTCACTCTGGAGCCAGTAGGCTTTATAAACCTCAACCCCGCGTGACTGTAAGCGTTATCTTTGTTATCTGAGGGAGAAGTTAGGGCGGCGATTCCGCCGCGCTCGGCAAAGCCATCAATATCAAGGCTAATCCAGCCGAAAGAAACAAAAGGCGAAATTTCTCCTCCCCATGAAAGAGGATGGATATAAGAAGCGTCAAAGGAGGCTATATATGATTTGGCTTTGTAATCCGCCTTAATAGTTTGCCATTGGTTTCCAATGACGATCTGTCTTTCGCTATCAATATCATGAAAGCCTAAAGTGCCACCTAAAAGGAGGCGAATAGCTCCAGATCCAAAATTAAAACGTTTTCCGGCAAATATAGATAATCCAGCACTGTCAATATCACTGTTTGAGGATCTTCCAGGAATATCAAAATTTTTCTTAGAAAAATTCAAGATAAGCCCAGCCAAAAAATCTTCGCTCAAATTAAGGTCGCAGCCTAAGGCGATTTCAGGGCCTTTATAAATGGCTTTGGCTGTTTCCCCCGTCTCACCGAAAACTCCATACGATACGGATAATTTTGCCCAAAGA
>JAIROO010000151.1 GCA_031257535.1 Deltaproteobacteria bacterium
TTGATCATTGCTCAGGCGTCATCAAGAGTTCCGCCACCGGACCCGGCTAAAAATGAAATACCGCGAGTCTACCTCTAAGGCAGTCCAAAGCCAAAGCCCGCCAAATTGTTGTTTTGTCACGGCAAAACTGTTGAGGCGATCTTCTAGGTCATCGCCTTCAGACGTTTCTTCTCCGTTTTTTTTGAGCGAAGGACCGCGGCTCATCAAACTGGACTTTTAGTTTTAGGGCTAAGGACGTCCATTCTTTGTCCATAACCGCCACGCGACTTAGGCCAGTACGTCGAATTATGCCCTGGACCGCGCTTGTCAACATGCGGCAATCTTGCGGTAGCGCGAACGCATAAACGTCCAGTGGCGCGTTGGCGGATCTGTTCGCTATCTTCCGGCTTCAAACAGGAACTGAAGTAAGGCGGGCCGTGGGTAGCGGCGAAAGTTTGGGCGCGGCGTCGACAATAATATAAAGGACGGCGGACCTTCCCGTAATGGCGTCGGAAGGATATGTCGCCAAGCCCTGTGAGACTAAATTTCTCACATTTAGGGTTAACGCAAGAGAGAGAGACTGAAGATCGACAGAAAATCTGGTCAAGACTCACCTTCTTTGAGTTAAAAATGCCGTTAATACTGGTATTTTAATCTATAAAGGCGCATGAAAGCGACTAAATTTTTATATTTATCACTTTTACATATAAATAAAGTCCTTTGATATTAATTACTCACGGAACGATGAATCCGCCAATTTTTCGCCGACATCACCGATATTTTATTTCAAATCAAATTAAGGCGTGGGGGCCTCGCGTTAAGCCGCCAAAAAAACTTACGCGAACGTCTTAAACGGCCTAATTTGACCCCTAAAAAAAACAACTTTCCCCTTACAAACCGGAAAGCGCCGGATTGCTAGGGATTTTGGCCCTATAACCGGAACTCTGGGTAAAAACAGGCTTTAGTGGCTCAAATTTTTCGCTCTTGGGCTTGTCTCCTCTTTGCGCCGCGGAAGTCAGACATTTTTGTCGAAAAACCAGAGGAATGATTTCCCTATTTTTGAGGTTTTTTGGGGATAACTCGATTTGGGGGGTTTTAAGGGGCCAAACCGCCCTCTTTAGGCAAAAAATATGGCTCCCTAATAGAGGCTAAAGTCTCTGAAATTGGCTTTGGGCCATGGGCCGCGAGTTTTCTAGCCCTAGTTTTCGACAAACTTTTGAACGCTTTTTGAACGGGAGCCAGTTTTGGCGTTCAAAACTTAAGCTAATTGGTTGACGACAATCACAAAAATTATGGTTAACTAATCAGCAAGGGACCTTAATCCCCCTTTCCGCCGGGCGGTCTTTGGAGTCTTAGCTAAAGGCGAGAAGGATTTTCCAAAAAACGCCAAAAACAAAAAACCGCTCTTCCGGGGAGCTTTTAAACTGAGGCCAAAGAAATAAGGTCAGCTCCAAAAATCGCGAATAATAAGTCCCGCCCTTAATAAAATAAATGACCGCCAAAAAATTACTTAAGGCCCCTATAGCTCCAAAAGGCCAGTTAACCACCGGTCGCAACGCTCAAAATCTATGACTTTAAAAGGTCGACGCTCCCGTAAAGCCGCGTAAAAAGCCTCGCCCTCTTCAGTCAAGACCCCCGAGAAGATGGCGTAGCTCCGGTCGTCATAGGCCCCGGCCGCGATCAAATCCTTCTGAACGAACAAGGGCACGTTGGCCATTAAAAGCTCCCCTTTGACGTTGGAGTAATCTTGGGCCAATCCCTGAACAAACTTAACTCGCTCTTCTAAGCCATTTAAGGCCACGTTTTTTAAGGCCTGGTCCACGGCCAAGTGGCTATGGTCGACCCCCAAAACGTTTTTTACCCCTAAAAGAGCCGCGGCCAGACCCAAGACCCCGGTCCCCGAGCCTAAATCTAAAGCGGCGGTCATCGACGGGGGGGCTAAAGTTTTGGGGGCTAAAAGGCGGACTAAAAACTTTAAGCAGCTCTTGGTGGTGGGATGGCCACCATAACCAAAGGCCAGCCCGGGATCTATATAAAGAACTTTTTGGTCGCCTAAAGGGGCCGGGCCTAAAGGGCCCGGCCACACGCTTAAGGGCCCTAACTCCAAAGGGCCGCCGAGGTCCCCATCCCGCCACTGGTCATAACGTAAGCGATGGATAGCCTCAATAGTCAGCTTAGGGTAAGCGCTTAAAAATGGTTTTAAGTCAAAGTCATGGACAAAAAACAAAAAAGCGAAGTCCCCCTCCAGGTGAAGACCGGCTAAATCCGGGCCCAAGAGCTCCTTTTGGCCAAGGCCTAAAAACTCCAGATCTTGAGGCTCTTTGGCCCTTATCTCGTAGATGGTTAAAAGCTCGTCCGCCCGCACGTCTTTAATCCTTATTTCAGCCCTAAAGCCGCCATGACCTGGCTTAAAACGCCTAAGTCGTCTTTCAAAGGGGAAAAGCGCCGCCGTAACTCTAATGGAGCGTCGGCCACCACAAATCCCCGGCCGGCCCAGGCTAAAAGGTTCTCGTCGTTATAGTCGTTGCCCACGGCCACGGTCTCTTGGGCCGTTAAACCTAAAAGATCGGCTAAGGCTGCGCTCGCCGAGCCCTTAGTCACCCCGCCCGGAAAAACCTCGAGCCAAATCCGGCCGTCCCCATAAGGCGAAGAGCTTAAGGTTATGGATAGATTGGGGGCGAGACTTTGAAAGCGATCCTTTAACTGGGGAAACTCCTCGGCCGGGGCCATGATCAGAACTTGCGACAAGGGCTCATGGGGCTTATAACCCGGCCAGGGCGTGGCCACCTCTTGAAATCGATTGACTCTAGCCACCTGCCCTGGAGAGGGGGGACAGTTTAGGGGGTCTAAATAATAAAAATGATGGCTATTGGGGGGAGCTTTAAAGGCCACAAAACCCCAGCCTAAAGCCAAGGCGATATCTAAGGCTAAAGAGCTTTCCGAAGGCGCGAAGGCTTTTAAAAACAAATGCTCTAAAGGCCCGGTCCGACCAAACCGACACAAGGCTAAACCCGAGGAGTAAATCAAATAATCCAGCTCCAGGTCCGGGGACCAGTCCAGCCGAAAAGACTCTAAACTGCGCCCAGTGGCCACGGCCCGAACCACCTTCAATTGGCCTAAGGTTTTTAAAGCCGCGGCCTCAACCTGTGGCACCGGGCCAACTAAAGGTTTAATGGTCCCGTCAAAGTCGGTTATGAGTAAGCCTATTTTTGGCTCATTTGGATTAGCCACAAATATTGTCCTACCGGGCGGATTTTTGGCCACCCTAAATAAAACTCGACGGAGTTTAAAGGGGGCTAGCGTCAAATTACTAAAAATCCCCAAAAGTTTAAAGCCAAAAAAGGGGCCTGACCCGGTGGTCGGCTAAACATAGAAAGTTGGATTTTAGGGTCGGTCAAAACCTTGGCCTTAAACCCATGGCCAATTACGGGCTTTAGCCCCGCCTTTTGGAAAGCCCTTAAAAAAAGTCGAAAAAGCCACTATAACAAAAAAGCCGCCAAAGAAGTCTCCCCCTTTAGCGGCGCGAAATATTAACCGAATATCAAAGACATTTAAAAAAGGCCAACCTTTGGAAGACCAAACAGGTCAAAAAGGCGGGGTCGCTACTCCAGATCCAACTCCGTCTCGCGATAACTAAGACGGTCGCCCGGGACCGGGCTGGATAGGTTTTTGTTTTTGAGGTCGCGAAAGAACTGAGCCAAAGGCGAGCGGGGCCGAGGTTTGGTTGGTTTAACGATTAAGGGGCGGCCTTGAAACAAAGCCCCGTTTAAAGTACCGACCGCGTTTAGGGCGTCGTCGTCGGGCATCTTGACGAAACCAAAAACCCGGCGCCGATCCAATTGGAGGTCGTTCCTGAACAAAGACACCGACTCCACCTCACCCACTTGGGCGAAGACGGCCAATAATTCGGCTTCTTGTAAGCCGAAGGGGAGATTCCCCACGTAAAGACAGATCGACATTAAAAACTCGACAAAAGGGTAATAGGAACAGATGGGATCAAATCAACTAGGCGAAAGGCGAAAGGCGAACTTGAAGTACTCTGAACCCTCAACTGACTCAAACGAGTCAGATTCTATATTAACCCGCGAAATAACTTGACGTCAATAGAGATATAGCCTAAAAAGTTTTCGACGAAAAATTATTAGGCGCAAAGATTGGCTTTTTTAGGGCGCCACGAAAACTTTTGTCCCTTAAAAATTTGGCGAAATGAGCGAGACAACGGATAAGCCTTAGGGCCAAAGCTTTTTCGCCTTTTTTTTCGGACTTCTAGCTCAAGGTTACCAGTTAGGCCAACCTATTAGCTCTAAATTTTGTAAATCGAAGGCCAAAACGCCCCTTGAAATTTATAGACGCCATGTTCAAAGCCAAAAACTTTTAGAGGGCGTTTTATAGACAATATATGGTCGCGGCGTTTGAATTTTTTTTGTTTTACGCAATTTAGCGTGTATAGTAGGGCTAGCCGCCAAAAATTTTAAAATAAGTTTTTACTAAGCAATTATTATAAGCGTTAATCTCAAACAGGGCATGAAAAAAATTCAAAAAGCACCTTAGACCTAAAAGACAAAAAAACTCTAGGCCCATGGATTGTCTAAGGCCACGTTAAAGCGTTGATAACTTACCTTTAAACGCCTATTTCCTTAAAAAAGACGGAATAAAAAAACCGCGCGGAGCGCGGCTTTTTTTAGCTAAAAATTTTTAAAATATCTTAGCTAGCGAAGGCAAATAAGACAACGATTAATATCGGTAATTCGCGCCATTGTTTGAGTCCCAAAGGGGCTGTTCGTCGGGCCGCATTTTCGGCCGCCGCCGATCCCGCAACCCATAAGGATCGCTCGGATAAGTCCGTTGTTGCAAAGGCCGAGCGAGTCTGACCCTTAAAGGCCGACCGCCAAAATTGGCCATGTTCAACTCTTCCACGGCTACCGCGGCCCCGTTGTCGTCCATTTTAACAAAAGCGAAACCGCGCGAAGAACCCGTTTCGCGGTCCAAAATGATTCTAACGGAATCCACGTCGCCATAACGGGAAAAAATGGCCTGCAATTCCGCTTCCTGGGTATCATACGGAAAATTAGCTACAAACAAATCAGTCACTAAAAACACCTCTCGATACAATGTGTAAGAGAAAAATTAAATAAACAAGTCCAAAACTAAACAAAACAAAAAATCAAACTACCCGGACCACCCAGGGACTCGAATTAGTCGTTATGGATTTTATCCGATCTATTTAAATGAGTCAATAGATCCTCTAAAAAAAATATTATTTTTTTGTTTTTTTTCTTAAGAGCTTTATACAGAAAACCTCCCGCGAAATGCCTTTTTTTTAGATAAAAACGCGGAAACTTTGTTTAGGGGACCTTGAGGTTGAACCAATAATTAATAATAGAATTAACAGTCAAAGAGCGATTAAAAGATAAATACTCATGGGAAAAAATAGGTCCATGTTAGAGGAACATACACGCTAGCCGCGTAAAAAAGTCAGTCGACTAGGTCAAATGCCAACTAATCTAAAATCTCTCGCGAAAAAAAAAACCAAAGCCGCCCCAAAACGACTTTGGTTTAAAAAACCGGGCGGCTAAGAAGCCTTTTTTAGGAGCTTCTTAACGGAAATTAGACGGGGTCCCGGAACGTTTTTCCCGGCTGGAGGGGAAATTATCGTGGTTATGCCAATAGTTTTCCACAAAAAGGTCAGTCGGCCGATTGGACGATAAAGGCCAACCGCCTTCGGGCTCGTTGGCCAAAGTCACTTCCCGACGGATAGGCCCAGCTTCCCGAACGTTTAAGGGCCGGCCACAAAACAAGGACCGATGAAGGGCCTCGATGGCGGCTTGGGCGGCGCCTCTTTCGATCTTCACGAAGCCAAAACCTCGTGGCCGACCAGTTACGCGGTCGTTAATTAATTTGATAGACTCGACCCGACCAAACCGCTCAAAAACGGTCATTAGTTCGGATTGATTCGTATCAAAGGGAAAATTCCCCACGAAAAGGGTAATACACATAAAAACACCCGATTTATAGATTATTGGGAAACAGGAAGGATCAAATCAGCTAGAAAAAGAAACGTAAGACTTTTTGAAATTCTCTGCCCAAACGACTCGAATGAATCTTTTTGGATTTTATCCTAGAGAATTGGTTCTGTCAATGTTTTTTTTCTAAAATTTTGGGCCATTCGCCCAATAAAATTACTTAATGAAATTTTTAAATATTATCTAAATTGCTTAGTCTTTTATAATTAAAAATCAACAAAAACGCTATTACAGTAAATTTATACCAATCCTGACCGGAGATCGCCAATTTAAAAAATCAACAAAAAAGTTTATTTTCCCCAAAAGAAAAAAAACTAACAGACTAGCCTTTCGTTAGTTAAATTAAATTGTCTGACCGTAAGGGCTTAAAAATATTGCCTTTTTAAGGCCCTAGAAAGTTTGAGGCGATTTTTGATTTTTAAATCTTTTGGCCTTAGTTCGCTTAAGGCGCGGCCGCGATTTGGGCTAAAAGAGCCGCGACGAACAGGGGGTCTTTAGTCGTCATGACCCGAAAACTCGCCAAAAAATACTTTAAATCATAAGGGGCGTAACCATAGATCTTGGCCACCTTTAGATCCTGGCTGGCTTTAACCGTCTGAAATTCCGCTGCGCTCGAAAGAAGCTCTTGGGAATTAACGCCCAAAGCCTTGGGTAAAAAATCCAATAAATCAGGGGTCTTATAAAAGCTTAACCGAGCCGAGTCCCGGACCAATTCGCGGTAGAGAGAGTTTTCGGCCAGCTCTAAATCGGTCGGTTGGGGCAAACTCAGCCGGGCCAGATAGGTTTTATTGACGTTCATGCCCACCAAGGAACGCAACTGCCAGTCAACGACTAAACTATTAAAAAGACCTTGGGCGAATAAAAGGCGTTCTAAGGAGATCGGCTGAAAGACAATGGCCTTTCGGGCCAGATCCAGATAGTAACGCCCCGCTTTCGAGACCAATAAAGAATTTTGCGATCCTATTCGCGGGGGCAAAAGAGCGGCCACTAAGGTTCTCGCGTTGGTGTCGCGAGCGATGGCCCTTATGGCTAAGCGGGGATAATCATGGTCGTCTTGAACAAATTGAGCTAAATCGGCCGCGTCTTTAAGACCCAAATAGTCGTAAAAGTTAGGTAAGATCTTGGATTTTGAAAAGAAGTTCTTAAGCTTTGGGTCTTCTGCGGCCTGGGTCAAAAGGTCGGCTTTTATTTGAAATAAACAAGACCTTAGTTGATAAGGCGCGAGCTCTTGGGGGTCGAGCCAATACTCGGGCTCTTTGGCCTTAGCTTGGTACTGCCAAATGGTGGCCCCCTTATATAAAGGTAGAAACCCTGGCCGCCTTATAGCCCGAAAAAGGGCTTTGTCTTTGGTCGCGTGGAGATCGTTGGTTAAAGAGAGCCACTTGGGCGACAAGAGCGGAAAAGTCTGGCTCTGCCGGCTTAAAAGCGACAGATCCTTTTCGCCGCCAAAGACGTCTCGAAAGGCTAAGAGATGGGGCGAGGTCCTTTTTAGTTCCGCGTAAGAGTATTCGTAAACCCCATGGTCGTTATAAAGGTCAGCCGGGTCGGTCAAGCGAAACCTAATTAAGGACGTTTGCGTTGGATCAGGAATATTTTCAATTTGAATTAAGCCAAACTTATAGCGCGCGTCAACTAAAGGAAAAATCTTAAAGCGATTCTCAAGGCCATCGAAACGGACTAAACGATAATTTTCAAAGATATACCGCCGCAAAGGAGCCGAGTCGTCCTCAGTTAAAAGACCGCTTGGGGCTATAAAATTAAGGTTGCCCCCTTTAGCCAAAAGAGTTAAAGCTTTTTCCAGGAAAAAACGAAAAAGGTTGCCGTCCCCGTCGCTCCGACTGTTCGGCGAACTGGCCCGGTAAATAGCGTTCATTAAAGCGATCTGGGCTTTGGCCGCCGTAAAGCGGGCCTTGATTTCTGGTCTAGCCAGTAAACTTTGGGCCAAAGCCTTTTTGGCGGCCACCCCCAAGAGTCGGTAATCCGAGCGAAAAGCGGCGAAAAATAAAGGCTCCTCAAACTTGGTTTTGTCCCAAGGCGGGTTACCGAGGGCTATATGAAAACCACCTGGGTCGTTTAAGCCTTGGGCTGGGTTCCGAAAGACCGGCCAAAATTCCAAAGGCCAATGAAAAAAACTCAGCTCAGCCCGATATTTCGCGATATTTTGGCTATATTCGGCAAAATACGGATTATTATACCAATTTTCTGGTTTTGTCGACAACATTACAGATTTAAAAATAAAATACGCGGCTGAGTCAGTTATTTTTAATAATTTATAATATTGACAGACATCAAAATACCAATTAACTTCCGCGGCTAAAGGAGCTATTTCTTTTTCGTAATATTCTTTAAACTTTTCTTCGTCAAAAAAATAATTTTCTTCCATATACTTATATTTACTTTGAATATCATTGATTTTGTCGATTAAAAATTTAAATTTTTCGGCTCCTTCAAAAGGCTCTTCGCCTTCTATTAGATCCTTTAAGTTTAAACCAGCTAAGCTGTCGCCGCGTTTCAGATTTAAAGCCAAAAAAGGCGGGGCGACCATAGGGTTTAACGCGCCTAAGCTCAAGGCGGCCTCGGACAGGTCCACGGCTAAAGGCGAGCGGTCGACCCCGTAAAGACAGGCTCTTAAGATCAGCCTTTTTAAAACTAAAAACTCGTCAATTGGCGACTTTTCTAGTTCTTGGACCTTAGTAAGGCTATTTTCGATGGCCGCGATCTCCCGCCTTAAGGCTAAAGATAAAGTTTGGTCGACCTTTAAGCTTAAACAAGCCCGCCAAGTTAGCTGGTCTAGAGCCAAGGCCAAAATGTTCCCCGTGCCCATGGCCGCGTCTAAGACCTTAAGCTCCAAAAGAGAGCCAATTTTGGGCTGGCCAGCCAAAAATCTTAAAAACCCTCTTTCGACTAAGGGCGCGGCCAGGCGCGAAGAGGTGTAATAAACGCCCCCGGTTTTGCGGTTTAAGCCGGGCTCAGCTAAGTAAGGGCCGCCGGGGTCGGAGCGGACGACGACCGCGGCGGCCGGGTCAGTTCTTTGGCTTTGGCGAAACTGACTCAACTCGTCTTGGCTAAAAAGGCCAAAAAACGCCTTGTCGGCCGTCTTAATCTTGGCCGCGACCATATTTTCCGGGGCCACCATAAACTCTAAGGAGCTTAAACTCTCGTAAATGGCCGCCAGCCGTAAATAACTTAAAGCCCCTAGGTCTCGACTAGACCCGTCGCGAGAGAAGAAGATAACCGCTAATAAGCCACCTAAGTCTTGGTCGTTTACTAACTTTGGTTGGTTTAAAAGGGGAGCGGAATTGGGGTCAAAAAGCCGTAAACCCAAGAGACTTTTATAGTAAACAGGAAAATCATTAGCCTTTAAAGTCCACAAACTTGTTAAATAAGCATAACCATCATTTAATGAACTGTCTTTTATGATAAAATATAAGTTTTTAAGCCCTGGCCAGGCTACTTTCGTCGACCGCTTTTCCCCTAGTCTGGCCCAAGTTTCCTCAAAATAAGCTAAAAACAACGACCGAAAAACTAAACGTAAGGTTAGCTCCCAAACCTTAGCCAAATCTAAGGGGTCGGCCTTATAAATAACCCGCGAGAGGCGAACTAAAGGACTATAAGGGCCCCCAGTTAAGTCCGCGGTTAATTTTTTCGTCTCCTTGTCCCGGTAAAGAGTATCGCGATTAAGGAAACTGGCCACGGCGCTTTGCCCGTCGCTTAAGGTAGGCAGATAGTTATCAACGGCGAAAAAATTCCAAAAAAGAGCTAAATCGTCTAAGTTTCGTTTAAATAAAATGTCTTCTAAATTAAAGGTTAAACTCTTTTTTGGCCCCGCCTCAAAAGGCGTAAAGAGCCAGTCAGACCCATTAGTCAAAAACCCAAAAGGGATTTTTAAAGCCGTTAAGCGTTCTAGTAGAAATAGATAGGGGTTAGCCGCGATAAAGCCATTGTCTAAAGTCGCCCCTAGGCTTAAACGGACCAAAAAACCTAAAGGAGTCGCCCCCTGATCCTCGCCCAGGCTTTGGTCTTTGGGCTTAACGGGAGAAGCGTAAACTGGGTCAGAAAAGCCCGCCGCCAAACTTTCTTCGGTTAGAGGGCCCCAGCCTAAATAAGCCAAAAGCTCAGAGACGACCGTGAAACTCGGAGCTTTGGCTGACGGCGAGGGGGTAATCGGCGCCTGGTCGTTAGGAGCGCTCCCCGCCAACTGATTTAAGAGCAAAATCGCTTGAAGATCTCGTCGCTTGGCCTCCCAGTCAGCCAAAGATTCCAGTTCTTGACTTAATTGGCTCTTAAAGCCAGGGGCCAATAAGTCGTCGTGGTCTATGATCATAACCGCCTTTTAGGGTAATTAAACTAATTTTTAGTGGTTTTCAGCCAAAAAAACCCCGCCCTAAAAAACCGCGTCTAAAAAAGGCGACGAAAAAAACGTCTATGAAAAATATATAAATGTTTTAGGGCCTTTATTATTATACGCTGATATTTATTTTTGCGACTTAGATATGTTTTTTGGCTAAAAAAGCCAGCGAAATTCGGGTGAGTCCCCGAAAGCCGCCTTTTTAGGGGTTTCCCCTCTAAGGTCCCCCTAAAGTTAAACCAAAAAAGGCGACTCGCTAAAGCTAAAAACCCCTTAAAAACGTCAGTTTGAGTTTTAACCCAATTTAATCAATAATAAAAAATCAACCTTACTCCCAGGTCAAAAATGCCGCCTTTTCGACCAGCCGCTGACCGTGAGCCTATAAATTTGGGGACTTTAGGTTCTCGGGCCTCGCTTTTTTTAAAAAAATATCGGTACCCTTTATATGGCCTTTGGGGTTTTTTATTCTTTTTAGCCTTATTTTACGTTTTCGCCCTGTTTGACCCCAATACCCTTTTTAACTCCCGGCAAGGTTTCGAAGGGGTCATGGACGCGGTCTTTGGCCCGAACAACTGGCGGGTTAGCCAATACGCCTATAGTTACCAGGACCGGACCATGACCGTCCGCGACGTTTGGCTAACTGGCCTCAAAAACCCGACCAAGGGTGACCTTTTAGTTCACGCCTCTGAGTTAGCCATTAGCCATCTGACCTGGGCTCGGGATCTTAAAGCTATTTTTAGGAGCCCTAAGTCGCTGGCCAATGGCCCGGACTTAGCCTCCAAAGTCGTGGCCAAAGACGTTCGCTTTTTCGCGAAAACCTCGGATCTTGAACTTCGCGGCTCCCTCGCCATTTTGGAGGTAAAAGAACCCCGTTTAAGCCCTAACCCTTTGGAGTCGACCGCCAGCTCAAAGAAAAGCCCTCCGCCTAATAGCCTTTTAGCCCTTTTTCGACCAACGTCGGTTAAGCTAGAAAAACTAAGGCTCTTAGCCGAGGCCAAGCCTTACGCGGCCAGTTTCGCCTTGAGCCTCCCCTCTTGGGTCGCGGTCAGCCCTAGGCGTGGTCCCAAGGGCCTAATATTTGGCCGGGGCAGTTACCTTGGCGGGGTCTCGTTTGGCTTAAACGCTAAAGGTTACGCCTTAAGCGGCCGCTTAGACGAACTGGCTCACGCGGGGGAAGCGGGCTTAGGCTTTTTTAATAACCTCGGTTTAAGAAACTTAACTTTGTGGTTAGACCCTAGCTTTGGTTTAGCTAATTTAGATCGAGCGACCAAAAAAAACGAGACCCCCCCTTTAGGGGAGCTGTTCTTAGGCGACGCGACCATCCGCTACTTAGACTTTCAAGAGATAGCCCAAAAAATCGCTAAACGGTTGGTCGCTAATGACAACCTCAATCCCCAAACCCCCGATCCCCGGGACCTTTTGACTTTGGTAACCTTAAAGGACGCCTTCTTAGGCGGGGTCACGATTGAGAGCCACTTAAAGCTTTTGAACTTAAAAGCTCCTCCTCTAACCGCCCAAGTCGACCAGGGCGAGCTGTCCATTACCGCTGGCCAAAAGCCGTACGCCTTAGCCGCCCGTTTCGTTAACGGCTGGTACTCTCTGGCCGAGAGCCCAAAGGACGGGGAAAAGTCCCAGTTTTTAAGCCAGGTTAAGGCCTTGGGTTTAGACGCGGGTCGCTTTAACGTCGCCGCCCAGGCTGGTTACGAGCCAGACCAGCGGGTTTACCAGCTAGAAATAGCCTCGGAGTGGGAAAACCTTTTGGGCCTGTCTTTTAGCTTAGACGTGGCCGGTCTCACCCCGACCCTTTACGAGTCTTTGGGTAAAACAAGCTTAAAGGCGGCCTTTTCTGAAGGCGACGTTCCCCTCGGAGTCAAAGATTTAGCCTTAAAAAAGACCCAGCTACGCGTCCAAGACCAGGGCCTAACCGAGCGGATCATTAATAGTTATGACCCTAAGACCAGTCCTCCTAACGCCGCCGTAACTCAAAAAGAAAGGCTTATATTTGGGTTGGGCCTTTTTTTGACCCTAAACTTAGAAAATTATCTGGAAAACTCCCGCGAGCTGACCGACGTCATGGCTAACTTTATTCGAAAGCCCGGGGTCTTAACCCTAAAAGCCGAGCCCACCCCCGCCATTAGTTATCAAGGTTATCAAGGGGCCCGGACCATAGGGGAGCTATTAAACTCGGCCCACCTGTCCGTCTCTCTTGACGGGAGCGAGCCTGTCGCGTTTAAATGGAGTAAAAACTTTCGCGGCCAAGGCGAGCCCAGCTCAGGTCCCTTAGACTGGGTTGAACGCCCTGAGAGAGGCCTAATGACCTGGCCTTAACGGGCCAAAAAACCCTTAAGGTCGCTAAAAAAAGAGAGTTAGGTAATCAAGGCCATTGTCCGCCGGTTAACCCAAAAAAACCCTTAAAGGACCAAAAGCTAGCCAGACCGAGGCGGACGAGGACGAAGGAACTTTTAATCTAAGGCAGGAGCTTAATGTTTTTTAATTCCAAACCTGAAATCATTTTTGAGGGTGACTCGGCTTACGCGCGTATTACCATTATCGACGACAATGGAACCCGGACGATGTATATGGGCGACAATCAAGAAGCGGAGACCTCGATCCTCATTAAGAACCCTTTAACTCCCGTCTTTGAATACCCAGGCCTGTTTTTTTTGTCCTTGGCTTTAAGGCCTCAAGCTAGAAATATCGTCATGTTAGGCTTAGGCGGTGGGTACATCCCTCGCCTGTGCCAGCTTTATCTGCCCGACCATCAGCTGACGGTGGTGGAGATCGACCCTTTAGTCGTGGAACTGGCCAGCGTTTACTTTGACTTTAACCCAGGCGCCAACGTGAAGGTGGAAATCGCCGACGGCCTCGACTACTTAACCTTTTTAAGGCCAGAATCCGTAGACGTCATCTGGCACGACGCCTTTGACGGCTACTATATCCCCCAGCATTTAGCCACCACGACGTTTTTAAAGCTTACCCGAAGAGTCTTAAAAGAGGACGGCTTATTAACGCAAAACCTCCATCGAACCAAACCCGCGGCCTTTATGGACCAACTAACCATTACGGCCGAAGTTTTTGACGAGCCCTCTTTGCTTTTCTATGGCTCTCGGAGCGGTAACGCCGTGCTCATTTCCCCCAACGGGCCTTTAGACGTCCCCCGGGGCAGAGCTAAGTTGACTAAAGCCGCCAAAGCTTTTGGCCCGAAAATTGGGCCTTACAACCTTTTAGCGGAGATCGAAAAAGAAACCGCTTTTCCCAAAGTCGCCCCTTGCCTTTAACTCTTTCCAGCCGTAAAATTACCCCCTCTTTTTCGATTTGAGTTGTTCATACGTAACCTTGGCAAAGAAAACTTGAAGTTTTTAAGGATAATGAAGCGATAGGGGAAGGCTTAATCTGAAGGTCTTGGCCTCACGCTTAGCTTGGCCTTACGCTTAGCTTGGCCTTACGGTGGTCTTTGACCTGGCGATCTTTGACCTGGCGATCTTTGGCCTATTGGCCTTTGGCCTATTGGCCTTTGGCCTATTGGTCTTTGGCTTGCGATGGTCTTTTATTGTCTCCCAGCCAAAAAGAGCTAAATTTCCCCCTAAGCCAAAAAAGCTCTTTAGCGTTTTTTCAGCGAAAATCATAAAAAAAAGGGCCGTCGAGACGACCCCTTTGAAAAGACAAAAAAACCGAGCTGGCCAAAGTGGCTAAAGCCTTAGCCAAGGATCTTCACGGGTTTTTTATTGATGACCTTGTTGACCAAATTTTTTAGTTTTTGATGGGAGCTGGACTGAATCCGCTTGGTGCGTTCAGTTTCCCACCGGAAAACAGTCGCGGGGTTAACGCCCAACAGATCGGCGAAAGACCGCATGTTAACCTCAATACCCGACCGAAAATCGTTAATGGCCTTGCCCGTAAGAGTGGGCTCTTGGACAGCGGCGAGGACCAGCTTATCCGGTAAAGGCAGAACCTTTAAGACTTTCTTGGTAGGCCGACGACGACCGTCGATGGGTTTGGGAACCTTTAGGGCCTTTGGTTTAGCGACTTTAACCGCTTGACGCCCGCCACCTAAAGTAGTGGCGTTTTGCGGGGCTTTACCACGGCCGGTCGTTCCTTTAACGGCTTTGGCGCGGCCAGTCGTTCCTTTAATGGCTTTGGCGTGGCCAGTCGCTTCTTTTACGGTTTTGCCGCGGCCGGTCGCTGCCTTGACGACTTTGGCGCGGCCAGTCGCTTCTTTAACGGCTTTGGCGCGGCCAGTCGCTCCTTTGACGGAGTTAAGGTTCTTAGTGGCGCGAGTGGCTTTGACGATTGAGCCCGTTTTGGCGACTCTGCCGGTTTTAGCCACTTTAACCTCTTTAACGGATTTAGCCGCTTTCGCGGTTTTAGCGGCCGCGACTCTTCCGACTTTCGTCAGTTTAGCGGCTTTGACGACTTTGACGGCTTTGTCGGCCTTAACGGCTTTGAGGCCTCTCGCGGGCGAGGCTTTACCGGCTTTGACGCCTCTCGCGGGCGCGACCTGGCCAGCTTTGACGCCTCTCGAGGCTCTTGGGAACCCGGCTTTGTCGGCTTTCACGGCTTTGGCGGCTTTGGCGGCTCTCGCGGGCGCGGCTTTTACGCCTCGACCAGCTTTGACGCCGCTAGCGGCTCGAGAGGTTTTCGCGGCTGGATTTTTCGCCGTCCTTGCGCCCTTGACGGCTTTCGCGGGTTTAGCCACTTTAGCGGTCCGCGCGGGTTTAGCGGCGGCTTTGGGAACTTTAGTGGCTTTAGGCTTAAGGGCTTTGGCGGGGGCTTTAGTTTGCCTCGCCGGGGGTTTGTCTTTACTCGTGGCCCGGCCTTTGACCAAACGGCGCGGAGCGACCTCGCCCACTTCGTCAGGAGCGACCGGCTGCTCGTCAAGATCCGGAAGTAAAATAGAATTCATTATCTACCTCGCGTGGGTCCTAGTCGCGCGAACCAGGCTAACCCTTATTATTTAAGTCGCTAGTAAAAAAAACCAGCGTTTCTCGAAAACAGGTAATTAATTTGGGCTCAGGCCGTAGGTCAGTTGATTGAACTCGAATTAAATTACCAAAGATTTAAGTCGCCGATACTTTATATCGCGACCGAAAAAATAATTTTAACATATCATGCCATAAAATGTTGTGTTCTGCAAGAAAAAAATCACGCGAAAAGCTAAAATTTCAACTTTTTTTTTAGTCTTTTCATTTACCAACTTAAAAAAAATTCTTCGCCTTTTTCAAAAACTCGTTAGGATCTCGTTAATCTAAGCTTAGAAGGCGTATAGGGCGATTCTTTTTAACCCCTCTATGGCCTTAGAGCCTTGAACTAATTAAACGCTTTAAAATTTTTACTTCGCTCGTTTTTAGTCATTTAGTTTTTTAGCCCCAAGCTTTTTTATCCTTGTTTTTTCGCCGGCTTTTTTCAATAAAGTATCTAAAGCCAAAAAAAGTCTTTGTCTAATTCGATTGGACTCGCCCTAATAAAAACGGTCGAAAACATTTAGCCCGACCTAATCTCCCCTTTGAATAATAACAAATAGTAATACAATAACAGGTACTTAACATTTCAAATTACAATTTTTTTGGGGTCAGTCTTTAGGCCAAAAAAAAGCCAATATACAATTCGCGCTGAACTAACGACAGAGCCTTTGTCGCTAATCCAAAAGACTAAAAATATCGGCCGCCCAATAGTTACTCAACGATTTTGAGATTTTATCAGACATTTCTATAGGGGGGGGCAGGTGTTTTTTTGGATAGCGACAAAACGGTTTTTGGGTCGCGACCTGACGCCTTTTTGGTAGCGGCTAGACGGCTTTTGGTCAGCGACAAGGCGGTTTTTGGTCAGCGGCCGACGGCATTGGGCAAGCGACAAGATGATTTTTTAAGTAGCGGCCAGACGGCTTTTTGGTAAGCGACAAGACGGTTTTTGGTTAGCGGCTAGATGGCTTTTTGGTAAGCTATAAGACGACTTTTGTAAGCGGCAAGACGTTTTTTTCGCGATTATTGCGGTTTTTTAGTCAAAAACGCCAAACCCATTTTTAGATGGCCAACAAAAACAAAGGAAAAACTAAGAAAATTTTTAAGGGCCAATTTAACCTCATCATCATAATATTTCAAATAATATCAAGATGTTACCTTTTCAATGAGCTTTTTAGCTTAGCGTTTCGCTAATACCAAAGCGCAAGTGGCCCGGCTCCTTTATGGCCTTTTTTAATTGAGGGAAACAGGCTTTTAGCTTTTTTTGGTCTATCGCGCCTTTTCTTCCTCCTTAACAAACAACGCCTGAACTTAAACGACCAGAACTAATATTCTTTGAAAGCCCTAATTTTAGCCCTAGATCAAAAAAGCCTATAAATATTTTAGCCCTTAGCCCTTTGCCCTAAGCCTTTAGTGGCCATTGATTTTTTCGCCGCCTTTTAGACGACAAACCCTTTTCTTTGGTCTAGGACGGCTTACTCATTTCGGCTGGATTAGAGGCGATTTAAGGGCGACCTTGTCAATTACCGCCTAAAAATGTAACAAAATCAGTACGTTAACTTTTAAGAAAGCTCTTCTCGCTGGTTTGTCGCGCCTAAGGCTATTAGCTCCTCTTTTTGGTCGATCTTTATTGTTCCGTCGCTCGCCTCTAGTTTTTTGGGCCTCAAAGCCCTTGGGACTTTAGAATGGTTGGTTTTTAAGTAGCGATTGACCCCTAAGACCCCACCCTAAAAAGGGGGAGTTAAATTTTGAATTTTGGCCCCGCGACGGCCAAAAAACCAAAATGAGGATCTCTAAGTCTTGCGGTCGGAAACTTTTAAATAAGGAGTGGGGTGGAGAAAGGCGAGGATTTGGCGAACTTTTTTGACGCTCAATAATAGAAGTTATTAGCCCCAAAAAGTTAAAAAGCCCACTTAGCCCCCTTTTTTGGCTTTGCGACCCCCCATGGCCTTAACGCGGCTCCTTCAAAACCTTTGGCTTTTTTGGCCAAAAAAGGCCAGCTCTTTTCTAATAATAATTTAATTATTAATTTCAAGACGTTAAGCCTAAAAGAAGCCTTTTCGCGACCTAAAAAACGCCTTTCCGCTTTTTCGGGGTCAAGACGATTTTACTATAAATTTCAAGATGTTATGGTAATAATTAGTGAGGGTCGAGTCTTAAGCTCTAAGCGGCTTTTTTACGCAGGAATATGGCTAAAGCCGAGAGCGAGGCTGGGGTCACGCCCCTTAAGCGAGAGGCTTGACCTAAGGTTAAGGGTCGGGCCCGATCTAAGATCTCCACGGCCTCGCGGGACAACCCTGGCACGGCCCGAAAATCAAGGTTTTTGGGTAAATCAAGATTTTCTTGATTAGCCAGCCGTTTGACCTCGCGCTCTTGGCGAGTCAAGTAGCCCGCGAACTTAATTTCCGTCTCTATGGTCAGAAAAGCGGCAACGGGGATCTGGTCTAACTCGGGTAGCGCCTCGCGTAAGTAATCAAGTTTAACCGAGGGTCTTTTTAAAAAATCCGCCGCGAGTTGATTACCCAGTTCCGACTTGTCCTTGTCCTCGATGGGATGGCGACTCACTAGATCCTTTAACTGGCTTAGGCTTAAGCGGACCGAGTTTAAGAGCCGCAAACCCTCCGCCAAACCCCGCCGTTTAGCCGTAAGTAAGGCCTTTCGCTCTGGATCCAAGAGATTTAAGCGTAAGGCGATAGGCCCTAACCTTAAATCAGCGTTGTCCTCCCGCAAGAGTAAGCGCCACTCGGCGCGGCTCGTAAACATCCGATAGGGCTCAACCACGCCTAAGACGGTCAGATCGTCGAGCATGACTCCCAAAAGGGCCTCGTTTCGCTTTAAATAAAAAGGCTCTGAGCCCGAGGCTCGTAAAGCCGCCCCTACCCCGGCCCACAACCCTTGAGAGCCCGCCTCCTCGTAACCACTGGTCCCGTTTATCTGACCAGCCATAAAAAGCCCAGGGACTAGTAAAGACTCTAGGGTCGGGGCTAATTGGGTAGGGTCGCAAAAATCATACTCAATAGCGTAACCGGGCCTGGCGATAACGGTTTTCTCCATGCCTTCGATGGAGTTAATGATGGCCTGTTGAGCGCTCGGCGCAAGGCCAGTGGGAAGGCCGCCTGGGTAGATCAGATCCGGCCCGTCTGGCTCTAAAAAAACCATGTGCCGAGATCTTTGCGGAAAATGATGGATCTTATCCTCAAAGGAGGGACAGTAACGAGGACCGGCGCTAACCGGGTTGTCGTCGGCGTAAATAATAGAGGTTTTAATGTTGTCGCGCGCGATCTGGTGAGTTTTGGGGTTGGTCCAGGTAAGATAACAGCTCACTAGATTCTTGGGGGGCCCGCTTAAGGCGGAGAAAGGTCGGGCTTTGGGATCGCCCGGCTGTTCCTCTAAACCCGAAAAATCCACGGTCTTAACTAAAAGCCTAGGAGCGGTGCTCGTGGACAAGCGACCAACCCGGTGGCCTAAGCTTAACAAAGAACTTTTTAAGCGCGTAGCTGGACCCTCGCCCACGCGACCGCCGGGCTCAGAGTCTAAACCGTGGTAAATCCGGCCATTCCAAAAAGTCCCGCCGGTTAAGACCACGGCCCCGGCCTTAAACTCCCGACCGTCGACTAATTTTAAGCCCGCGACTCGCCCGTTTTGGGTTAAAACCTCAAGCGCTTCCCCGGCCAAAAGCGTCAAACCTTGAGCCTTGGCCGCGAACTGTCTAGCCAAAAGATTATAAGTTGTTCGGTCGACCAGGTTTCTGGTGGCTCGAGCGGCTGGACCTTTTTTCTCGCCTAAGACTCGACACTGGACCGCCGCTCCATCGGCTCCTCTCGAAGAGTAGCCACCTAAAGCGTCCACTTCTCGAACCAAGCCGCCTTTAGCTGGTCCCCCAAACGCGGGATTACAGGACAAAGTCCCAATTGTCTCGAGTCTTTGAGTCACTAAAAGAGTTTTTAAGCCTAACCTGGCGGCGGCTAAGGAAGCTTCTAAGCCCGCGTGCCCACCGCCTACGACAATTACGTCAAAAACCACTAGATCTTACCAACCAAAACCAAAACAATCTCGCCTAAAAAAACCATTAGGAGCTAAAACAAGACTAAAAAAACTTTCGGATCTAAAACAAGCGCAATAAACATTTAAAGTCTTAAAACAATCATAAAAACATTAAATTTAAGTTTTTTATAATCTAAAACAAGCCTTACAAACCTTAAACTTAAGACCACTAAGCTTAAAAAAACTCTTAAGGCGGATAGACCCCAGGGTAATAAGGGCCTGGATAAGGGTTATTAGGCCGACCGCGGTAAGGCTCCCTTTTTTTTCGCCCTTTGGGGTTATGTATCAAAGGCGCGGGGCCCCCCACTGGCCGCCGCATTTTTAAAGTGGTCCAGTAACCGTCTCCATAGTATATCTGGCCTCGCCAGTTATTGTCCACCCCCACTGGCACGTTAGTTATCCCATAGTCATGGACTTTTTGCCAGTAAATGGCCGCTTGCCTAATAGCTAAATTAGCCTCTTTAGTCAGTCCCCGCCCCATGACCGACATATATCCCCGGTGGATAGCCAAGGCCGTGTCCTGGTGGCGTAAGTGTAAACGGTAAAGGTCGTAACCAGCGTTCCAGATGGTGGCGTAGGAGGGATCGCGGAGTAAGCGAGCCTCAATCTCGGTCGCGACCATGGGGGCGCTTAACGGGCGGCCAGAGGGATCGGGCTGGGCGTAAACATTTTGACTGAGCCCTAAGAAAAGACCTAAGCCCAAGACCAAACTTAAAGGGAAAAACCCAAAAGATTTAGTCGGTAAGGACATTGATGGCTTTCCTTACGGCCGGCACCATGGGTTTAGCGGCCAAAACCCCGACCGTGGAGACTGGATCCAAGAGATCGATATCCAAGTCCTCTTCCTCGGTTAGGACGCTAGCCTGGCCTTCGAACTCAAAAAAACTGTCTTCGGCGTCCTCTAAGTAGTTGACGATGACCGCGGTGGAGGTGTCTGGGGCCAAACGACCGGAAGCCTGGGGTTCCGAAGCCTGGGGTTCCGAAGCCTGGAGTTCCGATGCCTGGAGTTCCGAAGTCGCGGGGTCCGAAGTCACGGGTTCTTTAGGTTCTTTGAGTTCATTTTCTTCAGTCGCGAACCGCTCAGCGTTGGCCTGGTCAAAATTGGTGTCTTCCGGCTCAAAGGCTAAACCGTTAGGAGCTGGTTGGTCGCTTTGGGCTTCGACCGAGCCTAAAGCCAAAGAGGGGTCGTCGATTAAAGAAGAGGCGGCTAAAACCGGCTCGATTAAAGACGGCGAGCTAGCGGCGGACGAGCTTAAAGGTGGTTGGTTAGAAGGCGGGGGGCCTTTAGAATCGTCTAACTCCGCGCCGTCTAAAGCGAACTCCGCGTCAAGAGGCTCGTTTATCGTCGTTCCCCCTAAGACCGCGGCGATTAAAGACGACTCCATTAAAGCCGTCTCCGGCAAATCAGCTGGATCTAAGGCCAGACCGCTATTAGGATCGTCGTCCAGCGAAGGGTCCTCGGGATAGCTAGTCTCGCTTTCGTCGTCTAAGGGCCGCTCTAGGTCTTTAAGGTTTAAGTCCGGCGAGTCCTCCCTCTGATTGTCGAGGCTTTCTAAGGACAAGGAATCGCTCAAAGACGCTAAAGAGGCGGAATTCAAAGCTGGATCTTCGGGGAGCTCTTCTTGCGAATCCAAGCTGGACTCATTAGGCTCCCCCGCGAGCGGACCATAGGGTGGGCCAAAGGGAGGAGCGATTAATAGGTCCGTGTCCGCCTTGGGATCGTCTCTAATCGGGGCGGGCTCAGGCTCGGCTAGTTGGGCCAAAGATTCTAAAACCACGACCGGGGGTGGGGTCCCGTCCCGGTCACGGTAGACGACCGGGACGGAAGGATCGTCTATAGGGGTCTCGATTGACTCGGTTAGGCTAGATCCAGGCTCAAAGTCCGCCTCTAAGTCCGCGGCTACCTCGCCGCTTATCGCTATCTCCTCGTCGCTAGCCGCTAGCTCCTCGTCGGCTTCGAGATCGGCCGTAACGGGCCCAGGCTCTATTGAAGGTAAAACCGCGTCGTCGTAAACCGCCGTCGCGCTGGAAAGAGACTCCAAATCCACGTCGTCGACTATATTAATATCCGTCGCCTCCACCACTAAAGCCGAATCAGCCGCGCTTGACCCACTGTCGAGCGAGCTAGGCGGCGAAGCTTTTAAGTCGGGCGGAGGCTCAATCTTTCGGGTTAAGTCTTCTTCGGGCTCGTCTTTAGCCGAGCCCACTTTAACCTCTACCCGCCGGCCCCTTGGACAGACCTTAACCTCCAAAGCGTCGCCCTCGGAGGTCACGTTAATATTCAAGGTCGCGTCTGGAGGATAAATTTTTACCAACACGACGCTATTGGCCGAGGGCGCGTTTATGGTTACCTGGGCTGGGAGGTCGTTTTGGCTCATGAAATAAACCATCCTTAACTCGAGAGCGCCTTAACTCGAGAGCGCCTTAACTCGAGCGCGCCTTAACTCGAGCGCGATCATAAAAAAAAGGCCAGTTAAAGGCCAAAGCCTTTTAGACAATTATCTTATCGGCCAGATAGGGTTTTAACTAAAATGGCCTATTTTAGCTTTTTAGACCCTTAGGTCTTTGGCTATCTTGCGCCTTAACCCCAAAATTACCCTTAAAAAGCGCGATATTTAGGGTCTAGAAACTAACGAGACTTAATTAGCTCCCTTTTAACAAACCTCGCCCACGTCTAACAATTTGATTAAATTGGTGGTCCCGCTCACCTGCAGAGGCAATCCACAGGTTAAAAAGACCACGTCGCCTTTATGGGCTAAATGATTCCGAACCACAAACTCGCTGGCTAACTGCTCAAGAAGCATAATGGAGTCACAAGCCGGCACCAGAGCCGGAATGACCCCCCAGGACAGAGTCAACTGCCGAAAAGTCGTTTGGCTAGAGGTCATGCCAACCACCGGGACTGGCTGCCGATAGTGGGCGACTAACCTCGCCGTCGATCCGCCTTGGGTGATAGCCACGATGGTCTTAGCCTTTTGGTCGCGAGCCAAGATGGAGACGGCCTTAGTGATGCTGGCCCCCATCTTCTCAAGGTTCTTATCGGTTTTCTCGTCCATAAAACGGGCCGAGTCAATGTGCGGCTCGGCTTTTAAGGCCACTTTGTGCAGCATAGCCACTGACTCCACCGGGTACTGACCCGCGGCCGTCTCGTCGGAAAGCATGACCGCGTCGGTGCCGTCTAAAATGGCGTTGGCCACGTCAGTCACCTCAGCCCGCGTCGGTCTGGGGCTATTGACCATGCTCGCCAACATCTGGGTGGCGGTAATGACGAGCTTACCCCTGCGCCGAGCCGCCTCAATGAGCTCTTTTTGGATAAGAGGAACCTCTTCTAAAGCCATCTCCACCCCTAAGTCGCCCCGGGCGACCATCAAGCCGTCGGCCACGTCCAAAATGTTTTGCAGCCGCTCTAAAGCTTGGGGTTTTTCAATTTTAGCGATTAAAAGAGGCGGGCTCGAGGAGCGATTAATCATCTCCCGGATGGGTTTTAAGTCGTCCTCGTGGCGAACAAAACTCATGGCCACAAAATCGACTCCCGCTTCTAAGCCACAGATGAGATCGGATTTGTCTTTGTCGGTAAAAGCTTTAATCTGGAGGTTGGACTCCGGGAGATTGACCCCCTTGTGGGCGCTAATGATCCCGCCGGTTAAAATCTCGGCCTCTAAACCGTCGACGGTTTTATCAATAATCTTTAGCTCCAAGCGACCGTCGGCTAAAAGGATCCGGCTACCTATCTCCACGTCGTCGACCAAATAGTCGTAATTAACGGTCAGAACGCCTGGCGGGGAATCGCCTGACCCTTTAATTAAGGTTACGGTCTGGCCAGTCTCCAAACGCCGCTCCGTAATGGCCCCTAAACGGATCTTTGGGCCGCTTAAGTCCTGCAGAATGCCCACTTCCCGACCCCGCTCCTTGGCCAAGCGCCTTAAAGCGACAATGGTAGCCTTGTGGGAAGCGTGGTCGCCATGGGAAAAATTGAGGCGAGCCACGTTTAAGCCGGCCTCAAGCATCTTGGCCAAAATCGCCGGGTCGCTAGAGGCGGGGCCAATAGTCGCCACGATCTTTGTTTTACGCAAAAGGGCCGATTCGGGCATAAAAACCTCCAAAAAATAACTTACGCGATATTAATATGGATTGGCCAGGACGAATAGATACTAAAACAACCCCAACAGGGAGAAAAGATTTATAAAGTCCCAAAAAATCGACATTACAAACTTTTTTTTAGATCCGCTGAGGTCAAAAAGAAGGCGTGGGCCCGAACCAAAAAAGACAAGTTAAGAACTCTAGGGTCCTAAAGGTCCCCCCTCAAACAGGACGGGTTTCGTTTAAAGTACCTTATTTTCCCCTTTGACGCAAATTTTAAGCCAAAATTAGCCCTGGCTTTTTTGTACGCAAATCTGAGGCCAAAAAACCTCGACCGCCTTTTTAGGTCAGGGCCAAAACTTTGCCGGTTAGGCCAAAAAAGTCGGTCTAATTTTAGGGCGTTAAGGGCGGGGAGACGACTTTAGGCTCTAGCCACTTTTTTGGCCTATCCACTTTTGGCCCTGTCCACTATCGACCCTATCTACAACTATTATAATAGTCGCGAATCCGCCGAGAAAAAAAAACGCCAAAAAAGGATCGCGAAAAAACCCAAAATAAAGGTTTTGCCCAGCGAGTGGCCTTGCGACTAGAAAAAGGGGTTAGAGTTTAGACGCCCCAGAAGACCGGCCGCGACCCTTTTAGCGGCCTGGTCGCTAGCCAAGGACGGTCAGTTTTTTTAGCGAACTTAAAAGCATTTTTATCCGCCTTTAAACGCTATTTTTTGAAATAATTTGGCTATTAAGAACTAGCCAGCTTATTTTTAGCTAAAATTACTCTTTGTGAACAAACCACAAGCTATTTTTTCGCCTATAGTTAAGATTTCCCAATAATCTACTAAAGATTTTTTAGCTACCGTTATTCGTGGCTAATCATTTAAGAGAGATTTTTAAGGCTATAATTAGGCTTGGTTAAAGACGCGACGGTGATTTTTTGGCTAAAACTAGGCTTGATTAATGACTTAACAGCGATTTTTTATCTAAAATTTTAGCTTAAAAATCCCCTCTAGCAGACCAAAAAGGGGCGATTAAAATTTTCATAGTCAAGGGCGGAGCTTTTGGGAGCTTTTCCGAGGGGAGGAAAGTTGGCGCTGAAAAAGCCTTTAAGCTAATAGGCTAAAGTTCGTCAAATCTTGTCTTAAGGTTTTAGACGAGCGACGCTACTACATAAGTCTATAATAAATCGCGTAATTACCATATATAGCCGAAATCTAATTTCTCGGCCCTTAAAAAAGGGGTTTTGGCCTTAAACGTCCCCCAAAAAAACCGAAGGCTTTTTTTGGCGTTTTGACGTTTTATCGCCTTAGGGTTCAACCAGCCTTGGCCAAAAACGCCCTCGATTTCTAAAGCTAACCTTTAAGAACATGGGCCGAGGTTTCCTTGGCCTTCAAAGGCCAAATCGCGCTTATGGGCAACCATATCTCGTCTTCCAAGTCGATTAAGGCGTTAATAAACCCGACCCTCGCGAACTGACTCAAGTCAGCCGGGGCGATGGGCCTTTGAATTAGGTAGCCTAAGCTAAGAAGAAAAGCGCGTTTAACCCCCGCTAAAAGAGGCGGGTCAGGAGTGTACAGCCGGCCATCTCCTTTATCTTGAAAAACTAAGTTCGTGAACGTCGCGTCAGTGAGCCAACCATCTTTAACTAGAATAACCTCGTCGGCTAAACTTTGGGCTTTTAAAGCCGCTAGCTCGGCCCGATCCGTAAATTTCTCCCCGTAATAAAGATCCGTGGCCACTAACTCCGCGCTTTTTATGACCGGATAAACGTAAGGAGCCGCCTCCACCGAAAACTTCTCTCTCGCGTAGATTAAGCGAACCTTCCAAACCCCGGCCCCTAAATTAGTGGGCAGCGCCTTTTCTAGGTCAAATCCTGGACTTTGGCCAAAATATTTTTGAAAAGTTCGCCCCAAACGAGCCGCGTGAAAAGGCAGATTCCGATAGCTAGACCCATCCCATTTGATAGTTTCCACAAATTCAAGGGGTTTTGACCTAAAACTCATTGGCGGCTTAGGGCTCCTAATTTAAACAAAAGGCAAATATATTTTATCCAAGGCTTCTTGGTACTCGCTTTTAAGATCGCTATAGGCCGTAATGCCCCCGCCGCTCCGAAAGGCCAGGCCTTGGGGGGTTCGCTCGATAAAGCGAATTAAAACCGCCGAGTCCAAAACCTCGCCGTCAAAGACCCCAAAAACCCCGGTGTAAAACCCCCGCGGCTCCTTTTCCGCCTTTTGAATAATGTCTAAAGTCGACTCTTTCGGGGCCCCAGAGCAAGAGCCGCAGGGCAAGGTTCGAAAAACGATATCCCCTAAATGGCTAAAGTAACCCTCGGGCAAGAGCCCCACAATCTCCGAGGAGACCTGCAGAATAGACCTTTGCCGAGTTTCGATGAGTTCCACGTAGCGGTAGCGTTTGACTCGCACTTCCTTGGCGCTTAAGCTTAAATCGTTTCGGAGGAGATCGACGATGGTGGCGTGCTCGGCCGATTCTTTTTCGTCGGCCAAGATAACCTTTTTAGCGTTAGGGATGGCGGCGTTAATGGTCCCTTTCATGGGGCAAGTGGAGATGAGGCCTTCCTTAAGCAAAACAAACCTTTCCGGGGAAAAGCAAACAAACTCGTTCGGGACGTATAATTGGTAAGGCGAGGAACTAGCCGCGAAGATCTCGCTTAAACTTAAAGAGCACTCAATCGGGGTGGCCACGGTTAGGTTGACTAGGTAACTGTCGCCTCGATTTAACCCAGCCATCACCGTTTGAAACTTTAAGGCGTACTCGTCTAACGACAGGGGCTTAGTTTTTAAGGTCACCGCTTGAGGCTGGAAACTGTTTTCTTTTTTATTGCTAAGGTCATGGGCCCGGTAGAAAACTTGATTTTGTTGGTCTGGATCAAGGACGAAAAGGCCCTTAGTCATCTCAAAATTCACGGCGAAAAGAAATGGTCGCCTGGCCGCTCCCGCGCGATTCATTTCTTTTCGGAGAAGTTCGGGCTGACAGTACTCCATCTTAAGCCGCCTTTTGAAACAAAAAATTGCTTAAAATTTGGGGGCCATAAGGCGTTAAAATCGACTCTGGATGGAACTGGACTCCATGAATGTCGTAATGAGCGTGGCTTAGACCCATGATCTGACCCCGCGAATCCCTAGCGGTCACTATTAGGTCGGCCGGCCAGTCGCTCTCGTCCACCAGCCAGGAGTGATAACGGCCAGCCTCGATGACCGTGGGTAAACCCCAAAAAAGCCGGGTCTTGGCCGTCAACTGGACGTTTTCTTTAATCCCGTGAAAAACTTGACTTAAATTGACAAGTTTAGCCCCAAAAACTAAAGCCAAAGCCTGATGCCCTAAGCACACGCCTAAAGTGGGGATTTCTTTGGCCCACCTTTGGATCAACGGCAAGAGATTGGTCGTCTCCCGAGGGACGCCCGGGCCCGGCGAGAGGATCAAACGGTCGTAGACGCCGACTTGGTCCAAGTCCACCGCCTCGGGCCGGGCGACCGTTAAACGGTCGCGCGGCCCTAAAAGCTCGCTTACGCCTTGGGCCAAATTGTAAGTAAAAGAATCGCGACAATCAAAAATTAGAACTTTCACGAAGGCCTCCCCCAAAAATGGGATCGCCCCCTAAAGAAACCCTTTTGGCGCTTAAACTTAAAATAATAGGTCAAGAAAAAAAAACGCCTGGCTCCTTACGGGTAGCGGTAAACGCCCCCGAGCCAGACTCAAGAAGAGGTTCTGACGCCGCGTATCGCGGGTTTAGCGAGGGCCGGAAAAACCGGGTTAACGGGTTTCTGGCTAAAAAATGAAAATCAAGCGTTTTTAAAATAGAGCGCTGACCTCGCCTTTGTCAAGCCGTTTAATATTAATTCCAGCGATTCTAATTATGGAGTTACCCGCCTACAAGGAGTTGTGTGCCGCAAAAAAAAAAACAAAGAGACTCGAGTAAAGAGCGGCAAATTAATTAATTTGCCGCTTGGATTACCCAGCTAACTCCAACGTATGACAGACAGGCGTCGAAGCCCAAGGAAAAGATGTATTTTTTTGATGTTTAAGACATAATAATACATATAGTAGAGTAGAAAAATGGCGCGATGGTGAATTATTACTCTGTTTCCAGTTCCCTCTCAACACACCGGCCAAGCAAATTTCTCGCTTATGTTAAGTCCAGGATTATGGCGAGTAACATGGCAAAACTCTTGAAAATCAAGGGACCCAGAAAAATAACTCAAATAATCTATTGACAAAGCAAA
>JAIROO010000241.1 GCA_031257535.1 Deltaproteobacteria bacterium
CGGATAACTGTCGACCAGACCAAGCTGGATCCTAACCACAATTGGCGACTAGTGGACCAAATCAAAAGACAGGTCTTCGATATAAAGATTAATCGCCAAGTCACCGAGTATCAGGCCGAGGTCTACGAAAATGAGCTTGGCGAGAGGGTTACGGCAGATTTTCCCGAAGGCGTAAACGCCCCAGTACAATACGGTAATTCTATTAAAAGCACAGCTATTTACCTTTAACGCCGCGACGCGACCAACGATTCTCAATTAGCGATAAGGCCTTGATAAGGCTGACCCTGGAACCCCTCCATTCCTCTTTGGCCTTGCTATAAATATGATAATCGCCACGTTATGGCTTACCAAAATGGCTCGCGTTAACCCGCCCAGAGGCCTTACCCTTATCGGGTCCAGTCGCCCTAAAAAAATTAGTTGTAAGGTGGCCACTTAATTAAGTCTTATTATGTAAGCGTTTATTGACTCTTCAGAATTTAAAAAACGCTAAATATATTTACTATTATTAAATTGTGATTTCTTATAGGTTAAGCGAAAAAGCTCCGAGAGCCCCAAAACTCCCCTGACCGGGCGGGTTACCCGGATTTGGTTACTTAATTTTTTGGCCCAAAAAAAAAGTTGTGGTAAAACGATAACTAATTTGCGATAATCGCTTGATAAAAGGCTTGTCCATCAATTGCCTTTGTTTTTTGATTAGCCGTCGTTAAATTTTTCTAATAAACACAATTTAATATCTAATCACGTGTTTTAGCGAAAATGTTAGAACCGGCCCTTGACGAGGGGGAAATTTTTTTTACAAATCCGCCAAAAAACTCTTGCCTTTAGGTTAAGCCATGGTTTATAGTTTATCCAAACTTAAAATCCTTCTGTGTTCGGAAATTAGATTCTCCATTAGTCCTCTTGGATTCTTGGGCTTAAACCCTTTAATTTAGTTTCCATGCGAGCGCGTTATTTTACAATCGTCCTGATCCCGGTCATTTTGGCCTTTCTGGGCTCAAATGGTTGCGTTAGCCGATTAGAACGAGAAAAATCGGTTTTTGTCGCCGCCCCTTTTTTGGGGGAGCCTGGGTTTTTAAAGGTCGATTTTGAGCCACCAGCGGTAATGGCCTTGTGTGGCGAGTCCTTGCCTTTGGAATTACCAGCGGTTAAAGAGCGATTTGAGGCTGAGTTCCTTTTAGCCGTCAATCACCAAGCTCAAGTCCGTCTGTGGCAAAGAAGGGCTAAACGCTTTTTTCCAGCCATGGAAGCGGCTTTAAAAGTGGCCGGACTGCCAGATGATTTAAAGTATTTGGCCGTGGCGGAGAGCGATTTAAGGCCGCGGGTTTTTTCGCCAGCCGGGGCGGCGGGCATTTGGCAGTTTATTCCCACGACGGCCAGACGTTATGGGCTTAAAGTCAATAAACTTGAGGATCAACGCTTATTAGCCGAACCCTCTTTAGTGGCGAGTTTAAAATATTTAACCTTTTTAAGGGATAAATTTGGCGGTTGGGCCTTAGCCATGGCCGCTTATAACGCTGGCGAGGCGAGGATCGTTAAAGCCATCGCCAAATTGGGTCAAGCTGACTATTATCAGCTGCGACTCCCCCGGGAAACCGAGCGTTACGTTTACCGGATCGCGGCTATTAAGGCCGTCTTAGAACAAAGCTCCCTTTGGGGGTTGGCTGACCAAACTCCTTTAGATCTTTATAAACCTTGGGTCTTTACCGAAACCAAGGAGACCTTTGACCAACCTATGACCTGGGCTAACCTGGCTCAAAAGTTGGGCGTTGATTATAAGGACTTACGGTCCTTAAACCCGCATTTAGCTGAGCGCGACTCTCTAGTAGGCGGACCTTTCCTTTTTCGGGTCCCTAAAAAAACGTGAAATTGGCCCGGTTTTTGCATTCATTATAATTGATCGTTTCGGGGAAAAGGAACGAGGCGGTCAGGATTTTTTAGTTTTTTGACAGGTTAATAGGCGGATAACGCCTAAACTGGCCTTTAGAGGTGGGAAATGGCCATCAATATCAGCCCGCGCAAGGACGCTAAACTTGACGCGAAAGACCCTAACTGCCATTGGGCGGACCAATGCTGTTGGTACGAAACCACGGCCGATAACAGCTCGGCTTGTCACAATCGCCACGCCCTCATTTGTCGTCGGCGTCGGGAAGAGGTGTTTGGTGGGGTCAAAGAATCTGAAGAGATGCTGGTTAACTTTTAGCGAGGCCTTTAGAGAGTATAGTGCTTTTTAATAATTGTTTTAGTTAAATTATCTTCTTTTACTCTTTTTATATAATTCCTTTTTAAAATTAAACATTTTACGAATACTGCCTAAGTCCTAATCAGGGCGAACGGTAGTTTTCCGTTTGGCCTAAATCCCTAAATAGGTGGAAAGGGTCGACGAACTATGGTCATTTGGCCACGCCTTATGGCCAAAACTCCATAGTCTCGCCCGAAAAGCGCCTCTAAGGAAATTTGGCTAAAGGTTTTTTTTCGTGATAATATTACAAAAAATTGGCGAGGGATTGGATTTGGTTATGAAAAAGGTTTTGGGCTTTTTTTTATTCTTTGGCCTTCTAAACTTTTGCTTGGGCTCTAACCTGGCCTTGGCTCAATCGGCCCTGACCATGGCCTACGATTTTAACGCGGCTTTTACTTACGCTGGCCAGATTTTAAGCCCTGAAAATGAAATTAGTCTGGAAATTACCCTCCAGAATACCGGGTTTCGGGGCGACTCTTTTGATTTTGAGATTACTAAAGCCCCAGAAGGCCTAACCACGGAAATTACCCGCTTTAGCTCAGCTTTTACGGGGATCTTTTTGGCGGGCGAGGAAAGAGCGACCTTAAATCTTTTGCTCTGGCCGCCAGCAGGCCAAGATCGGATCCCCGAGGGCGAGTACGAGTTGGCTTTTCGGGTTAAAAGCCGGGCTGGGGGCAAAACCATAGAAGATAAAACCATTTTAAAAGTGGCTAACCGGCAAAAAAGTCCCCAAGCCCTTACGGTCACCACCTCTTACCCAGAGATTAGCGGCCCCTCGGACGGGCGGTTTTCTTTTTCCTTAGACATTAAAAACAACGTGGCCGACGACGCTTTAGTCAATCTAATCGCGAGCGTCCCTCAAGGTTGGGAGGCGACCTTTAAGCCTGGGTACGAGGAAAAACAGATCTCCTCGATTCAGATTCCTAAAAGTCAAAGTCGCTCGGTGGTCTTAGACATTAATCCCGTCTATCGCGCTCCGGTCGGGACTTATCCTTTAACCGTCAAAGCCGAGACCCCGCAAGGGACGGCCGTAACTGATCTGGTCATTAACCTAACTGGCACCTATAAGACTAGGCTGGTCACGGCTAACGATCTCTTATCCATGGCCACTGAGGTGGGTAAACCGGTGACGGTTAGCCTTTACGTGATTAACGATGGCTCGGCTACCCAAAAGGAAATTTCCTTTATGCCCATCAAACCCGACAACTGGCGGGTGGAGTTTAAACCGGAAAAACTGCTGGACGTGCCGGGTCGCGGGGAGCCGGTTTTAGTGGAAATGACCGTCACTCCCGCCCCCAACGCTTTAGTGGGCGATTACGCGTTGTCGGTTAGCTCTCAAGGGGAAAAATCGCAAAATAACCTCGATTTTCGGGTTACGGTGCGGGCGGGAGCCACTTGGACCTGGGTCGGCGGGGCGCTTATTATCCTAGTGGTGGCGGCTTTAGCTTTGACTTTCCGGAAATTAGGTCGGCGGTAAAGGTCCCTCTATATTTAATAAGTTTCCCTCTATTTTCAATAGTTTATATCTATTTTAATAGTTGTAGACGGTGGCCAAAAGGAGAAGCCATGACGCCTTTTCAAAGACGAGGGCGCGCTAGACTAGTTATCTGTTTGGTCTTAGCTATAACTTTCGGGTTAGTCTCTGGGACCCTGGCCTTCGCCGTGTCCCAGAAAGAGGAACTGGAGATAGGTCGCCAGGTCCACCGTCAACTGGTCGCTCAAGGCGTTATTTTTAACGACTCCATCGTGGACCAGTACGTTCGCCGGATCGCCAAAAGAATCTTAAAGGCGGCCGGACCGCAGAGCTATCCCTTCCATTTTTACGTTATTAGAAGCGATGGCCTAAACGCTTTCGCCGTGCCGGGCGGCTACATTTACCTGCACACCGAGACCATTAACAGTCTCCAAAACGAGGGTCAATTGGCGGCCATCCTCGCCCACGAGACGGCTCACGTGACCTCGCGTCACTTCGCGCGGCGGCAAGAGGCGGGTAAAAAAGCCTCCATCGCCTCCTTAGCTGGCATCCTAGCTGGAGCTCTTTTAGCCTCTGGCGGGGGTGGCGGTCAGAACGCGGGGGCCTTGGGGCAGGCCTTAATGCTAGGGTCAATCGGGGCCTCTATTCAATCAATGCTGGCTAACTCTAGGGCCGACGAGTCCGAGGCTGACCGCAAAGGCCGCGATTACATGGTTAAAGCTGGGTACTCGCCGCGGGACATGTACGGGGCCTTTAAAGTCATGAACGACCGGAGCTACCACCTGTCCTCGGAAATGCCCAATTACTTAAGCACCCACCCTGGCCTCGCCGCTCGAATGGCCTCCACCTTCGCTGACCAAGCCAATAAACCCCCCGCTCCCCAAGATCCTGAGTACGCGGCCATCCGCGACCGGGTCTTGGCTTATTCGGCCCAGACCAAAAGGGCTCGGAGCGTCTTTCAAAAGCGCTTAGAAACTAACCCCAACGACGCCGCGGCCCTCCATGGCTTATCCCTGATCGCGGCTCGGGAACTAAACTTTAATCTGGCCAATGAGTTTATGGCCAAGGCCTTAAAGCTGGATCCCAATAACGCCGCTTACTTAGTCGACATGGGGGATATCGCCTTAAGACGGCGGAACCCTGAAGCCGCGGTTGACTACTACGTAAAATCCAGGGCCAAGTATAAGGACTTGTCCTCCACCTTGGGTCTGGCCCGAGCCAATGAGCTTTTAAAGAAAAACAAGGAAGCGGCCAATTTATACGACGAGGCCTTAGAGATGGCGGGCGACGACTATCCCGTGGTCCAAGAATACGCGGGCCGTTTTTTTGGTCAGTATGGCCAGATGGCTAAGGGTCACTACCTTTTGTCCAAATATTTTGGCAACGTTGGTCAGTTAAAACAGGCCATATTTCATTGTCAAACGGCCATGAAGGAAGCGGCGGGGGGGCGATATAAGATTAGCTGCGAACAGAATATCCGGGATTTTGAGGAAATTATGAAGGAGTCTAAGGGATAAAAAAGGGGCCTAAAAATAACTTTTTTTAGTCTTAGAAGGCCCCTGTTAGTAGTTTTTTAGTCTTTTTTATTAGGCGACTTCCTGAATAAGAGAGCGCATGGTTTGGGCCGCCGCGTGGATCGCGAAAACCGCGAGGCGGCAGTCAATGGCCCGGCGCGCCCCTAAAGGCAGGGAGCGGATAGGTAAAAAAGGCTGTTTGTCGCGTAAAAACCGGACCGCCCGCCAATGAGGATAGCCCGCCTCTGGTCCGTCGTGACCCAGTTCAGGCCGAAAAACGTAGTCGCCAGTGACTACGCCCACAAAAATTTCCCCATTTTGCGGGATAAGAACAAAATCACCTTGTTGGATCTGGTTGACGAAACGGTCAACGACCCCCACGTCCATGGCCAGGTCGTCTTTTTTTTCGTCTAAATAGTGACGGTAAGCCTGGCAAAGACGAGCGGCGAGACTCGATTTGCCTTGGGTTTGGCTTAAATCGCCCACATTGGGCCAACCAATGGCCACAATGTTGTTTTCTAAAAAATGACTTAAGCGATTAACAAAGTTAGGTTCTGGCCGAACCACCCAAATTTGTTGCTTCATCTTAAGGTTGACCCTCACGAACAAGATGGCTGACGATTAGCCAGCGAAACTTTCCGGGTTGGCTCACCCAAAGTCATCTAGAGTATATATCGGTTTTTTTTGGATTTCAAGAGTTAGACCTTAGACCAGGGCGATTGAAATCAAGGGGAAAACTTCTATCTTTAAATCAGGATATTTAGGAAACTATCTTAATACCCTAATCACGTAATGATTTGCTTCATAAATAGCACCGATTGTAAACGTAATTTATTAATTGCGATATCATTTAACCGCGTTATTTTTTAAGGGATTTAAAAGAGAGTCAATTGATATATGGGATTTTGTAACCGTTCACGCGTAAATTTCGGTTAGCCGTTCGCGCGCTTTACTCCATTCCATTTTGGGTTTAGTTTTTCCATCCTCCCCCGCCAAACTGTTCCCCAAAAGCCCGCCAAACCACCATGGCTTTCTCTTTTCCTAGTTCTCAAATAACAATTGAGGACAAACCCAAAACGCGCTATTATTATAAAAGCGCGCTGATAAAAAAGCCCTTTTTCTTTTACTTTTAA
>JAIROO010000296.1 GCA_031257535.1 Deltaproteobacteria bacterium
GAGCAACGCGCCTAAAATTTCAAAACAGGGGTTTTTACGAGACCATCAATGTTATTCCCATCTCGAAAACCTTCTTGGCGGGACAGCCAAAATTCAAAATATTTTCTGGGCTTGGTATATTTTAAGTTTTCGTTTACAAAATAAAATATTAGAGATTTTTTAACTTCCAATAAACAAATAAACGAGACGACCCCTCCGCTTAAGTGGTTCCTGACTCTTACCCGCGTGTGGATTGCTTTGTCCTTTTTTTTTAATTAATATTTTTTTAAATTTATGTTTCACGGTAATAGCCCACCCCAAAAAACGAAATCCCCCCCAAATAAAGCCGCGTTTTCGGGCTAAGAGCTTAAACTTTCGCCGGTTAAAGAAATCCTAGCTTAAAATAAAGGAAGGCGTTAAATTTAAACCATCTTGATTTTAAGCGTCAATCTTTATTTTCGACTCGCGCCCGCGAAAGCCTTTTCCCTTGCGAGGGTCCACATTTTGTACATTTCCGTTAATAACTTTCCGTAATCTGGAACAAGTCGCGTTTATTGTGTTTATAACCGATTAGGGTTTGGTCATAGCCTTAGTTCCCGCCCTCCTTACGCTTGAATTACGTTAAAAAGGCTATTTTTTGGACGTTACGGGCCAAAAGTTTTTAGTTTTGCGGGAGATTGACGGCCGACCCTATTCCTTGGGCTCGGGCTTTAGGATCTTTTTGGTTCCGCGAAAAAGCGCCAATTTGGCCTTAAAAGGCCTTTTTTGACTATGTTACGCGTAAACCATTAGGCCTTTTCGTAACCTTGAATATTAACTTCCGCGGCGCTACAGTGATCTAAACTTGACTTTAAGCGTCTATTGACTTGAATAATTTCGACTGTCTCTTAAGTCAGAAGAGCCGTAACCTAGAACCGAAAATGGCTTTATTAGTCTTTTTTGGTTTTTCGCCGCGTTTTTGGCTTAAAGCTTAAAGGGTCTTAAGGCCTTATAAGGCTAGAAAAGCCAGAAAAGGCCGGGGCGACTTTTTTTGGCCTCGGCGTCTTTTTTTTATAGGTAGATAACTTTCCAATATCTGGAAAAATCCTTTTTTAAAATGTTAAGAATCTAAAATTACCTAATTTGGAGGCTTACTCCCATGCGGTTTATGCTCTTTTGGCGATATTTAGCCTTTATTGTGGCTTTTATGGGAGTATTTTCACTCATAGTTTTCGCGAAAACATTTCTTTGGGCGCAAGAAACGACTCTAATCGACGAAAAACCCTCAAACTCGACCCAGACCGAGTCAGCCTCGATCCCAGACGACGCGGCGAAGGCCGCGACCGAAGCCCAAGCGGCCGCGGACCAGGCCGAAGCCGCCGAGGCTAAAGCCGAAGCCGCCGAAGCCACGGCCTTGGAAGCCGAAGCTAAAGCCGCGGCCGCCGAGGCCCGGGCCTTAGACGCCGCGGCCGAGGCCGTGAGGGATCCAAGTCCAGCCAAAGGGGCGGCGAAAGAGGCCAAAGCGCCCCAAAATGGCGAGCGCCGGGCCATTGACTCCGTTTTAGTCAAGATCACCCGCCAAAGGATCGAGGAGTTGAGCGGCTTAACTACGGAGGCTAACCAGTTCGCGGCCACGATTTTAAGCGACGGGGCCTTGATTAGGCGCTTAGAGGGCTTGGGCCGGAGTTTTTACCGCGTCAAACAGCGGTTGCCTATCATCAAGAACGAACCTAGCAAGCTAGAAGGCTTAAAAGCCTACGTTAATTCCTTAAAGGAAAGACTGACCTTAGAAATTTCGGCCCTCGAGTCTTTAAGCTCGCTTTTAGAAGAGAAACAAACCACGGCCGATAGTTTAAAAAATGAGCTCAAGGAAGGTGGACTCGGCGAGACGGATTCCGCGGCCGTGACTCTGTTTAACTTGGAACTGGACCAGATCAGCCAGACTTTGGCGGCCATCAACCCTGAGCTGAACCAAGCCTTAGAGACGGGCAGTCGAATTTTAAAGGACATGGAGGGAAGCGTCTTAGAGATTGAGGAGAAAATTCCCGGGGCCTGGCAAGCTTATTACGCGGCCTCTTTAGCTCGCGGCCCTGGCGCGAGGCGCGCTCGGAGCGACATAGACGCGGTTAAGCAATGGGCTAAGGCCTACGCTTCCACTGAAGGCTCTTATATACTTTTCCCCAAAGGCCAAAAACGGATCCTAGACGCTTTACTGCGATTTTTTTTCGCCCTGGCTTTGACTTCTCTCGTCGGCATCGTCATCTACCGGTCATACATAAAAAAACCAGAGAAAAAAAGTATCAATGATCCTAATGACACAATAAAAAATAAAAATAAGAATGTTGTAATAAAAAAAGGCGCTATTGAATTTGATGACGGAAATATTTATGATCAAGGGAAAAAACTAGAAATAGATATTAAGGTAAAGTCACGTATAGTAAGCGATTTAGTAATTACAAAACGTAAATTATTTTTTATAAAAGGATATATTGTCGATATTAAAGATGATAAAGAACAACTAAACATAGAATTAATTAATAAAATTAATGATAACGACGACAAAGAAGAAAAAATAAATGACAAGAATAAGAAGTTTTATTTTAAAAATGGCGTTCTGCTCTTAGAAGTCAAAGGTAAAGATAGCGATGACAACGAGATCACGGAAAAACATCATCGCGAAATTAAGGGCGGAGCCTTAGATTTTACCTCCGCCACCTCCGCCACCATCGTCGCCGAGCCCGGCTTAGCCAAAATAACCCAAAGCTCTTGGATCTGGATGATCTTAGGCGTTTCGCTGCTCGTCGCCTCGAAAATGGATATAGGCTCAAATTACCTGACCTTAAAACTGCCCGGCGTTTTGATGCTCGTCTGGGGTTTAGCCACTTTGAGCTGGCGGTTAAGGGTGGCCGCTTTCCCACGCCTGGAGCTGGCCAAACAGAGTTCGCCTTTAGCCAGGTTTTACCCGGCCGCGGCTTTTGGGACTTTCTTTCTTTTCGTCGATTTTCCGGCTGGACCTTTGACTACGGGTTGGGCCTTTATTTTAATCTCCTACGTGGCCTGGTTAAAATTGTCCCGGAAAACCCAAGCCGACCATTTCACCTCCTTCGTGGAAAGATTGTCTTACGGCTCGTCGTTTTATTTCGCCCTAGCCTCCTTGGCCTTAACTTTTATGGGCTACACGCGGCTCGCGATTTTGACTTTTACCGTTCTTTTCACCGTGGTCAACTTCGTGACCTTAGCCAGCGCCCTAATGGCCTTGGTTAAAAAAGTCAGCGATTTGGCTTTTGACGCGGAAAAAACCCCGATTTCCCAGACCATTTTATTGTCAATGGCCGCGCCTGTGGCCTTCGTCTTGTCTTTCGCTTGCGCCATCCCTTGGCTCTGGGCCATCCCCGGCCTCGATTACATGATTAAGGAAATTTTAAAGTGGGACTATAAAATAGGGGGGGCCTCCTTCGCCATGTCCCGGCTGGTAGTTATAGTTATCCTCTTTGTTCTTTTCCGCTCCTTTAGAATCATTGGCCAAAAATTCCTTGAGCAGCTGCCCAAGTCCAAAGTTTTCGAAGGCTTAAAAAATAACTTCCTTGGCCCTTTAAAAATCTTTTACGCTTACGCTATTTGGACTATTTTCACCATAGTCTCTTTAGTCCTTTTAGGCTTCAATTTCACTTCCCTCGCGGTGGTGGCTGGTGGCTTGAGCGTGGGTTTTGGTTTGGGTCTCCAGGCGATTTGCGGCAATTTGTTAAGCGGCGTTTTCTTGATGCTTAGCCAATCGATTAAGACCGACGATTTTATTGAAATAGACGGGGTGGTTGGGACCGTCAAATCCATCAATATGCGGACCACGGAGATCGAAACTCAAGAAAAATCACTGGTTATTATACCTAATTACAATATATTGTCTAGCCGCTATATCAATTGGACCCGCAATCAAGGTTTCGCCAGGCGCAAGATTACGGTTTTAATGTCTTACGAGGCCAACGTGGGCAAGGTTATCGAAAAGCTCAAGGCCTCGGTCCGTGGCGTTTCTGACGTCAAAAACCCGCTTGAAGACGAGCCTTGGGCCGTTTTGGAGGAGTACGGCGAAAATTCTATGGTTTTCGCCCTTTACGTGACTATTACCGACGTTAAAAAGTCCGTGACCATCCTCTCGAGTATTCGCGAAAGGATCAAAGAGCTTTTAAGCGAGGATCAAGAGACCGTAATTTACGCCCCTTCTTTAGACATTAACGTCGCGAACATCAAAGACTTAACGAGCCTGGTCAAAGAGCCTATCTTTGTCCACCCGGAGTCCGTCAAAACGGTCGCGCCCGACGTCCAAAAAATGGTCCCCTTGGACGAGGAAAAAACGTCGGTCGTTGGATAAGGGGCGGTAACCTTTATGCGTAAAAAACGTTGGCCCGCTATCGCGGCCCTAAGCCTCGCCTGTCTTATCGCCGCCTTAATAGGGGCGAGTCTATTGGCCGCCCCAAAAACGCCAGATCTTGGCCTGGGAAGCCCCAGCTCCCCTAACGCTGGGTCTTCGACGAGTCCAAACCCGAGCGCCGACCCGGCCAGCTTAAACCCGTCCAATCCTTTAGATCCAGCCGCTCCGGCTAATTTGAGCGCCGAGGCCGACTCGCCGCCGCTCCCGGCCTTAAACTCAAATGACTTAACCAGCGAAATAAATCCCGCCAAAGCCGTGGTTGAGCCTGAATACTACAAAATTTTACAGAGCCGGACCACTTACCTTTTAAACTCGATTACGGATGACGACCGTTTAGTCAGGGAGATCGTGGGTCGCGACGCTTTGCGCAATAGCTTTGAGAGGTTTCAAAGAAGGTTTAATCGCCAAAGACAGCGATTTTTAAGTTTACGCGCCCAGCCGTCTCGGCAGGAAGACATTTTGGCCCAAATGCTCGAGTCGCGAAATCAGCTGACCCAAACCTTAGGGCCTTTGGTCGGGATTAACGAATCTCTCGATCAAAAGCAAGAGGATCTAGAGGCCATCAAAAAAGAGCTGGACATATCGATAATTCCGGCTGATTTTCCCGAGCCCGATCCGCGGCGAACCTACGAAAAAGCCCAAAAACAACTCGATCTCTTAAACGTCAAACTTGACTCTTTTATCGCCCAAGGGGAGGCGATCTCCACGAGGTTCGACTCCACCGTGACCGAGATAAAGGCCAGCGTGCCCGGGGCTTGGCGGGCCTATTATCTGGAGTCCTTGGGGAGGGCGGGGGTTAGATTTGGGTTTAATAGAGCTTTTTTTCGGGCCATTGAAAAATGGTGGCAAAATTTCGCCGACGACAGTCCCATGGCCAGTTTTATTCTGCCCAGAACCGCGCCCCGGATTAAAGACTGTTTATTTCGCTTTTTCGTGACCATGGCTTTAACCTTCGCCTTAGGGATCGCGATTACCAAATCTATTGAGAAAACCAAGCTTAGTTTAAAAGAGTCCCTATCCAAGCTCCTCAAAAGCCATTGGCTGTGGATGATCTTAGGGTTTTCCCTTTTTGTCGCCTCCCGGCGAGTCACCGGGGGTTATTTTCTTTTTCTGAAACTCCCGAGCGTTTTGATGATCGTCTGGGGTTTAGCCTCTTTTAGCTGGCGCTTAAGGCATTATACTATCCACAAAAAAGTAATGGCCGATAGACAAGCGAACGGGCAAATCCCGGTCGATAGACGAGTGACCGCTAGGGGCTCGGCGGACCATAACAGGGAAAGGGAAAAAGCCAGGCGCTCGCCTTTAGCCCGAATTTATCCGCCCGCCGCCTTTGGCGTGACCTTGCTTTTTGTGGATTTTCCAGCCGCGGCCACGACTATTGTCTGGGCTTTAACGTTAGCTTTTTATCTGATTTGGCTCTTTAAAATTGAAAAATACGAGTTCAGAGCCTCGAATAACGACGGTCAATCTGACCAAAAACAATCTGACAAACCGAAGAAAAGTAGCGCGTTTATAGAGCGTATATCTTACTCGTCTTCGATTTATTTCGCTATAATTTCCCTATTCATAACTATTATAGGCTACCCAAGGCTCGCCATTTTAGTTTTCATGCTTTTGTTTATTTTGATCAACGTCTTGATTTTGTCTAGGGCCTTCATCGACTTGATCAAAGTTTTTGGGGCCACTTTATTTAAGTCCGCCCCAAACGCCTCCCCCGTCCCCAAACCTCAGGATGGCCAAGCTCCGCCTCGCCCTAAAAGTAACGTCGGAGTCCTCAAACGGGGAGTCTTCGAGTCCATGGCCATTCCTTTGGCCTGTCTTTTATCTTTTGGTTGCGCCTTACCTTGGGTTCTATCCGCGCCGGGGTTAAATTTTTTCCTTAATGATTTTCTCCAATTACATTTAACTATTGGTTCCGCCACCTTTGAGCTGTCGCGGGTAGTTTTGATCTCCTTTTTGTTTTTGCTTTTCCGGTCTTTAAAAAACGTTAGCCAAGCTTTCTTGGACCATTTACCCGACTCTGAATATAATCCTGGCCTGACCAAAGAATTTGTCTCGCCCATAAAGACCTTAACCGTCTACCTTATTTGGCTTGTTTACGGCATTATCGCTTTAGCCCTCATCGGTTTTAACTTTATGAGTTTAGCCGTGGTGGCCGGCGGCTTGAGCGTGGGTTTAGGTTTCGCTTTCCAGGCTTTGCTTGGCAACCTCATTAGCGGCCTAACCTTAATGTTTTCGCGGCAAATCAAAGAAGAAGACATGATCGAGGTCGAAGGCGTTTATGGCCGGGTTAAAAAAATATTCGTGAACTCCACGGAAATCCAAACCCTAGAAAACGCCACCATCTTAGTGCCCAACTCCAAAATTACGAGCGATAAAATAATCAACTGGACCTACGGCGACCAACGAGTCGTTTTACGAAAGCTGTTAATTCCGATCTTCTTTGACGTTAAAATTGACTTTGTCACGGGGCTTTTGGAAGAGGTATTTAAAGAAGCGGTGGCCAATAATAACGTTATTTTAAAGCCAGTATCTTATAAGTCAGCGATAACTATTGACCAATTTAAAGGTCAAGAAATCGTATTCGCTTTATACGTTTCTGTTGATAATATAGATAAAGAAATAAATGCTTTATCTTATTTAAGAACTTTGATTATCAAGTGTTTTAAAGATAATGATATCCAAATTAGTAAATCAATCTTGACTATAACGCTTAAAAGATAACATAATCTCAAAGGCGGGAGCTGGCGCGGCGCGGCCAGTCTCCCCCCTCGTCAAAGGGGACAGGCGGTTTTCTCGCTTACGCTTTAGTCCCCTTAGGGATTTTGAGTCTCCTGGATTTTGATGGCCTCGTAAAAACCCTTGTTTTTGAAATTTTAGGCGCGTGACTCTACTATATATAAATCTAAAATTATAACAATCACCAAATATTGTATATAAATGAGAACTCAAAAATTAAAAAAGAGTTTTTAAGATGTCATCTATTTTGAGTCTCCTAATCTTTTTCTGCCATTTATACTTCTTCGCTTATTTTTTTAGTTATAAATACCACTAAAATTCCTCGCTTAGACTTATTGAGCGGACCCCTTTAGCCAGTTTCGACTCCTATTGGCTAGCTTAGTCAAAGTCAGCATAACGGGAACTTCCACCAGGACCCCCACTATGGTCGCCAAAACCACGGGACTTTTAGCCCCAAAAATTGAGATAGCCACGGCCACGGCCAGCTCAAAAAAGTTAGAGGCTCCGATAAGAGCGGCCGGAGCGGCGATCTCTGGCGGCAGTTTGAGCCATTTCGCCCCCAAGAAAGCGATCCCAAAAATAATAAAAGTTTGCGCGATTAAGGGCGTCGCGATTAAGGCGATGTGGAGAGGGTTTTTTAGAATCACGTTACCTTGATATGAAAAAATCAAAATCAAGGTTAGTAAAAGTCCGATTATTGTTATTTGATCAAATTTTTTGATAAATATATTATGAAAGTAGGCCTCACCCTTTCTTTTGATGACCAAGTAACGGGTCAAAGCCCCACTGGCTAAGGGGAGGGCCACGAAAAAGACCACGGACAGAATAAGAGTGGCCCAAGGGACGGTCACCTCGCTAATTCCTAAGAGAAAACCCACGATGGGACTAAAAGCGAAGAGGATTATCAGGTCGTTCGTGGCCACTTGGACTACGGTATAGGCCGGATCGCCATCAGTCAATTGACTCCAGACGAAAACCATGGCCGTGCAAGGGGCGGCTCCCAATAAAATAGCCCCAGCCAGATAATCCGTGGCTAGGTCCGGGCTTAAGATATTTTGAAAGACCAGCCGAAAAAATAAGCTAGCCAGAACAAACATGCTCAAAGGCTTAATCAGCCAGTTGACGACCCAGGTTAAGTAAATCCCTTTGGGGTTCTGACCGATGTTTTTGACGCTAATAAAGTCCACTTTTAGCATCATGGGGTAAATCATGACCCAGATTAAGATGGCGATGGGCCAAGAGACGTTGGCGGACTCAAATTTACTTAAAAAGGCTGGAGCCTTTGGAAACATTTCGCCAATAAATAGGCCTATCGCCATACAAGCGATGACCCAGATGGTTAGATGGCGCTCAAAAAATCCCATGGCCTCTTTTGACGTTTGACTCATTTTCGCTTCCATTTTTGGCTAAAATACTAAAATCCTTTTTTCGCCAGTTTTTAAAAAACTTTTTTAACCTGAGACGATTTTTAAAAATATTTTTTACCCTAAATTGCCCGTAGACGATTTTTAAAAATATTTTTTAGTCTAAATAGCCAGTAGATGATTTTTAAAAATCTTTTTTACCTTAAATAAATAGTAGACGATTTTTAAAAATCTTTTTTAGCCTAAATGGACAGTAAAAGGTCTTTAATCCTCTCGATCGTCGCGGCAACACGCGTTATAATCCACCCCGTCGTCAAGCTTCACGGTCAAATCCCGTAAAATTTGGCACGCCTTTTCGCCCTCAATAGGGTTTATGGCGTAATAGGTCCATTTCCCGTTTTTTCGGGCCGTGACTAAGCCACTTTCCACCAAAATTTTCATATGATGGGATAAGGTCGACTGACCTACAAAGACCCGGTCTAAAAGAACGCAAGCGCACTTTTCGCCGCTTTGTAAGAGTTTTAAGACCGCGAGCCTGGTCTCGTCGCCCAAAGCTTTAAAAATTTTCGCGATATTTTGGTTTTCGGTCATGGCGCCTTCGGGGTTATATCGATTTTTGTCGATATGTGAAGTTTAAGCCTCATATCTAAGTTTGTCAATACGTGAGCCTAAAATTTTCGTCATTTTGAGGCCGATCTTAGCCTAAGGCCTTAATCGAGGCCATTTTTTGGGCCCCCTAGTTTTTCGGGGACATTTTAGAGTTTTTTTTTCGCTCGAAGGGGGATTGGCGGGGGGCTTATCAGGGTTTTAGTCTCTTAAGCCAAAAGCGTTTAGAGGGTCAAAGGCCGATTTTGAGCTAACGCGCGGCGGACCTGACTTAATTTTTGGGAGAGTCTCACAATCGCTCCCCGCGGCTTTGGCGACGAAAATGGCCTTGACCCCAGAGCTTTTTGGCGCCGATCCTTAAAAGGTCAGGGTCAAGGCCACGACGTAGATCGAAAGGTTATGGCTGACCAAAATGGCTCGCCTTAACCAGTCTCGGACCTGATTTTCGAGTTCTATCGCGGATAAGGGCGCCCACTTAACGTCGATGAGCGTCGAAAGTTTTTTGGCTTTCCGGACCGGGGCCTTTAGGGTTAGGGGAGGGGGGCTTTGGCCTTATGGCCCAAAAAAAGCCGAAAATGACTTTAAGGCTTTTCGACCAACGGCCAAAAACTGGTCAGGGTCTTACTAGCGCGGCGCGAATAGGTCTTTCGCTTAGGGCGAAAAACTTTAAGCCAAAAATCGGTTTTTCTAAAGGGCTAAACGCTCTAGGGCGATTTTGACTAGAAGAGCTAGGCTTATCTCTAAGCCCCTAATCAGCCAAAATCGCCAAAAAGTACCAAAAAAGGCGCGAAAAAACTAAAATTCCACGCCGGCCGCGACCACGACGTGGAAGCCGGCCTCTGGCAAAGGACTAGAGGGACTAAAGGGGCTAGCCACCTGATACCAACGGTCAAAAATATTGCGTAAGCTTATGGTCAGATGGCGTTTTATCTTTTCGCCGCCTGTCACGCCAATCGTAAAGTTAGCGATTTCCCAAGAATCGGTCCTATGCTCGACTAAGCCACTGGCCCTCAAAGAATAGGACCCCACGCCTTTCATGGCGTTTAAGTCCGCGAACCAAGTCATCTCGTCCCAAAAATCGTCTTCGTAAGTTAGGCCCAAAGTCCCCCACCCCGGCGAGCGAGAATTGCGTTTGGTTTTAAAGCCATTATCGTCTTGCGTTTCAAAGACTAAAACGTTGACGTTGCCGTAAATCCCAAAGCCAGTGTTGGAAAACGAGTAATCGGCTCCGAGTTCCGCGCCATAGCTTTTGATTTCGCTGACGTTTTTGGCTTGAACAACCAGTGGGTTAAGCTGCACGGTTTCGTTGATTATGCCGTCTTTGAAAATATTGTAAAAAATGGCCGCGTCAACGTTTAAGTTCCCGGAATTGTAGCGAGCTCCAATTTCGTAGTTATTGGACGTTTCCGGCTTTAAGCGCATGTTAGGGATAATAATGCCTGTGCCAATCATCATCTGCGTAATGTTGGGGACCTTATAGCCTTGAGAAAAGATAGCCCGAAGAGCCAATTCTTCGTTAACGCGAAAGACCATTCCTAAGCTGCCGACAACGTTTGAATATTTTTTAGTCCCCACCCGATCGGGCCTCGCGGTTTCGCGATCTAAAAAAAGCTCGACGTTACTTTGCCTTAGGCCAGCGGTGAGGGTGAAGGCGGGGACGATAGTCCATTCGTCCTGGAGGTATAAAGCCCAGGTTTTTTGCCCGCCCTCGCTCAAGGCGTGGGTACCGTTTTGCAGGTTATGGTCATATTTGCCCATTTTAATATTGTCGTATTCTATCCCAAACGTCACATAATGATCATCAAAAAAACGCCAGTCTGATTGTATTGACCCACCATAAGCGTCATGAGTATATTTATGTTTGTTTGTGTACAGTTTTGAAATATAATTATAATATTGAAATGTTTTAAATAATTCTTGATAATAAACCATAAACTTTAAGTCAACCAAGTTGTCGCTTAAATTATTTAAATTGAAATTTAGAACGTAAGCGTCGCGATCGTTATCTGGGACTTCCGAGACCAAGCCAGTAAAAGTATTCAGATTAGCCGGACCTTGGCGACCGTGGGGCTTTATTTCGACCGGGACGTAATTGTTGAGGCTCTCGAAATGATCCACCGTGAATTGGACGGAGCCTTTATCCCATTCGTATCCGATATGGCCACGGTAATTCCTTTGGCGATAGTTTGAGTTGAACAAGGTCTCCCCCGGGACGCGCCGGTCGTCGGCGTTTAAGCCACTGCCGGAAAGCCGGTAATAAAACCCTTTGTTCGAGCCAAAGATAGCGGCTCTAGGGGCGAGGCTATCGATGGAGCCATCGTAAATAAAACTTAAGCTCCCGCCAATGGGATTGGGGCCGCCTTTTTTAGTGATTATGTTGATAACCCCGCCCACCGCGTCGGAGCCGTAAAGAACGGAAGAGGGGCCTTTAATGACCTCGATCCTCTCAATGTCGGAGTTGCCGATGGTCAGGCCCGCCCCGGCGGTGTTTCTTATTTCTGGCTGCTTGACCCCGTCGATCAAAATTAAAGTCGCCCCGGCCGAATGCCCCCGGATTAAGATCCGACGATCGCCAGGCACGTTGGCCCCACCCATTTGGACTCCAGGCACGTTCCAAAGCTGGGCCCCAATGTCGGAATTGGGTTGGCGACTAAAGTCTTTTTCCGTCACGACCCCGACCGACATGGGAATCTCATGGAGATTCCGCTCAGATTTCGTGGAAGTCACAAAGATGGGCTCTAAGGCATAGGGTTCCTCTTGGGCCATAACCGGAGCTAAGAGAGTTAACGACAGACAGAGGCTAGATAAGAAGGTGGCCAGAACGAATTTTGGCATAGACAAACCTTTCTCGAAAAATTCATCAGTTAAGTTAGCGACAAAACGTTATATTAGATAGTATTTATGCTGTTATTAAATATATTAATTAAACGTATTACATAACTAAATTTGTTCCTTAAAATGAAATAGGTTATAAAGGCGCTTAATAGTTGCCATCGCCAGCCTCGCCCAAACCTTTTTTTCGGCCAAAAACGCGAAAAAAAATAATTTGAGTCACCCTTGAAAATGCCCATTAAACCCAAAATCCAGCCTTTACCTAGAAAATTTGGCCAAACGGCCCCCCAGAATTTTCAAGGCTTTCCAAATATTATTGAGATTGTAAATAAGAAACTTTCTCATTATAGGCGGCGAATTTGGCTTGTCAAGAAAGATTGTTCCCCTTAAGCGGTCTCGTCTTTTGTCGACTGATTGGCTTGGTTTGTAATAAGTCTAAGCCGACGATAGCGCTTTATAAAAGACACTAAATCATTGTATAATAATATTATTTTACTTATTTATTCTTTAAGAACTTAGAACAGAATCGTTCGTCGCGAAAAAGGGCTGGATTGGGCGAGCGATTTAGGGCGGCTAAGTCGTCTTTAAACTAGCCCCTTATGTTTAAGTGGAAGAATAAATAATATTTTTATTACAGATTACTTTTAGCGGATTTTGGGGCTTTTAGGCGACCAGGAGCGGCTAAAAATAGGCAAAAAATATCTTAGGTCCGGGACGTTAGAGGCCGCCCCATCATGCGACGTTTTTAACTAAGAGCGGTTAGAGATCTTTAATCCTCTGGCTTTAATCCTCTCGACCGCCTTGGCCGCGCGTTATAATCGGCTTTAAGCGTCGCGGTCAAAAGCTAAAAGGAAAAAATGGCTCGTCTTTTCGCCCTTAATAAAGTCGGCGGCGTAATAAGCCCATTTCTCATTTTTTCGGGCCGTAACTAACGCTTTTCCCTAAAAAAATGTTTTTGGCCTTTTTAGCTAAAGGTCGACTGGCCAAGATCCGAGTCTAAAAGATCTAAGGCCCGTTTTTCGCCGCTTGGTCGATTTTAAGGCCGAAAGCCGGGTCCGCGCCCAGAAGGCTTGGCCAAAGCTCGGTCAAAAACGCTCCGCTTGCCTTTATTCGCCGCCTCTCGCGGCTAGAGAGTAATAATGGTATAGTCTTCTAAACGTTAAGTTGGCGCGAACTTTTTGGCGAGACAAACGACTTTTGTCTTTTAGGGGCGTTTAGCCAGCTTTACCCTATCTTTTCAGATTTTTTCGTCTTTTGTAACGTCTATTTTTCGTCTTTAAATTTTACTATATGGTTATAATCTAAATATCTACGTGATTTGTATAATCTTTATTTAATTATACGTTTATAAATTATTATTTTTCTCATCTTTTTTCTCGTTTTTACCATTAGATCCCGGAGGTATGGCGCGGTGAGTCCTTGGCGACTGAATTTGACCATAAGAGCCCTAATTCTAGTTTTATTCTGGGTCTTAGTTGGCGAGCCGAGTTTGGCCTTAGCCCAAAACGACCCGACTCCGGCTACCCCCACCGACCAGGCCGCGAGTTCGGGAGCCGCTAAAGACCCGGCGACGACGCCCAACGCGGCGAGCGAGGCGTCGACCCCCGCTCCCGAGCCGCCGCCGGCGACGGTTGACCCCCAAATTTTGTCGGCCCCGGTGGACGACGGCTTTTTGCGGCAGATTTGGATCACCAGGGCCAAAGACTTGTATCAGATGGCCTTGGAAGCGGCCACGGTCGTGGACGCGAGCGTCGAGTCGGGAACCTTAAGCGGTCAGCTGGCCTCCGCCAACTTAGAGTTTACCCGGCTGATGCGCTTATTTCAGATAACTAGAGCTTATCCGGCTCAGCAAGAGGACCTTTTACGCCAGATTCGCGGTTTAAGGGTTAAGCTTAGCCAAGAGTTAGCGGCCTTAGACTCGCAAAAAAGCTTAATTAGCCAAAGGCTGGAGGAGGCGGCTTCTTTAAAGAAGGATTTAGCCGGCCTAGTTTTTGACCCTAAAGACGACCCTGGGCCCCGCCAGAGCTTAGAGGAAGCCAGCAAGCTTTTGACTAGGACCGAGCAAAAGCTCAACTTGGTCTTAGACCCAGGCCATATTCTCCAGACCAACCTAGACGCGGCCGTCTTAAGCATTGAAAAGAGCGTGCCTCAGACCTGGCGCGACTATTATTTAACCTCTTTATCGGCCTCGGGTCAGGGTTTTGGGGCGGTCGCCAATCTGGATCTGATTTTTAAGTGGACCACCTCCATGCGGTCCATGTCCTTGTTTATCTGGCCCCAGACCGGCTCGTCTTGGTTAGAGGCCGCCTTAAAGTTTTTAGTGGCTTTCGGGATCACGGCTTTATTAGGGGAACTGGTCAGGCGGGCTTTCGTTAAATCCAAGCTAGCTTGGAAAGAGGGCCTTACCAAGATCATTAAAGGCAGCTGGCTGTGGCTGATCTTTGGCTTCGCTTTATTGGTTGGCTCCTTAAACTCCTTAGGCGGCAGTTACTTAGCCTTAAAACTGCCGGGGGTTTTGGCTTTGTTATGGGGTCTCGCCGCCATCAGCTGGCGGCTAAGGGTGGCCGCTCAACCGAAACTGGAAGGCCATCCCTCGCCCTTGGCCCGATTTTTTCCGCCCGCGGCCATTGGGATTATCTTTTTGTTTTTAGATTGTCCGGCCGGGCCCATGACCGTCTTGTGGGCTTTAATTATGGTCCTGTTTTTGGTCTGGTCGAAAAAGTCCAAGAAGACCGGGCCGGACCTGGGTACTATGACCGCCTTAGAGGGCCTGTACTATAGCTCGGCCGTCTATTTCTCCTTAGCCTCTCTTTTAACCACCATTTTGGGTTACCCAAGGCTCGCCATCTTGGTTTTTATGCTCCTTTTTACCCTGGTTAACTTTATGATTTTGGCCTCAGCCCTCATTTCCTTAGGAGCGACGTTAACCGGGGCCTATTTTGACCAGACCGATCGGCCGATTAGAAAGGCCATCGCCAATTCCCTAACCATCCCTTTGGGGGTGCTCTTGGCTTTAGTCAGCGCCGTTCCTTGGTTATGGACCGCCCCTGGCCTTGAGTATCTGCTTTTAAACGTTCTGCGCAAAGGCTACACGGTCGGGGACGCTTCCTTTGAGCTGTCGCGAATCCTTTTAATCGTCTTTTTGTTTTTCCTGTTCCGGTCCTTCGTCGCCTTTGGCCAAACGTCTTTGGAACAGATGCCCAAGACCTTCGTGGGTTTAGAAAAGGGGGTCATTCCGCCCCTTAAGGTTCTTTTTACCTATCTAGTCTGGGTGGTTTACGTTCTCATCGCCTTGTCTTTATTAGGAGTCAACTTTACCTCTCTGGCCGTGGTGGCCGGTGGGTTGTCCGTGGGCGTGGGTTTGGGTCTGCAGGCCATCTTTGGCAACTTGGTAAGCGGCTTAATTCTGATGTTCGGCCGGACGATTATGGTCGGGGATCTGGTAGAGGTGGGGGGAGTTTTAGGCACGGTCCGCTCGGTCGACATTAGATCCACGCAACTGGAAACCGCGGAAAAGGCCGTGGTTTACGTGCCCAACTCGAATATAATGTCCGGCCAGTTCGTCAACTGGACGCGTAATCATCGCCAAGTGCGCCGGAAACTGACGGTCCAAACCTGTTATGGGATTGATATCGCTTTAGCTTTGACCACCATGAAAGAGGTGGCCTTAGCCCACGAAAGAGTCGTGGCCGGGGATCCGCCTTTGGCTTTATTTAGCGAATTTGGGGACAACTCCCTGATTTTTACCTTATTGGTGACCATCGTGGACGTTGATTTTGGCTTGTCCACCTTGTCGGCCATAAGGCAAGAAATCGAGCGACGATTTAAGGATTTGGGTATTACTATTTACAATCCTTGCCTGGAAGTGACCTTAGCTAACCCGAAACCGCCGAAAAGCTTAGAGGTTAAAAGTTAAAATTCTTTGGTTACGTTCCGTTAAAAAAAGAGTGGGGCGGTCTTTAGATTTGGCCGCCCTATAATGGCGGGGCTCTTTTGGCTTTAAGAGCTTACTCAGTTACCCAGTTTTAATACTTGTTGAAGAATAAATATTATGTTGAGTTATTTTTCGGGTTCTCCTTGATTTTCAAGGACTTTATCATGTTACTCAACATAATTTTGACTCAACATAAGCGAGAAATTCGCATGGTCGGGTTGATGAGGGGGGACTGGAAACGGGACAAATGTTACTTCGCCAGCTCACTACTCTACTATAATTGATCACTCTCAAAAAACCCAATTTTTTTTAATATTGTCTTAAAAAAATACAATATTTTCGGTATGTTAGGTAACAGAAAATCTTTTAAAAAGTTTTTGGGGAACGATCATAATTGAAAAAAATGATAAAAATTAAGTTATGTCTAAAAAAATTAAAATATCCAATTTTCAAGTTTACAAAGTTGATTAATATTGATTGATTGTACACCCATTTTATCAGAAATGTAAGGAATTTTATTAGGTGTATTTTGTCTTTCTTGAGTAATAATTATTAAGTTATAGAGAATAGCAGTCGCTATTAGAAAAGCATCAGCAGAAGATGTGCAGTGAGTGAAATCTAGTAATTTTGGATAATTTGTTACTACTTGTGTAACATTTTTTTGCACATTATCATCTACTGAAATAACAGTGCACCCTTGATCTTTTAGCCATAAAAGAATATCATTATCTTTTATTTCACATTGTATTTCAGAATAAATTACAATTTTTTTATTTTTAATAAAATCCCCTATATTCTTCCAAAGGCTTTGATAAGTAGATTTGTCATGTAATCTATCTATTTTTTGAGTTAATATAAATGATGTATCAATTATATATTTATAGTTATGATTGCTATATTACATATTATTTAGCTTTATAGTTAGATAATTGTCCAAGAAATAGTTCAGTATCTTTCTGAATAATTCCTAAATATTGTGAAATATCGACTTAGGCGGTGGTCAAGCGCTTAAAGGCCTTGGCTTAGCCTCAATAAATTTTGGCTAAGACATAGGCTCTTTCGACTATCCCCACGGCCATTTTTTTGACCACGGAATATTCTTGGTCCAA
>JAIROO010000325.1 GCA_031257535.1 Deltaproteobacteria bacterium
TACATAAAAGAGTAGATTGGATGAATTGCCAGTTCAAAAGCTAATTCCAAAAATAATTGAGGGAAAACCGTGATTTAAAAATTTCTTCCCAAGCAGTTGATCACCTTTCCAAGCGACACTATAGCTGCTGCAGAAAGAAGAATCCAAAATTAGAATTGCTGCGACATTTTCCCTGGCCCCAATTCTTGACTTATGGGCTAATAATAGCTAAGTTATGGCGTATAGGCGACAGCGACCTAAATTAGGTTTATTGACGTTTTGAGCTTAAAAGCGAGCCCAAAATTTAAGGCTCCTTTTAACGGCCAATAGCGTTCGACCCGGTCTTTTAAGCGCCTTTTTTTGTCCTTGGCCGTTTTCTTTTTTTAACGATTTTTTTGTGAGGCCAGCGAATATGGATAAAATAAAGATTGGTTTTCTGGCCTTTTTGGCTTTTTGGGCTTGGTCAATCGCCTCGGCCGCCTTCGCCTACACTATCTCCATTAACCAGTTCGTGGAGCACCCTTCTTTAAACGACGCGGTTTTGGGCTTTAAGGAGCAACTAGCCGACTTAGGCCTGGAAGTGACTTATTTGGAACATAACGCCCAAGGGTCGCTAGCCACGGTTTTGCAGATAGTTAACCTGATTCAAGGCGAAAAACCCGATCTGGTCTTAGCCGTATCCACCCCCAGCGCCCAGAGCACGGTCCAAGTCATTAAGGACGCGCCCGTCTTGTTTACTTGCGTCACCGATCCCGTCAGCGCGGGTCTGGTCGCGTCCATGGAGCGGCCTGGGGCTAACGTGACGGGCACGACCGACATGAACCCCGTTTTCGAGCAGGTGGCTTTAATTAGGGAGATTCAACCAGGGGCGAAAAATCTCGGGGTCATCTATAACCCCGGCGAACCCAACTCCGTAGTCCAAGTGAATTTGTTAAAAAAGGCCGCGGCCAAAAATGGTTTTACCTTGGTGGAGGCCGTGGCTCCTAATTCCGCGGGGGTGGTCCAGGCCATCCAGAGCTTAGTCGACCGGGTGGACGCCATTTACCTGCCCACGGACAACGCGGTCATCTCAAGCGTGGAAGCCATTATTAACGTGGCCTTAGACCAGCACATTCCTCTGTATCCGGCTGACGACAACACGGTCCGTAAAGGCGGGGTGGCCTCTTTATCCGTCAATTACTACGAGTTGGGTCGCTTAACCGGTCGCTTAGCCGCTCGAATCTTAAAAAACGAGGTCATTCCCGCGGAGTCGCCGGTGGAGGCCTTAAAAAATTACGCCCTCGTAGTTAACGCTCACTTCGCCTCAAACGTGTTTTTAAGCGTCTCGCCTTCCATTTTGGAAAGGGCCAGCGTCGTCATCAAGTGACCTCCTACGCTTTTATCGGGGCCGTTAGCCAAGGCCTAGTTTATGGGCTCATGGCTTTGGGCGTTTTTCTGACTTTTCGAATATTAGATTTTCCAGATTTAACCGTTGACGGCAGCCTGCCTTTGGGGGCGGCGGTCTCGGCCATGGGTATTTTAGCCGGCTTAAACCCCTATGTTTCTTTGATCCCCGCGGTTTTAGCTGGTTTTTTAGCTGGGGTCGTGACCGGGGTTTTAGCCGCTCGTTTTGGTATTCTCCACCTTTTAGCCTCCATTTTGACCATGACCGCCTTGTACTCCATAAATCTAAGGGTCATGGGCAATCGGCCCAATATTAGCTTAATTGGCCAGCCCACGGTTTTTGAGCCTTTAAAGCGGTTGGGCCTGTCCTCGTCCTTAGCCGCGTTGGTCTTTTTTTTGATCGTCTTGGCCTTGGCCTGGCTTTTCTTGGTTTGGCTTATGAGGACCGAGTTTGGTCAGGCCCTCCAAGCCACTGGCGACAACCCCAAGATGATCGCGAGCTTAGGGGTCAACGTCAGAGTGACCGTGATCGTGGGCGTGGGCTTGTCCAACGCTTTAGTGGCCTTAGCCGGGGCTTTGGTGGCTCAGAACCAGGGTTTAGCCGACGTGAGCTTAGGCGTGGGCACTATTGTCGTGGGTCTGGCCTCGGCCGTGGTGGGCGGGACCATAGTTAGCGGTCGAAGGTCCATGGCCGTTCGGATCGCGGCCGTGGCCTTGGGCTCGGTCGTCTACCGTTTAGCCGTGGCTTTGGCCTTACAGCTAAAAATAGGCTCTTTTTCTTTTAATCCCTCGGACTTAAATCTAATTACTTCTATTTTAGTTATCGGGGCTTTGTTGGTCCCTAAATTAAGGGCCAAACCCAAACCCCTGAAAAGTCATGCTTAAGCTGTCAGGCCTGTATAAAACCTTTGGTCAAGGCGGGCCCAACGAGATTGTGGCTCTCCGCGGCTTGGACCTTTTAGTTAAGAAAGGGGAGCTGGTAACCATTATTGGCTCCAATGGCTCGGGCAAGTCCACTTTAATGGGCTGCGTGGCCGGGTCCTTGGCCGTGGACGCGGGGACCATTGTCTTGGGCTCGGCCAACGTCACCGCCTGGCCTGAGCGGCGCAGGGCGAGTTTAATTAGCCGGGTCTTTCAAGATCCCTTGTCTGGGACTTGCGCTTCCATGACCGTTGAGGAAAACTTAGCCTTAGCCCACCGCCGGGGACGGCCCCGGGGGCTCAGACGGGGTATTTTAAAAGGCGAGCGGGAGTTTTTTCGAGCCGCCTTAGCTCCTATTGGTTTGGGTTTAGAAAGTCGCTTAACCGACCAGGTCGGTTTGCTGTCCGGCGGCCAAAGACAGGCCTTGACCTTAGTTATGGCCACCATGGTCCGGCCGGCTTTGTTGCTCTTAGACGAGCACACCGCGGCCCAAGACCCGAAAACCGCGGCCCTAACCATGCGTCTGACCATGGAGCTGGTGGAGCGCGACAAGTTAACGACCTTAATGATCACCCACAACCTTAACCAAGCCTTAGAGTACGGCCAACGTCTGGTCATGCTGAACCAAGGCCGGGTCGTTTTGGACTTCGCGGCCGAGGCTAAGGCCACTCTGACCGTCAAATCCTTACTCGATCATTTTTTGGCCAGCGCCGAAAGAGGCGATTCCTTTAGCGATAGTCAGCTTTTTAACTAAGTCAAAAAAATGACGCCCGGCCCTAAAGCTCAAGGCCTTTCGCGGCTAAGGTTTTTAGCCAGTCTTCTGGCCTCGTCCTTTAATTAAAAGCCTTTTTGTCTTTTTTTAGCTCTAACTCTTCCTCTTTAGCTTTTAACTTAAATCCTCTTAAAAATTGGCCTTACTTTTGCTTAATAAGATTCGCGGCTGGCTCCTTATTTGGCCATTCCGATGGGAGCCACCTCGGAGGCATTTAATGAAAAATGGATTTGACCACAACCTATTTTCTAGCCAGTTTGGGATCATGCAGGGCTCTTTGGGCTTAAGGTTGGCTCGGCATGACTTTAGCTCCACCAATCTCGCCAACATGGACACCCCAGGCTTTCGAGCCCGGCATCTGGATTTTGAGAAAGTTTTGGCTCAAAACTTAGCCGCGGGCCCGAATCAACTCGACGTTAGGCAAACCAACGCCAAGCACATTCCGGCCCACGACCCGGACAGCGCTTTTAAAAAGGCCGCCCAAGCCGTCCGCGTGTCGCCTTACGGCTGGAACGAATATAACGACGACAATCTGGACATTGATCAAGAAATGACTTTGCTCACCAAAAACCAGCTGATCTACAACACCACGGTCCAGATGCTAGCCAAGGAATTCGACAACCTAAAATACGCCATTGGCGAAGGCGGCTCGAGGTAGGATTATGGACTTTTTAAACTCCATGGACATTAGTCAGTCCGGTTTGACTAGCCAGCGCCAGCGAATGAACCTGGTGGCCATGAACTTGAGCCACATGAACACCACCCGGACTCCAGACGGGGGCCCTTATCGCCGAAAAGTCCCGATTTTTGAGACTGCTCCTTATTTTAGCGGGGCCAGAGGTAGCCGACCACGCTTAGATAGCCACTTACAAGACTGCCAGGTGCGAGAGGTCATGGAAGATCGGCGGGATTTTAAACTGGCTTTTGACCCTAGCCATCCGGACGCCGACGAGTTTGGTTACGTCTTACACCCCAACGTCAACGTGGTCCAGGAAATGGTCGACATGATCTCGGCCAAACGCAGTTACGAGGCCAACATCACGGCGGCTACCGCGGCCCAGAACATGGCCTTAAAATCTTTGGATCTCTTAAGGTAGTATTTAGGTACGATAAATGAAGATTTTAGGGTTAATAAAATTGGTCGCCAAAATTTTGACGGCCAATTTTGCGCCCGAAAAGCCAAAAACAAAGGATAGTAATTATGATTGAGTCCATTAAACCCACGTCTTCGGTCCCTTTGGCCATGACTGGGGTCAAAAAGAACGACCCCCGGCCTGGATTCGCCGACCATTTAAAGGCGACCGTGGTTAACGTCAATCAGGCTCAATTTTCGGCTAAAACGGCCATGGAAGAACTGGCTACCGGCCGCAACGGCAATATTCACGAGACTTTATTGTCCATGAACAAGGCCGAGACCGCTTTTAAGATGCTGACTCAAGTCCGCAACAAGGTCTTAAACGCTTACCAAGAAGTCATGCGCATGCAATTTTAAAAAAGTTCCTTTTTTTAGTTTTTTAGCTTTTTAGCTATCTTGGTTGACTTTTAGGGATTTTTTAACGAGGCCATTGCGGGCGCGGAAGACTTTACTATCGATTCAAAAGGCCTAAATTTCCTCTATTACGGCTAATTTTAGGAGACAAATCCAGAGCGAATTTCGGGCTTTTAATTTCCTTTATGAATTAAGCGCTCTAAGGTTTGATTAAGAGTAAAAGACTTAACTAAAAACTAAAAAAGTTCCAAAAAAAGACTATTTAAGAGTCTAAAGACCTAAGGGTAACTCCACTTATTAAGAGTTTTTAGGCCGCTTAAACGTTTTTTCCACCATAAAGGTGACTGGCCCGTCGTTAACGAGGCTGATTTCCATGTGGGCCCCGAATTGGCCAAACCTGACGGGGACGAATTTTTGTAAGCCCTGGCCGAGGTAGAGATATAGCTCTTCGGCCCTCGCCGGCGGGGCGGCTCCTGAGAAACTTGGCCGCCGACCTTTTTGACAGTCGCCTTCTAGAGTGAACTGGCTGACCAAAAGGATGGAGCCAGAGATCTCTATTAGGTTTAAGTTCATTTGGCCCGCGTCGTCGCTAAAGATCCTCAGGTTAACGATTTTTTCGGCTAACCAGTCGGCGTCTTTTTCGTCGTCGTCAAGGCCCACTCCGACAAAAACCAAAAGGCCAGGGCCAAT
>JAIROO010000356.1 GCA_031257535.1 Deltaproteobacteria bacterium
CCATTCAATCATGACTCCAATTAACTAGTTTGCCTCTCTTTACCCAAGTATCATCGTTTTTTTAATCATGGTCCCCCAGCCCTTGTAGGGGCTTAAATTCCAAAATTAGAATTGCTGTAAGGGGCGTATTCTTCTTAACAAGGGCCTAGCTTTGTGCTATTATCAACAAGTTATAAGCGGTATTTAGGTCCAGTCTTGACCGCCTTTAAGTTCTGAGGGCTTATAACCCTTTTCTGTCCATTATAAAAATAATGTTCGCTTAAGTTAATCTTTTACAGTTAGAGCGCTTCTTGACGCGGCCTTTTAAGCTTGGTTAAAGTTTTCTCGGGTTCTTTGGTTTTTATGGCCTTTTGAGGCTTTGGGTTTGGTTCGCGGTTTTTTTGGCCTTTTAAGGCGTTAGATTTGGCGCTCGGTTTTTCGGACCGTTTAAAAATGTTTTAGGCCGTTTTTTTATAAAGCGACTTTTAGCTCTTTTTCTCGGAGTTAACGCAAAAATTCGTGGCGTAAAATATTTAGGTCAGGGTTTTTTAGACGATAAAGCGAAGATATTTGTTTATTTTCCTTGGTTATTTCGCTTTTTTGGTCCTTAGATAAGGGTTTTAGGTGTTTTTCCATGGCCAATGGTCGGACGGTGGATGCAGGCCAAAGCGTTAAGGCCATGGTGGAAAGACCCGGCTCGTCGCCGCCCATTTTAAGACCCCCCGCCCCGCCCCCAGTGGTGAGGCCAGTCTCGTCGCCGCCCGCCCCCAAACGGGTTTCCGACTCCTTAAGGGCCTATTTAGCCGAAGTTAAGCGGTTTAAGCTTTTAACTCGGGAGGAAGAGGAGAAACTTTTAAAGCTGTATAAGCGCACGGGCGATCCCGAGGCGGCCCAAGATCTGGTGACCGGCAATTTACGCTTAGTCGTTAAGATCGCCAATGAGTTTCATAGCTATTGGCTAAACAATCTCCAAGACCTGATCCAGGAAGGCAATTTAGGTCTGTTGCAGGCCTTAAAAAAATATGATCTATCTAAAGGCGTGAAGTTTAGCTACTACGCCGCCTATTGGATCAAAGCTTATATCCTTAAGTACATCATGGACAATTGGCGCCTGGTCAAAGTTGGGACCACCCAGGCCCAAAGGAAGCTTTTTTATAATTTAAAAAAGGAACAAGAAAAGATTCAAAGGGAAGGCCTCGATCCCGGCTTTGGTCTTTTAGCCGAAAGGCTAGGCGTCTCCGAGGGCGACGTGCGGGAAATGGACATTCGTTTAGCCGCGGGTCGGGAGATTTCCCTGGACGCTCCAGTGGGCCCAGACACGGAGCGGACTCAGATTAGCTTAATCCCCAGTGGCGAGGTGGCGGCCGACGTCCTTTTGGCCGACGCTCAGCTAAGGGAGCTAGTCAGCGCGAAGCTAACCCGTTTTCGAACCACCTTGTCCGAGCGAGAGCGGATTATCTTGGATAAAAGGATCCTCGCCGACGAGCCCGTGACCTTACAAGAGGTGGGCGAGGAGTTTGGAGTCACCCGGGAAAGGGCGAGACAGTTAGAAGAAAGGCTCAGAAAGACCATCTCCGCCTATTTAAGAAAAGAACTGCCCGATCTGGACGAGGACAATTTAACCATTTGACCCTTAAGGAACTTTAAACTTTTGGGATTTAGCCTCTAGGAAGATGGATTTAGGGCTATCTTTTACGCGCTAGATAGCCTTTTTTAGCTTAAAACCTTAAGCTAAATCCTTTTTAGGCTAGACTTGAGATTGACGAACGCTTAATCCGATAGGTTTTTTGGCGTATTCTATGCGGTTTACTATAAAGGCGACTTTTAGGCTTTGGGGCCTTATACTTTTAGTATTGGGCGCCGCTACGTTCGGACCGGGCTGCGGTAGCCAGATCTTAAATCTCGCCGATAGTCCCCGCGCCCAAAGCTATTACTATTTCTTAAGGTCGCAGTACGAGGAGTTATCAAGACAAGACGACGCGGCCGTGGCTTCTTTAAGGCGGGCGGCCTTATTAAGCGACGACGACTCCTATTACCTAAAAATAGAGCTGGCCAAGCTGTTAAGCCGTTCAGGACGGGTCGACGAGGCCGAGGTTTTTGTGAGCCGGGCCATTGAGATAAACCCCCAAGACCCGGAGATCCGTCTTTTCGCGGCCTGGTTGGCCGCGGCCACTGGCCAGTGGGCCGCGGCCGAGAGACATTACTTGGCGGCCTTAAAGTTAGACCCCTATAACGAGGAAGCCTTATCCTATTTAGGGGCCTTATACGCCGAAAGTGGGCGACTTGAGGAAGCTTACGTGGCGTTCCGGAAGCTGGGCGACCAATCCCCAGGCTCTTTTTTGCCGGATTATTTTTTGGGTCGTTTAGCCCAAAAAAGAGGTCAGACCCGCGAGGCCATTGTTTTTTTTAAAAAAGCCTTAGCCAAAAACCCTGGGTTTGTCTCGGCCATGACCGAGTTAGCCGTTCTTTACGAGCAGCTGGGCCAGACCGCTTTAGCCGAGAAGGGTTATCGGGATCTGATTCGGCTTCGGCCTGAGGCTAATATGCCCAAAGCCAGGCTCTCGCGGATCCTCTTAAAATCCGGCCGGCGCAAGGAAGCCTTGGCCTTGTTAAAACAAATTAGCGGTCAGGCCCAGGACGCGGCCCAGGCCGGCATTCTGATTGGCCTAGTTTTTATTGAGGAGTCCATGCTGGCCGAGGCGGCGGCCGAGTTTAAGTCCGTTTTAAAGTCCGCCCCGGAAAACGACCAAGCCCGTTATTTACTGGCCTCGGTCTGCTCAGAGCAGGGTCAGCAAAACGAGGCCAAAGAGCTGCTTTTAAAGATTCCCGCCCAGAGCGAACAGTTTGTGGACGCTCGGTTGTTTTTAAGCTCGATCTTAGTCAAGGACAACCAAGAGCTCGAGGCTTTAAAGTTACTTAGGGCCACTCGGAAGCTCGCTCCCGGGGCTCCTCAGCTGATCGTGGCTAGTGGCTATCTTCTGGAAATCTTAAATCGTTTAACCGAGGCTCGGGACGTTTATCAGGAAGGGACGCTTAAGTTTCCCGACTCGGCCGAGCTTTATTATCGCTTAGGGGCCTTAGACGCCCGCGCCGGTCGCCAGGACGACAGTTTAAAGTCCATGCGCCGGGCGGTGGCGATAGATCCTAATTACGTGGAGGCCTTAAACTTTTTAGCCTACTCTTGGGCCGAGGCGGGCGAGAACTTAAGCGAGGCTTTGGTTATGGCCATTAAAGCCAATAGCCTCCGGCCAGACAACGGCCACATTGTCGACACCTTAGGCTGGGTCTACTACGCCTTGGGCGACTTTAAACGGGCGCTACCACTATTAGAGCGGGCGGCCAAACTCTCGGATTTTGATCCCGTCGTCGTGGAGCACTTAGGCGACGTTTTACTAAAAGTGGGTCGGCGGGAAGCGGCTAAACGAGCCTATAACCAAGCCATTCAAAGAGGTCACGAGGAACCTCGGAAAATTTATGAGAAAATTCTCAAAAATTTTCCTTAGCCTGATTTTTTTAGGGGCTTTTTTTCTGGCGGGGTGTCAAAGTCGGGCTTTACGGCTAGACTTAGAACCCCCTAGCCAAAGTGGGCCAGCTTTCGCCTTAGCCGAGAAGCTTTACGCCAAAGCCGCGGATTTACCGGCCGTGGCTTTAAGAGGGGCGGCTACTTACGTGTCCGCCAGGGGCTCGCGGCATTATTTTGAGTTTGAGGCCTATAGCCAAAAGCCCGATATTTTTAGTTTTTTAATCCTAGGTCCGGCTGGGAACCCGGCCGTAAGGTTTCTTTTGGTAGGTCCCAAGGCTTATGTCTTAGACTACGGGCCTAAAAGGTATTTAACGGGCTCGCGGGGGGACCTTAACTTTGAGAGCCTCCCCGCGGCCTTAAGCCCCGAAGAGCTCGTGGCTATTCTAACCGCTTCTCTGGCCGCGGCCCCGGTTAAGGCTCAGGGGCGCCGCTATGGGGTGGGCCCTAATCCAGTTAGCGAGGTCTGGGCTTGGTTAGGCGACAGTCCTGAGCCCGCGCGCTTAACCATAGACGGGGGGCCCGAGACTTTAACCACGCCTAACTTAAAGCTTTTAAAGACTCAAACCCTAAACGGGGAAGCCTTGGAAGTCGCTTACGCCGACTACTTGAGCGTCAATCGTCGAGATCAGCCTCGGACCTATAGTTTTCCCTCGCGAGTTTTAGCGAAGATTGGTAGTGGCCGCTCCCTTCGGACTTTAGAGGTTAAGTACGCGGAAGTGGTTTTAGGGGCGGTTCTGCCCCAAGAGGCGTTTCGGTTGGAGCCGCCTTTGGGGTTTGTTCTCGGCGACCTATAAGGCTTAATTTTGCGGAGAAGGAAGCGACCATGAGCGACCATGAGCGCGACGACGACCTCCCCGGCGGGGATGAGACGTTTGACATAGACATCGAAGGGTTTGACGATCTGAACTTTCGAGAGACTGAGGCTAACGCCTCAAAGTCCGAGGCCTTGGATCTGGAGCTAGACCGATTACTTAAGCGTTTAGACAAGGTCGTGGCCGAAGACCCCGTCGAAGACCCTGTCGAAGACCCCGCCCAAGAAGACCCCCTCGAAGTTCCGCGGTCATTTGACCCCCCGGTCCCTAAGAGCGTTCCCCGGGCCCCCGCTCCCGCCCGCCCGGTCCCAGGGGGGGACCGGGCGGGGGCTTTAGAGCCTGACGAAAGTCTGGCCCCTCATGGTTCGCCTAAGGCGCGGCTAAAAGGCCAGTCTGACCATTTGGCCGAGCCGTCGACCATTTTGTTAACCGAGCGGCTGAGCGAAGAAGATCCTGACTTTGACCGCCCCAACCCCTCGCCCAAAGCCTCGCCCAAAGCCGCGACTCTCGCCGCGACCACCACGACCACCGCGACCACCGCGACCACGGTGGCCGAGTTAAGCCCAGGCGAGCTGGCTGACCTCATTGAAAGAGCGGTGGAAAGGGGCGTTAGAAGGGCTTTAGCCGCGCGGCGGGCTAATCAAACTTAAAACCAAAGGCTAACAAAAAAAACTATTCGCGCTTTTAGATGGGTCTAGCTACTATATATATTAATTATTTATTTAGTAACTACCATATATGTGGTATAAATAATCCTTGAAAAAAATAAAGGCCTTTTGGCTAAGAGAGTTAAACTTAAAGTTTTAAGGTTTTTCGCGTCTATATAGTTTGGCTGGTTTTTTTGACGAGGATAAAATTTTGAAAAATTGGTTTACAAAATTAGCTTAAAAATGGTACTTAACCCAAGGTTTAATTGGAATTTTCACTGGAAACCCAAAAAAATCTAGCCAGAGTCTTAAAGTGAACTACCGCTACCCTGAAGGGTACCGGCTTCCGAAAGGATGTTGGTTAGGTCACAAGACTAAGGTTTGGAAACAAACCTACGTTGGAAAGGTAATGACGCCCAAAGGGTTGCCGCCTCAGATCCTGGCGATTGTCGCGACAAGTTAAAGAACTCAAGTG
>JAIROO010000044.1 GCA_031257535.1 Deltaproteobacteria bacterium
CCGCGCCCCCACCCCCTAAAGGTGGGCGTCGCCAACCAAAAGTCGAGGTCACCCGGTAAGTGGTCATGGGCAGGTCGTAAGGGGTGACGGCCAATAAACCGCGGGACTCCTCTAAAATAGTGGTCAATTCGTTGATGGCCAGATCAATGGCCGCGGCGCTGGCCTCTAAGCGGTCTAAATCCTGATGGAGGCCTTTAATAATCTCCGCCGGATTAGGGGGCGCCTGGCTTAAACTCGGGTCCTGACCGTCTTTAAGCGAATTGTCTTGGCCGCCTTGGCCATTTAAGCCGCCCCAGGTCCAGGCCACGGAACTAGCCAAAACCGGCCAAACCCCACTTAAGTCCACGCCAGCGGGCAAACCCAAGCGCTGATTGACGTCTTGGGCTAAGACTTTTAGGGTCTCCTCGTAAACCTTTAGCTCATTAAGCTTGTAGTCTAGATCCGTCAGTCTCTCGTCTAAAGCCGCGAACTGCCGGTCTTTTTGAATGGCTTCGCTTTTAGCGATCTCTTGGTCTAAACCCTGGTTCCGAAAGGCGCTCATGGCCCGAAAAGCGTAAACCGAGTAAAAAGAAAGACCGACAAACGCCAAAAGCAGGACCAAAACGACAAGCTTAGGCCAAAAGGAGCTGGTCGAAAAACTTCGGATCGTCAAAGGATCGCGACCTTCGCTCATAACGCATATTTTATATCTTTTAGCCATAAGTGTCTTAACTACGCGGCCGCCCTTTTAAACCCTTAAAACTTGCCGAAAACCAAAAAACGCTTAGTCGTTTGTTCGTCGATCATCTCATTTTTTTAACATAGTTAGGGCTCTAGTGGCAATCTATATTTTTTCCCCCGCCAAGGCCCCATATCTTTAGGTAAGCCAATCTTAACTTTAACCAGCCAAAAAAATAGCGTTAAACAATTTAACGAGTCGCGTTTGTTAGACTAAAGTCACTTTGGCGCCTAATTAGGTTCAATCGTCTTTTTTGGGGCTTTAGATCCTTATCTGGTTAACGGCGGCGCGCCAAAATCTGACGAAAACGAGCCGCCTAAAAAAGCTGGCCCCGACTCTTGGACCGCCGACGGTTAAAACGATAAGGTTGAAATCTCATTTTGGGTTTTAAGCTATCGTTTGGTGGCGTCTTTGAGCCAATTTTTTGGTTTCTTTTTGGCCCTTGGTCCACGGCCTTTTGAAACCTTTTTATGGCTTTAGGCCTTATCCATTGGCCTAAACCATTTTCCTCCCTTAACGCCGAAAACCCTTGACGATTAGAGAACGATTAGTCCAGGCTTTTCGCTTTTTTTGGTTTTAAGCTATGGTACGCTGACAAATCTAAATAACAATTTGGCGTCGTAGTGCCCTTCGTCGGCGGCCTTTTTAAACCATTTGAAGGCTTTAGCCTTGTTTTCACGCGCGCCAAGGCCATTAAAATAACACAGACCAAGGGCAAATTGCGCTTTGGGGAAGCCAAGATTCGCGGCCCTTTTATACCATTTAACGGCTTCGACCTTGTTTTCAGGCACGCCTTTGCCGTAATAATAATGTTCGGCCAGGTTAAACTGGGAAAAGGTATCGCCTTGGACGGCGGCCTTTTTAAACCATTTTATGGCTTTGGCCTTGTTTTCGGCAACGCCTAGGCCGCAATCATAAGAGACGCCAAGGTAAAACTGGGCTTCGACGAGGCCTAGGTTCGCGACCTTGTGAAGCCATTTTACTGTTTTGGCCTTGTCTTCGGGGAAGCCTTGGCCGTGATAATAAGCGACGGCAAGGTGATAACGCGCGCCGACTAAGCCTTGGTCCACGGCCTTTTTAAACCATTTTATGGCTTTGGCCAGGTCCGCGGGGACGCCTTCGCCGTTAAAATAAGCGACGCCAAGTTGACACTGGGCCTCGGCGTGGCCAAGTTTCGCGGCCTTTTTATACCATTTAACGGCTTCGACCTTGTCTTTGGGGACGCCTTGGCCGAATTCATAAGGGAGACCAAGGTTACCCTGGGCCTTGGCAAGATTTAGGCTCGCGGCCTTTTGATAATATTGTACGTCGGCTTCGTCCGTGTCCACGGGCGGGCCATCGCCAAACATATAAGCTACGCCAAGATTATACTGGGCCTCGATCTGGCCTTGTTCGGCGGCCATTTTAAGCCTTTCGAACTTCGCGTTACCCTCCACGCCATTTTTTTCTTGTTTCATGTTAGATGACCTATTTTTTTTATTTTTAAATGTTCGTTTATAGATAATATATAGTGTTTACCATAATTTAGATTCGCTTAAATAACTAAAACACACGTCAAAATATCTTAAAATAGACTTTTTTAACGATTATATCATTATTACTAAGTAATATTATAAATTTATTAATAGTTATCAATATTTATTTATACTAATTATCAGCGATTTTTTTCTCTAAGTTATTCATTAACAATTCTGGCATCTGCGAAATTAAGCTATTTTTTTTATAAATACGCCTTAAAATTACAAAATTATATTTTATTGTTATATGACATATTTTTACATATTATAAAAGTATAAATATTGTTAAATTAACAATCATCGGATCCAATAACAAGCTGATTTTTGACGCAGAAGATAAAATTAAAAATTATCGAGTAAAATTAAGTGGTTAGCTTAGTACCTAAATTTATAGCCAAAAGCAATAAAAATGGTGGTGGTCGACTTTAGTTAACGTGACTTAAAAATTAGTGTATAGTGGCTTCGTAGATGTCTTTTTAGGAAAGACGGAAATAATGGAGCCATTAACACCATTAACCATCAACCTTGACGAGTATTCTTGTCCCAATCCAGATTGCTCTGACCATGGTCAAAAGCATAAAGGTAATATCTCTATCCGTGGA
>JAIROO010000069.1 GCA_031257535.1 Deltaproteobacteria bacterium
TTACGAATAACCAGCTTTTAGGTCGTATCACGATCTCCCTTAAATAATAGGCAACTTGCGTGATCGCTAAAAGTTGTCGGAAAAATATTTTTACTGGCGTGATCGCTATACCCATATAATTTAATAGCAAATTTATTTACTGAATATAGAAATTTATGTATAAATAAAACTATAACAGATACTTTAAAAGAATTGGAGAAAAATGGCACTATTAAAGTTGAAAGAGATCCTTCGTTAACATCTACGTGGAAGAAATCAACTTTCTTTACCGAAGGCGGAAAACACAACCAGACGGTCACGATAAAGTTGGTCGAAAAATGACGCAAGTTTCGGGATATATAACGCGAAAAACCATGCTATATAAAACCGGCGTGGAGTATGGCGACTACGCCATGAATCACGTTCTCGGCTGCTCACATGGTTGCGAGTTTCCTTGCTACGCCTTCTTACGGAAGAGGCGATTCGGTCTAGTCGCGTCATACGCGGACTGGCTTAAACCTTATCTGGTCAGAAATACTTTCGAGCTACTAGACCAGGAAATTCCCCGACTAAAGAACAAAATCTCCTCCGTCCAACTGTGCTTTTCCACCGATCCTTTCATGTTCGACTACGATGAAGTCGGGGATGTGTCTTTAGCCTCCATAAAAAAACTAAACGAAGCCGGAATAAAGTGCGTCGTTCTTACGAAAGGGTTACTCCCCTCCGGTCTCGCTGACTATTCCACAGACAACGAATACGGGATTACTCTCGTATCCTTAAACGAAAGCTATCGGACGCGAATTGAACCGGGCGCGGCCTCTTACAAAGACCGGATCTCCGCCTTAAAGGCGTTACGCGACAAAGGTTTAAAGACCTGGGTCAGTGTCGAGCCATATCCAACGCCAAACCTAATAGAGCAAGAATTAGGACCCTTATTAGAGGCGATCGCCTTTACGGACAAGATTATTTTTGGTCGCGCGAACTATAACAAGGCGGTCCGCGAATACCCGGGCCACCGCGAGTTTTATAATGAGCAGGCGAAAAAAGTCGCCTCTTTTTGCGCGGAACGTGGCCTTAAATTCCATATTAAAGAAGGGACGATCTCCGCTTACGGGAAATAAACGAGGCTTTCGGCCACCTTTCTCGTTTGAGGTCACGGCTTGACGGAACGGGGGCGAGGAAAATTATCGATAGTAAATTTAGCCTTTTGTCTCGACTAATCATGATGGAGTAAATAATTCTTAACGCCTTGGCATTAAAATCGGCCAATTATTTCTTTATATTATTAACATGTTGAAAAACTTAAATATTCTGATTCTTAGTTATCGAAAATATAGTTTTTGGCGCGGCGCTAGGCTTAACGCTCGATAAAAATCGAATTTGGGCCGGCGACAAAATTTCGGTGATGTCTGAGAAAATTTGACAGATTCATCGTTCCGTGAGTAATTATTATCAAATAGCTTTATTTATATGTAAAATGGGTAAAAAAAATTTGATTGACTAATGCGCCTTCTTCGATAACAATACCAGTATTAAAGTCATTTCCAACTCTAACAATGTAAATTATGATCATATTTATTGTCGATCAGAAGTTTCTCTCTTGCGTTAACCTTGAATGTGAGAAATTTAGTCTCACAGGCCATGGCAATATATCCTTTCGACTCCTTTACGGGAAGGATCGCCGTCCTTTAAATTATTGTCGGAGCCGCGGCAAAACTTTCTCCGCTACCCGCGGCGCGCCTTATAACGATAAAAAAGACTATTTTAGACTGTGAGGCTGACCCCCACCTAAATGGTTACTTTTTCCCTATATTTTAGATCCGAGTGGTTTTTAAATTTAGGGGAGAGCATTGTGACTAGCGGCGGCCAGGAGGAGGATTTTTTGCGCGCCCTAAAATATGACCCCTATTATCGCGGCCTTTTGTTAACTATTGGCCTTTTATTCGCCATAGCTAGCCTCGCGGCGGCCGGCGACGATGACTATTATCGTCTAGCCAACCAGACGATCGAGGGGCAAACCGTGGTCGCTAATTCTGAAGGGTCCAGGGAGGGCGCGGGTCTTAAGCTAACTGGTCCGGGGGCGCTTGAGTTAACCGCCTTAAACCTCAAAAGTAATACCGTCCGCGTGGAGACTCCCAAGGGCGAGAACCAAGGAGCCCAAGGCGGGGGGGCTTATTTGGCCGATTTTAGCTTTTTGGGCGTAACTAACTGCCAATTTACCCAAAATCTCGTGGTCGCCAAAGATGGGACCTTCGCCCATGGGGGTGGCCTAAGTCTTTTCAGAGACGAGGCGATGATCTTAAATCAGGTAAAGTTTGACGCGAACGTCGCTACGGTCGAGGGGGCTAGCCGAACTCCCGCCAGAGGCGGGAGCCTCCCCTCGGCTAGCGCTAGAGGGGGAGCCATAAGCGTCTTAAATCAAGCGAAAGTCCAACCGATTTACGCCAAGCCCAAACTAACGCGCTTTATCGTAAATGAGGGCGCCTTTAACGACAATAAGGTGGTCGCGAATGGGCCCAGGACCGCGTCTCAAGGCGGGGCCGTGGCCATTATGGGTCATGTGGCCGCCAAATTTGATGGTTCTAAGGACCCGATCGTCTTCGCCAACAACCAAGCTCTGGCTGGTCCCACTAGCGGCGGCGTGGCCGAGGGTGGGGCGGTGGTCGCTATGAGCAATCCAGCGCCAAAGTTAGCTTTTGATCTATTACCTGAAATCGATTTTAAAAAAGTCGTTTTTAGAGGAAACTTAGCCAGATCTGAAAGCCCTGTTAGCGGCAGGTTAGACGTAAGGGGTGGGGCGATTAGTCTGATGGCCAAAGAGCGCAAAGCCAATATCAACTACTGTCATTTCGAAGGCAACCGGCTGGAGAACCAAACCGTCGAAAGCGAAAATGGAAAAGGTCAATCCCGGGGCGGGGCGGTCTATTCTGGCAATGGGCTGACCATCGAAAACTCGAACTTTATAAGCAACCAAGCTCTCGCTAAAGGCGCGTCGTTGGGCGGGGCCTTAGAATTAGCCGGAGCTTATAACGTCGTAAAAAGAAGCCTTTTTGAGGACAATCTGGCCATAGGCGGAGCCAAGGATTTAGGGGAAAAATATAAAGGAGCCATCGGCGGCCAAGGCGGAGCGATTTATATAAGTGGAAGCTTAGCGTTTATTCATGGCGTTTTTGAGGGCAACCAAGCTACTGGGCTCACCGCGGCCGGTGGAGCTATTTTTGTGGGATCTAAGTCCAAATTAACTTTAATTGACTCCTATTTAGTCAAGAACCAAGCCATAGGCCAAACCGCCTTGGGGGGCGCGATATACGTGGCTAATGGGGGCCAGCTGCTCCTCGCCGTCAACGACAAATATAGCATGGTTATCAGGGGCAACCTCGCTAGCTCGACCAAGGAACTGGCGAAACCCAGCGGTATCTATCTGGCTCCTCCTGAAAAAGAGGCGGAAAAACTAAATCCGCCCCCTCAAGATTCAAAACAGGAACGGCCTAAAGAGCCAGAGCCGGACGATTTAATAGTTAGAACCGGGAAGGAGGCGAAATTACTCGTTTTTGATCCAATAATAGGGGTGGCGGCGTCAATAGCTAAAGAAGGGCCGGGGACCTTAAACTTAGCCGACCGTCACTTGGCCGTGAGCTGGAATATTCAAGAAGGCGATCTTAAATTATCAGCTAGCCCAGAAGGCCAAGGCGCGGTCCTTATCGCTAAGGAAAAACTCGTCTTCGCTAACAAGAAGACCTCTTTGGTAATGGAGCCGGCCCCAAACCAACCCCACGCCCTTATAGCCGCGTCGCTGGTTTTACCTAAAACCATAAAGGTGGCCTTACCTAAAAACGCCGCGGCCTGGCCTGGTAACCACGTCATCTTAAAGTTGAGAGGCGGGGCCGAAAAACTGAAAGGGGTCGCTAGCCGAAAATATGAGGGTCAATTGACCAGGGCGGAGGAAAGTCGGCCTTATCGCTTAGAGTGGAACGCCAAAGGGGAGCTGTTATTCAGTTTAGGCCCGGCTTAAGGTCTAACAGAGGGTTTATGTTCTTAGGTGAGATGGCGACTAAACAAAGTCCTAGGGGGCTATGGCGATTTTTTTGATTTGTATAAGAATAATAGACGTTTCAACGAGGAAAAGATATGTCTTTAACCAGGAGCGCGCAAAACAAATAGCTCATAGTGAGCAAGATGTCCGAGCTGCTTATAACTACGCCGATTATCTTCCTGAAAGACGGAAAATGATGCAAGAATGGGCTGACTATTTAGATGATCTAAAACAAAAATAAATAATTAAATAACTTAATATTTAATTATTGAAAAATAGATTTGATAGACTAGAAAATTGTTCAGGATGTCGAACCTGAAGAGTAAGACAATTAAGGTTCACGAAACTAGATTTCTTAATAAATATTTTTTTTATTTTATAAACATCAACAAAAAATAATTATATATAAATTTGATAACTAATTAAAGTCTATTTTTTGTTATCTTGAATCTTCAGGAACTAACTTTTTAGGACGCTGTGGAACACTATCAATTTGTTTGATGCCAAATTCTTGGTAAACTGGCTCAACTTGCTTGTGATAATACTCAAGCCTTTCAGAGATAGTCATGTTCTTGGTCTCTTCATATAGTTCAATGCGAATAGCGTCAAGTTCATCTTCAATAGTATTTTTAGACATTGTCCAATAACTCCATAGGTGTACAAATTATAACTCGCTTATATCCTTCAAGAATATTAATATTTTCAGTAATTATTTTTGTTTTAAACATATTAATATATTTATAATTAAATGATAAAATTATATCAAGATTATATATTGTTGCGCAAGCAATATGAGAAGCATCAATCCGATACTTCTCATGTATAATAAAACTATTTATATATAAAAGTAGCGAGTTGTTCTATTTCAATAGTTAGATATAACGTTTTTATATTGTATTTATCAATTAAATTTAGCATATTTGATCGTTTGGGTTCATGTGCATTTTTAAGCTCAAGTAACACATATTCTGAAGTATATCCTTCGTACTTACCATGACTTGCAGCCTCAAACATAGATATTGTAGCTACATGGCCATCTCGCTCATTGTCAAAATAGTAATTGAACATAGTTGTTTCAATGTAAAATTTTATTGAAATATAATTTTTAGCAAAGGAAATAACATCATGGCAGTTATCAAGGAAAGCAGCAAATTCCAATTCAAAGCCACTATCACCTATAATTTTATTAAAAACAGACTTTTTAGGTAATATATAGTTTTGATCTTTAACTACAAAAGGTCTCATATTTTTGTAAGCGTTCACGCCCTAGGGCCTAAAAAACTGTCAAAGCCACTCTATTCGTAAAAGCCCTGAAAAACCTAACAATCAGTGGAAGCTAAAAACGCTTACAAACGCCTGGAGGAACTAT
>JAIROO010000095.1 GCA_031257535.1 Deltaproteobacteria bacterium
AACTGTCGCGGCCAGGGGCTTAAACTGTCGCGGCCAGGGGCTTAAACTGTCGCGGCCAGGGGCTTAAACTGTCGCGGCCAGGGGCTTAAACTATTGGGGCAGAGGAGCTTAAACCAAAAAAGTTCCTCGCCCTAAAAAATAGGGTAAAAAAAGGCTAAAATGGCGACAATTTAAAGCTAAGTTTTAAAATAGAGACACCTTAATATAGACTTATTTAAATCAAAATCCCAATATACCGCCCTAAAGACTAGTAAAAAAATGGTCTTTAGTGTTTTTTTGGTATATATGTTTATTTTTATAAGACTTAAAAGCTATTTGTTGTCGTCTATAAAGCTAGAATATCACGCTTAGTCAGCTATTTTAAGGGCAAACTCCCTACGCCCTGACCCGACTTTTGGACCTTCAGTCTAAGGTTCCCCGCCTAGTTCCTAGGGTTCAGCCTTATTTTTGCTCAACAAATATTGGTAGCGTAAAAATCGTCCCAGGCGAATTTTTCTTCAGTCAGGCTAGAGGCGGCCAAAGACATCGAATTGGCCTTTTTTCAGGGATTTAAGAGGGGTTTTCGCGGCCGAAAGAGGTTTTTTAGATTTTTGACCAAGACCACGCGGTCGACCCTTTTAAGGCCATTGACTCCTTTTTTAGGAAAAAATCCCTTAGCTCCCCTTTCGCCTTTTTTACTAAGCGGCTCCCCTTGTAACTACGCGACTCGCCTTTTGGCTTACGCGGCTCCCCTTTCGCCTAAAGCGGCTCCCTTTGTCACTACGCGATTCGCCTTTTATCTAACCAACTCCCCTTTTGACTAAAGGAAAAGGTTTAGGCTAAAAAAACAATAGTTGCTAATCTAGCCAAAAAAGGCTATATTTCAATTGATGTCCCTATTGGTTTTCTAGCTTAAAGCGCGGGCGCGACTACAATTGAGATTTAGCGACCCGCGTTCATTATTATTAACGTATGACTACTTAGATGAGCTAAAGACCAAAAAAGATCTTTTTCTTCCCAATTTAGAGATTTTTCCAATTGTCCAGCCTTTCAGAGGGCTTTTGATTTTTGACGTTTCTTCGCGCGAGGCCAGCATGGGCGACTGTATTTTCTGCGACATCGTGATGGGCCGCATCCCCTCCATTCGCGTCTACGAGGACGAGAACTTCATCGCCCTGATGGACATTAATCCCTTAACCCCTGGTCATCTTCTTATCGTCTCTCGGGAGCACTACGCGACGACCTTAGACGCCCCGGACGAGCTTTTGGCTAAAGCCCTGCCTTTAGCCAAAAAACTGGCTGAAGCGGCCATGCTTGGCGTGGGGGCTCCGGCTTTTAACATTTTCGTCAACAGCGGGCCAGAGTCGGGTCAGGTCGTGCCCCACTGGCACCTTCACGTCGTGCCCCGGAAAAGTCCTAAGGAACTGCCTCTCCACGGAGGAGCCCCGGCTGACCTAACCAAACTTCCTTTCACGGCCGCGGCTATTCGGGAAAACCTCTAAATATGGGTTATTTGTTAAGAGAAACCCCTATATTTTACGTCTTGGAGTTAGAATTTAACTTTTTACCTCCAATAGCCGATAAGAATATTGGGTCCCCCCCAATATAACCTAAAGACTTTTAAGGCTATTCCCGGGGGACGCCAAGATGTCTGGATTCGCCCCCCTGGCCGCGGGAGATCGCGCTAATGGTTTTCGTTGGTTTTTTCGTCGTTATTGGCTGCGTTATCGGCGGATACGTGATGCACCACGGGGTGGTCGCCGTCTTGTGGCAGCCCAACGAGGTCATCATTATCTGCGGAGCCGCGTTTGGCTCGTTTTTGATGGCTAACCCGCCTTCTTTGATCAAGGAAACCTTATCCTCTATTCCCAAAATATTTTTAGGCAAAGAACTAAAGCAATCCGCCTACGTCGACGTGTTGCTGCTACTTTTTGAGTTTTTGTCTATCGCTAGACGGGAAGGCATGCTCGCCTTGGAAGAACACGCCAACCGGCCAGACTCCTCGGCCATTTTCGCTAAATACCCCTCCATTCTCCATAACCACCATCTAAAAGATTTTTTAGCCGATAACCTTAAAGTTTTCGTGAGCGGCAATATTGAGCCCATGGAGTTTGAAAACCTCATGGACATCGACACCGACGCCCACGAGCACCACGGCGCCTTGGTCCCCACGGCTCTGACCACGGTCTCTGACTCATTGCCGGGTTTAGGGATCGTGGCCGCGGTTTTGGGCATTATTACCACCATGGGTCTGATGTCGGAGCCCCCGGAAATCTTAGGAGCCAGCGTGGGAGCGGCCTTGTGCGGCACCTTTTTAGGTCTTCTTTTAAGTTATGGTTACATGGCCCCCATGGCCAAAGCCTTAGAAAACCAAGCTCACGACCTCGACAACATCTTAAAGGTCTCCAAATCCGTGCTCGTGGCTTTTTCCAAAGGTCTCCCGCCAGTCATGGCCATTGAGTTCGCTCGCCGGGCCGTGCCTTCCAACTGCCGGCCTGGGTACGAGGACATGGAAGAGCTTTTAAAAACCGTTAAGAAGTAAACTCGAGGCTCGTCATGGCGGTGGACAAAAAACGCCCCTTTATCAAGAAAATCATCAAAAAAGGTCACGGCGGCCACCATGGTGGCAGCTGGAAAGTGGCCTACGCCGACTTCGTGACGGCCATGATGGCTTTTTTCTTGGTGATGTGGCTCTTGGCCATCTCCTCGGAGCAAGGCAAACAAGCCTTAGCCGACTACTTTGAAAACGTGACTATTATGGACAACACCCTTCGAGGGGGATTGCCTTCTTCTTTTGAGGCTTCGAAAGCCAGCCCCGGCATCCTCACCGGGGGTTGCTATGATCTAAAAAATCTCGGCCGCGAGCTGGAAGAAAAAGAAAAAGCCTTAATTGAAAGAGAAAACGCCTTAAACGCTGGCCGCGACGACCGAACCGACTCGGCGGCGGTTAGACCCACGGACCGCCCCCAGCCCCCGGACGTAACTGATCTACCTGAGGGCCAAGTGGGGGGCGAGGGCTCTAATCTGACCGGAGTCGCCCCAGGCGAGGGAGTCGCCCCCGCCCAGCCGCCAGTCACCGCCGGCCAAGGCGAGGCTGGCTCAGAGGCTGAGGCCAGGGCGGCTAAAGCGGCCTTCGCGACTGACCTTAAAAGAGCCGTGGAGTCCGCCTTAAATGGCCAGACCGAGGGGCAGTTCTCGGTGGAAGTCGTGCCCGGGGGCTTAAGGATCCAGCTCATGGACAAGGAAGGCCGGCCCATGTTTGTGTCGGGCCAACCCCGTTTGACCCCCGAGGCTCTTCTAATTTTAAAGACCGTGGCCGACCGCTTACTAACTATTCCCAATAAGATCGCCTTAGAAGGCCACACCGACGCGGAGGCCACTATTAGCCAAGAACTAACCAACTGGGAGCTGTCCACCGCCAGGGCCTCGGCCGCCCGGCGTTTTTTAGGTCGCCAGGGCGTGGCCGACGACCGTTTAACCATGGTCGCGGGTTTTTCTTCGACTCAACCTCTACCCTTAACCAATCCCACTGACCCAGTTAATCGCCGCATCGCCATAATGATCTGGGATCAACCGCCCAGACCTGGCTCGCCACCCCCAGGCTCGCCGCCGGGCAGCCCGGAAGCGCGGCCCGCGACTAACGGTCAGCCGCTAAACCAAGGTCGTCAACCTCAACCCAGCGTCTCCAGTCCGGCCAGCCCTCCTTCGCGGGAAAGCCTAGAACGAACCCTATTAGAACAAACCCTAAGACGGGCGGCGACCCCAGACGCTTCCACGGCCGGCCCGCCGCCTAACCCTGCCCCCACCGCGCCGGCTCCGTAAAAAGGCTTTTAAAATGGTTAAAAGCTAAACTGAAAAAACGCCGCCCTCCCTCTTTTAGAAAAAAGAAAAAAATAGTTAAAAGCGTCAACAAAAAGATAAAAAAAGATTTAAATAATAGTAAAAAAACATCTAAAATGGTTTAAAAATACATAAAATAGATAAAAATGAATTAAAAATGCGTTACTAACTTTAAATACTAAAGGCATGTTAGAATTTCTTCTAATAAACCATAAATACGTAAATAGACTTCTATTTCTAAAAAAACATTATAATAAATATATTATAAGTATGTTAATTATTTATGTAATTTGATTTAACATTTAATAAGCAAATTATTTTCTTCATTAATCAATTTTCTCCTAAATAGTTTATTTAAGTCTCGTGAATTTTAAAATTATCTACTGTAATTTGTTTTTTATACAAAAAAAATAGGTAACTAGATCAAACCTCGTCTAACAGCTATTTCTCTGGTTGCCTTTAATATTAGGTAAAGCCCCTGGATCAGATATTCCGCGGCTTTGATTTTATAAAAAACATTTAAGCTCTTTGGAACTTTCGGGTCAAGCTAGCCAACAACAAAAAATGGCTAGCTTTTATTATTTTCGGTTTATAAACTCATTAAATTATCTTTTTATTTATTTAAAAAAGTCATTTATGCACTGCAACCAGTTCATTAACATGCATTTATTACAGTATAAATTAATGATTGACAATTACATTCAATCATAATATAAATGTCAATTAAAGAAGAGATTTAATGGCTAGGTCTCTTAATAGCTGGTAAAAATCTTTTTTTAGAATCTTGACATATTACTTTTTCCCCACCCGTTGACTGTCCCTTCAAGCGAAAAAAGATATAGTGAGGCGCGGGCAAAATTAGAATCTCACGGCTTATGTCCTTTATGTTGTTATCTCAAAAAAATTATGGTACAAATAAGATAGTTTTTTGGCGTAATTTATTTTAGCTTGGCCAGGGCCAATTGGTGGCGACTTAAAGCTGACCAGAAGAGTTTAAGACCGAAAGAAATTTGTTGTTTTAACCTGAAGATTTTTTGCGCGGAAAGCTCATGAAAAAAATACCTATCGGCGTTGAGAATTTTCAACAGATTATCAATGGCGACTTCGTCTTCGCCGACAAAACCGATTTAATCCAAGACCTTGTCACCGAAGGCCTATCTTATTTTCTTTCTCGCCCCAGGCGCTTCGGTAAAACGCTTCTTTTACGGACTATTGAGTCTCTATTTTCTGGCCCCGTGGATCCTGATAATCCCAAAGGACTTTTCGCTGACCTTAAGATAGGTAAACACGACAAGGAAGGCAAACCTGAATGGGATTTCACCCAAAAAAACCCAACGCTTTACCTATACATGGCCAGAACAAGCGACAGTCCACAATCACTTGAAGAGGCCTTACAGAATATGCTTAGGGCGCGCGCTAAATTGGAAAATAAAGGCGTCGCGGTCGAAGATCAAATTACTTTTAACTACAGCGATTCAGGCGGAATGCTCGCCGACCTCATCGAGGGTCTAGCCCGCAAATACAACGCGCGAGTCGTTCTCTTGATAGACGAATATGACGCGCCGGTCAGCGACAATATCGGCGATTTGGATCTGGCCAAGGCGAACCAAAATGTCCTAAAATCTTTCTATTCTCAGCTTAAACCCTGCGGAGAATACCTTAGGTTTACGTTAGTTACCGGCGTTACCCGTTACGCTTTCATGGGGCTATCGACTGGCTTAAACCACCTCAAAGACCTGACTTTTGACGCAAATTACGCCGCCATCTGCGGTTTTACCTATGACGAGTTAGATAGTCTTTTCGGCGAGAGAATGGCTCTCGTTTTACCAAAA
>JAIROO010000221.1 GCA_031257535.1 Deltaproteobacteria bacterium
AAAAAAACCTTAAAAGTCAAATAGTTACAATTTTATTTTGCGGCTAAGTGTTCCTCCAAGTACAAAACTCGGGTTAGGGCAAAAGAGGAGTGGAGGGGTTGTGGTCAGGATTTAGGAGGCCTTATCGCAAATTGAGAATTGCTGCATAGCGGTTAAAGACCTTGTTATTTTTTTGATTTTAAATTATATTTTGATAATTTCAGCCAGAGGCGGTAATTGACATTTTTGTTTTTCGGCCGTCGCGTGATAACCCAAAAATATAATTAGCAATTTGTAATATTTTTTTTTTGGACGTATTTTTCCTTTTCCAATATTTTTTGGCCTTGCTCGTAGCTCGACTCAACGCTTTAAGAAAGTGCTTTTTTGGCTGATATTTATTGGGATTGTTTTTACATTTTTTTAAAAGGCGTAAATAAACAAATGATATGGGTTATTGGCGACATTCATGGCATGATTAAGCCGTTGGAAAGGACTCTCGCGGCTATTGAACAATATGATAAAACTGAGGAAAAAACTCAGAAGATCATCTTTATGGGCGATTACGTGGATTATGGACTTAATTCTAAGGAAGTCCTAGATACTTTGATCGATTTACCTTATCCCGCGGTTTTTCTCATGGGTAACCACGACGATTTAGCCGTAAGGTTTCATAATAAAGTTGTTCTTAACGAACGATACAGTTATTTTCATTACCTTCAAAATAAAGAAGCCAGCTTTACCACTTTAAAATCATTATTTATTGGTCAAAATTACTACAATGAAATGATAAATTTATTAACTTTTAATGATCATTGTCATTATGAAAGCTTAAATTTATTCGCTCTGTTTGGTTTTCCAGAAAAATATGGCATTTTTTTTGATAAAATTACATATAGCCATAAAGAAATAATTGATTGTGGCTATTATAATGTCTGTTTTCGGTTTTTTCATGGCTTACCACGAATTGATCAAACTTTAGACGAGCAGATGGTTTCAGATTTTGATGATTTTCAACGTTATATGTCTACGCCAATCCCTCATTTAGATTGGACTGGCACTTATGCTCGTAATCAGTTTGAGGAACGTAATGTTTACAGTATAAAAAAATTGTATAACGTTGATTATTCTTTTATCTGGGGGCGTCATTTAAATTTTCGTTACGCTTATAACGGGGACGTCGTGATTCATGGCCATACGCCAACTATCATTTTTAATTCATCTTTTTATAAAAATGACAGCTACGTTCATCCAACGTCAATTGAAATTTTCAAAAAATACAAGATAGAAAGTCGTTTGCCTTTTCTATTTTCTCGGGACATAGAGGCGGGCTTTACCAGTTTTGACCATTTCCCCAAAGGCGGCGTTTCGACTTTCGAGTGCGCGCCCTGGGCTGGGATTGAAGCTATTAACGTGGATACGGGTTCGGTTTATAAGTGGGGCGCCCTGACCGCTTTGGGTTTGTCTTCGGAGTGCCTTAAAAAAGGCGAACTCGTAGTTATAACGACCCCGACGATGGAAGACGACCAACCCCAGCGGAGCCCGGTAGACGGTTTTAACCCGGAGTCCAAAATTTTAGAAAAAACGCTCTCTGAAAGCGGCGAGCCTATTTTTCGGATCATAAAAACTGGCCGCTTGGGGGCTGACATGTCTTGTTCAGATAAAAACCCTCTTTTTCCGTTTGAGTCTTTTAGACGACAAAAACCTGAATACGATTTATAAATATCGCTATTTTTTTTTGGGGATTTTTTAATCGTCTTTTTATGTCTATTTAATAATTAGTTATATATAATGTTTATTATGCGTTAAATTTTAAGCCGCTATGGGGGTCATTTTTTTCGGCTCCCTGCGGCTTAAAAATTTTAAGGCGCGTATCTGATCTTAATGATCGTCTGGCCATTTTTTTAGTTTCCTTTAGGCGTTGTCAAGGGCTCTAAGGCGATTTTTTGAGGGTTTTGGCCGCGGCGGCGTAAGCTTTTTCATAGTCCCCAGGTTTAGGGATCCCCAAAATCCGGATCTGACCTTGGCCCACTAGAAATTGGGCCTTATGTTTTTTTTCCTTAGCCCAGGCCGCGTATGGCCCAGCGAAGGCTGGATCGAAAACAGTGAGTTTTTGGTTTTTTGAGCCGCGAAATATTTCTGTCGAGGGCTCGTTTTGAAGATAAGGCCCATCCACTATGGCGGTCGTAAGTTTAGGTAGCCAAGGCCACTTGACTAACAATTCTTCGACCAAGTAACCGCTATAAACCAAGACGTCGTCTAGGCCATTGGCCCTAACGCTAGTTAAAAACTCTTTTAAAGCCTTTGGCTGGCTAAAAGGCTCGCCCCCGGAGATGGTTAAGGCGGTTAAGTTTAGGTCTTTGGCTGTAGCTAAAACCGTGGCCGCGACCTTTAAGGGGTTTTGCCGCTCCTTTTTTTGGGGCTTAAAAAAATCTGGAGACAGACAGCCTGGGCAACCTCTAGAACAGCCAGTTAACCAAATTCCCACTCTAACCCCAGGGCCTAAGGCGGTTAAGGGAGCGTGGATTAAGCCGACGTTAAGATCCTCGCCTAGGTCGCGCTCTGGCTTAAGGTCAAAAGGCATTGATCTCCTTTAAGACTAATCTCGCAGTCAACTTGGCCCCCTTTTATATCCAAGCGAAATAGTTCTCGGGCTAAGGGGTTAACGAAAAACTCCTCTAAGGCGTTACCCACTCCTCGGCCACCCATGTTTAAGTTTTTGGTGACTAGCTGGCCTAAGGTTATTAGGCTAGGCTCGCTTATCTTCAGGTCGATTTTATGGGTCTCCTTTAATTTAAGTAAAACGTTGGCCAACATTTTTCGATAAACGCCATCGGCGACTTTAGGGCGTAAAAAGTCAAAGACCACGACGTTTGGCCCTAAGCGGTTTAAGATCTCCGGCCGGCTGAGTTGATAGCGAAAAAAGTCGAAAATGGCCTCGGTAATGCGGCGGTTCACTTCCTCGTAAGGCATGGTGGGGTTAACCAGCTCCTCCCTCCCTCCGTCGGGCGTTTGGCGATAAACCCCTAAGTTACTGGTAAAAACCAAGATGGCGTCGGAAAAGTAAACCGTCTCCCCGCGGCCAGACGACAAGCGGCCGTCGTCTAAAATCTGGAGAAACACGTCCATGATTTTAGGGTGGGCTTTTTCGATCTCGTCAAATAAAACTAGGCTAAAGGGCCTTTGCTTAATCGCGTTGGTCAGTTCGCCGCCCACGTCGTAACCCGCGTAACCTGGGGGCGCCCCTAAAAGGCGCTGGTCGGAGTGGGGCTGGTTAAACTCGCTCATGTCAAAGCGGATATAGTTTTCCGGGGAGCCAAAAATCAATTCGGTTAAGCCTTTGGCTAGTTCCGTTTTGCCAACGCCAGTGGGGCCAGCGAAAAATAAGACCCCTTTGGGTCTTTGGCCGTAAGGCGAGAACTGGGAGCCAGAGAGATCGTAAACTGACCTTTTGACGATATCTAAGCTCAGTCTCACGGCTTTGTCCTGGCCAATAACCTTAGCCGCAAGACGACTCTCGCCGTCTTGTAAGACGGCTCGGTCGAGTTTGGCCCAAGGGTTTTCAGTCACCCCTAGCTTATAACCCCGAGCCGCCTCAGCCAAGCGGGGAAAAGGCAGACCCTCGCGGGCGGCCAAAGAGACGATGGAAATCAACTCGGCGGCGAAGAGATCGGCGGTTAAGTCGACAAAGCTATTAACTAAGGCCCAGTGTCTTTTTGGGTCTTCGGCTTTTAAGGTTTTGTACTCGGGGATCACCGGGCCGATGGCGAGGAGGACTTTTCGGCGGACGTCGTGGCCTGGTTTGGGGATGGGCAGAACCCTTACCCTTGGGTTGTCTAAGCTATACCAGGCCGGCAGATCGTTTTCCTTGTCCATGACCCAAAAAATCAAGTTAAACCGGCCGTCTTTGGCGAGGCTTTCAATGGACAGCCGAAAAAGCTCGTAGTGAAACTTGGCTAGCTCCGGCTGGCACAAGTCGGCTAAGCGCGAGCCGTGATTGACGACTAAAGCGGCGGGGCTTTTTAAGGTCACGATTTTGGCGGCTAGTTCCGCGGCTCGGTTTAAGGTCACGGTCTCGTCGGGTTTGGGCCGCGGAAAATCCAGCTCCTCCCCGCCGCCCACGAGAGTCTGAAAACGAAAAGGGCTAAGCTTAAAAAAATGGCGGTAACCTAAATCGGTTAAGATCTGGGTTAAATATAACTCGAGCGGGCCCACTGAAACCTGGTTAGAAGCGGCGATGGGATAAACGTCGTGGATATTGCCCCACAACACGAACTGGGATTTTACCCCCTTAAAACGCCGGATCTCTTTGACCCATTTGGGGTCTTGGTCCTCGGTTAATGAGGAGATATGGGGGTCAGGCTGGCTTAAGCTCCCTATATGGGGCTGGTCGGCGGTCATAAGAACTCTTTTCGGGCTAAATTTTTAGTTAAGGCGGATTTTTTAGTTAGGAAACGCCTTGGCTTTTGGTTTTAGGGGCGATTTGCCGTTTTTCTTGGGCTAGGGCCTGTTTTGGCGGTTTTATTAAAGAGGGCAAACGGGCGTGGTCGGCTTTTTGGATGACTTTTTGGCTAACGTTTAAGCCAGCCGCGGCTAAAGCCTTAGCGACGCGCTCCTGGGCCGCGCAAAAAGCCGCGGTTTTCTCGCGGTCTCTCGCCAGTTGGTACTCGGTGGGCTCTTTTTCAGCTTCCTCGCGACTTTGGGCGACCTTTAATTGGCGAAAGACAAAAGCCCCAGTCTCGTCCATTTGGCATTGGACTGGGTAGTCCGGCTCAGGACCCGCCAAAAGGCAAGACCCAACTTTAAGGCCATTGGGCCCGACCACTTCGTACCCTTCCGCGGCTAAAAACTTCTGGACCAAAGCCGCGGTCTGGGCCAAAAAAGCGGCCTCGCTCTCTTTTTCGGCTAGCGTAAGATTTGCCCGATAAAGCGTTCGGATCTCTTCCATGGCCTCATCGGCGACGCGCCTTTGGCTCAAAAGAGCCTGGATTCGCGTAATAAGCTCCAGCGCGGCCGGCGTTTGGGGCGGGTTCTCTTGGATGGCCTTGAGCTCGGCTTGATAAAATTGGGAGCGGGCGACTAAGACGATTTCTTTGGATAAGGTGGCTTTGAAAGAGTCGGCTATGGTCAAAAGGCGATCTGGGGCCAGGGGTTTGGCTAGTTCGGCTAAAAGGGGTTTTTTGGCCGCGGCGCTCACGGGATCTAATTTTAGGAGCTCTTCGTAATAGCCGAGGATTTTATGAATGGTTGGGGAATCGGCTAAGGCCGGCGAGTTTTTTTGGCTTTCTTGGTTTTTTGGGGCGTTAGTGGCCGTAAAGTTGGGCTCAGGGTGGGGTAAGACCTCGTCTGGCTTAATTAAGGCTAGTTTAGCGAAGGCCTTTTGATTTAAGGCGGCCAATTCCCCTAAGGCGGCTTTTCGCGTGGCTTGTTCTCGGTTGGCTAAACTTCGCTCGACCTCGCGACAAAGTTTTTGTTCCGCGGCTAAACGCTCTTGTTCGCGCTGGAAGGCTTCAATGGCTTGAGCGGCTTTGGCGATACTAGCTCGGATCTCTTTGGAGATCTGGATTGAAACGTGAGAGCTCATGACAAAGGCCTTTTTTGGTTAGTCCAGCGAATTTGAGCGCAAACGGTTAAAAACGCGGTAAGTGACTTTATAGGCTAAATTAAGGCAAAAGATAAAAAATCCCCCGTAAACGATCCAGCTCGGATAGACCCCTAAGGCGGCGAAGGTCGCTTTATGGCGAACAAAAACGAAAATTAAGGCGATCCCTAAAAAGATAAGGACCAAAAATAAGCGGGGATGGCAAAGACAAGTATAAAGAATAGACACGCCAAGGCCAATGGCGGCGATAATATAAACGGTATTTTGAATCGCTCGGTACTTAACGACTAGATCGGCTGAAATTCCGTAGCTCGTTAAATGAACTAAGTTTAGGCCGTCTAAAGCCCAAACTAAGGGGATGAGCCCTATTATTAGGAAAAGGACCAAACCTAAGAAAAGACTGGGCCGAAAAATGGCGTTAACGCGTCGGCCAAAAGTTCCGCGCTCTTCGGCGTCAATCTTAAGGCACTCCTCAAAATTGCCGGCGTTTTGATTTTCTCGGCTCAGGGCCAACCAGCGAAAATAATTGGTCGTCTCTCGGGCCGTAAGCGGCGAGACTCGGACTTGGCCTAGGCCGGGGACCTCAATAAGTTGAAAGCGACGTAAAAAAGACCGCCGGAAGATTCCTTCCTCTTTTAGGCGGGTTAAGCGCTCGGCCCCGGCTCGGTAGGTCTCGGCCCGATTGAGCCCGCCTTCGAAAACGTCTCTTGGCAAAATGGCTTTTTTGGGGATATTGGCCCGCCACCAAGCCAGATCGATTAAAGGCGAGGCGGTTTGGGTCGCGAATCTGATGGCCGCCCCCGGACTATTGGGCGGGCCTTTTTCGCCAAAAACATAGGCGCTGGGATCCTCGGCCACGGCTATGGCCATGGCCAGGGTTTCCGGGCTGACGGGCCCTTTGTGGGCTAAAAGGGCGGCCGTTTTTTCGTCAAAAGGCTGGTTATTGGCCGCCGCGAGACCAATCAAGGAACTTAAACGGCCATCTAAGAGATCGCCTAAAACCCGGCTCGGACCTTTGGCTAAGCGCCCCCGGTTAGCTAAGTTATGGGCGAGGTTATTAAAGCTTAAGACTTGCCCCCAGTAAACGGGGCCTAATTGGGGCGCGAAAGCTAAGATAAAATTAAAAGTGGCCGCGTCGGGCGAGCCGGCGCTGACTTGGGTTTTGACGGCCTGGTCAAACATTTTGCGGTTCTCTAGCCACTTTCGGACGTAACCTCGGGCCAGGTGCTCGCGACCTTTTTCCCACTGGTCGGCTCCTTGGGCCATATAAACGGCCAGTTCCTCTGGCGAGTTATACTCTTGGCCATCTAAAATGTAGGGAGTCTCCTTTTGGGTTTCCACCACGGTCTCGTAATAAACCGGGATGTTTTTTTGGCCTTTAAGCCAGGCCGAGACTTCCGGGTAGCGCCACCTTTTGCGGTCGTCGCGGGTTAGTAAGCCTTTTAAAAGTAGGTTTAAGTCCCTTGGTAAACCCACGGGGGGCTGGACGCCGCGGGTGGTGATCTCCCGTAAAACCTCGTTAAAGCTCAGATTAGCCATGGGGTGGTAGCCTAAAGCGGCTTCCAAAATGACCATCCCCAAACTCCACCAGTCGGCCGATTTACCGACAATGGAGCCAAATGACTCGGGGGCCGAGTATAAGGGAGTGTTCGCCAGTCGCGTCTCTTTAATGGAAATGTCTGGAGCCAATAAAGAGGAGATGCCAAAGTCGGAGAGGGCTATTTTTAAGGGATTTAAGGCACGGACGAGGATGTTGTCGGGTTTGACGTCCCTGTGGATAACGTCTAAACCGTGGAGGCGGTGGAGAGCCTCGGCCATCTCCTTGGTCAACTCAACTAAAGTAGCTCGGTCTAAAGGGCCTTGGGCGATTAAAGAGCTTAACTCCCCGCCAGTTATGTACTCTTGGATCTCGAACCAGCGCCCGGTCTCCTCGTCGTAACCCGCTTCTAAAATCCGGACGGCCAGCCCGTCCATGTCGTTGGAGAGTTTGACTAATCGCTGGAAAATTTCTGGTTTTGGGGCCCGACCTTGACGGTAGAGCCTTAAAATCTCAAAACCCCCGGCCTGGTTCCGAATAATTAGAATGTCCGCCTCGCTCCCGCTAGAAGTCAGAAAACTTTGGACTCGGCGACCCCGAAACTGGCTTAGCCCTGGCTGGGGTTGGGGTTTGGCCGATGGCGAGACGGCCCCGTCGCGGACGGTTTTGGCCAGGGCCCGGGGGTCGGGCTTGGGGGCCGCCCCTTTAGGCTCTTTAGAGTTTTGGCTTAAGGTGGGGGTCACCGTTTGACTCGCGGGACCGTTAAGTGTCACCGTGACTTGGTCTTCGCGGATGGTTTTGGCCAGATTGCGGGCGTTTAAAGGCGGATTAGAGGCTGGCCGATCTTGATTAGCCGAAGGCGGATGATTATTTTGGTCGGAAGGCGAGGAGTTAGCCATGGGAATCCTTACCAAACGGAGGCCAGGGGGCCGCGATATAAGTCCAAAAGACGGATCGAATTGTCGTCAAATCTAGGGTCAAAAGGGCTATTAAGGTCCAAAAAGCCACGGCCTTAAAGCGTTTTTGGGGGACCTTTTTCTTTCGGTCGTTGATTTTTTAGGAGCTAAAGAAAGAGCCTAAGGTTGATAGATTAATCTAGCAAAAGGGAATTTAATTTTCAAGAATAGCTCAATACTTTTTGGCGCGAGCCTCTAAAAACAATATAAATTAATTGTTATAATTTCTTATTTGTCTAAATAATAAAAATTTTTGAAAATTTCATTTGGGGCCAATCGATTCGCTTTCCGAGCGAGGCTGGGGTGAGGGTCTGAAGTTGGCTCCAAATGAAAGGCGGAGTTTTTTGGTCGCGAGAAAATAAAACCGGAAAAAAAGGGCGAAAAAATGGTTCTTTAGGGCTAGATCTTAAAAATAAGAACTAAAAATTGGTTTTTAGGGTTTAAACTGGGCCTGGAATGGCGGGGTGGGCGAAAAAAATAGATAAAAGAAGTTTACGGTCGCGGTTAGAAAAAAAGGCGAAAAAAAGTTTTTGATCCAAAGACTTTTAGGTTTAGCCCCAAAGACTTTTTAGGTTTTTAGCCCTAAAGACTTTTTAGGTTTTTAGCCCCAAAGACTTAAGGTTTTCGCTCCTCAAAGACTTAAGGTTTTGGCCTTAAGCGAGAAAAAATAATGGCTAAGAGCCAAAAGTCATTTCGAAATGTCTCAAACTTTTTAGTCGCCTCTTAAAAAAACTTTTAGTTTTTCGTGGGTTTTGCCAGCCACACCAAAACGATCATAAATAAAAAAGAATAGGCGCACAACTGAAAGATCTCGTTGGCCGCGATAATAAACCCTTGATTGGTTATCTGTCTTTCAATATAACCTAACGCTTGCTCTTGGGATAGGCCTAAGGTCATAAGACTATCCAAGTTTTCGCGAAAGGTAGGGTTTAAGGGGTCGATCTGGCTAGTTAAACGGACGTGGTGAATAGCCTCCCGTCTTTCCCACAAGGTGGTGAAGGTCGAGGTGCCAATGGCGCTAAAAAGGGTGCGCGAGCAGTTGTAAAGTCCCGAAGCCCCGGCGATTTTAGTGGGATCCATGCCAATAAAGGCCAAACTAGTGATGGGCACGAAAAAACAAGCCAAGCCAATCCCTTGGATAAATTGGGGAATTAAGACGTATTTAATGTCCATGCCTGGGGCGAAACCTGTCCGCATGGTCATAGTCATGGCGATGACCGCGAAACCGCTGGAGATAACGTAACGCATGTCAATGTACTTGGCGTAGTGGCCAATTAAAGGCAACATGATGACTGGCAGAATACCAATGGGAGCGGTGGCTAAACCCGCCCAAGTGGCCGTGTAGCCATAACGGGTCTGGAGCAAAAGGGGAATCAAAACCACGGTCCCCAGATAAAGCATCATGCCTAAACTGATTAGGGTGAGCCCCACCGTATAGTTTCTAAACTTAAAGAGAGTTAGATCTATTAAGGCTTTGGGGTTATTTTTTTCCCAAACCAAAAGCAGAAACAAGCCAACAATGGCGATCGCCGCCATGATCCGGATGGTGGGGGAGTTAAACCAGTCTAGATCTTTGCCGCGATCTAAAGTCATCTGAAACGCCCCCACCCCAATCGCCAAAAGCCCAAAGCTTATGGCGCTAAAGTTAGGATGGACGATTTTCGTTTCTCGGCCGGCTAAAACCTGGCTAGCCATGAAGACGACCACGGCGCCTATGGGGACGTTGATAAAAAATATCCAGCTCCAGTGATAATTGTCGCTGATATAGCCGCCCATAATCGGGCCAAAAACCGGAGCCACGGAGATGGTCATGGACCATAAGGCTAAAGCCATGACCTGTTTTTCGCGGGGGTAATTATTCATTAATAGCGACTGGGCCAAGGGGATCATCGGCCCACCCACGGCCCCTTGAACGATCCGAAACAAAACCAAAGAGGTTAAGTCCTGAGCCAGGCCACAAGCCATGGAGGCCAAAGCGAATAAACCCGTGGACCACAGAAAAAGCCTTTTTTCCCCGATCCTTTGGGCTAAGCGGCCAGATAAGGGCAAAATAATGGCGTTGGCCACGCTATATGAGGTAATAATCCAGGTGCCTTGGGAGTAAGAGGCCCCTAAGTTACCCGAGATAGTCTGCACGGCCACGTTGGCGATGGTCGTGTCCACCACTTGCATAAAAGTGGCTAAAGGCAAAGCGATAGTTAAAAGAATCAGCCGGCTACCCGACAAAGGCTCCCACAACGGGGCCCTAACTACCCCGCTCATTGGGCGTCTCTCCCTGGCGAGGGCTTGAGGCTTTCGGGGGACATAAGGCCTAGATTAGCCGCGATGGCTCTCTCGATTTCTTGGTTAATGGCCGTAAAATCTTCTTCTAAGGCCCAGGTCCGGTTTTGGTCGCTAATGGGCGGGAGAGGTTTTAAGGGCTCGTTTAAAAGAACCGAAACCTGGCACGACAGTCCTAATAGTAAAGGCGCGGCTTTGATCGCCTCTGGCTCTAAATAAACGCGCACCGGGACCCTTTGGACCACTTTAATCCAGTTCCCAGTGGCGTTTTCCGGGGGCAAAAGAGAAAACACGCTCCCCGTGCCCGCCGCTCGACCAGCCACGACCCCTAAATGGACGACCTCGCCTCCGTAAAGATCGGCGGCCACCTTAACTTGTTGCCCGACTTTAACGGCCGCCAGTTGACTCTCCTTAAAATTAGCGTCCACCCAGACGTCGTCTAAGGGGGTCACGATCATTAATGGAGTTCCCGCGGTCACTTGAGCCCCGATCTGGGCCGTGCGGCGAGCCACCCGGCCCGAGGCGGGACTATAGATTTCGTGGCGACGTAAGGCGAGCCAAGCTTCTTTGAGCTTAGTCGCCGCCGCCCTAATCTGCGGATGCTCTTTTAAGGGACTTGACCCTAATAAGCTTAAGGTGACGTTTAATTCCTCTTGGGCCGCCGCCAAAGTGGACTCGCCCACCCTGGACTGGAGCCGATATCGCTCAACCTCCTCGGCCGTTACCGAGGTTCCGGCTTTGAGCTTAGAGCGTCTTAAGTACTCGTTTTTAAGTAAGGTTAGCTCGTTTTGGCGGGCCGCGACTAAGGCTTTTAGTCGCTCACGCTGGGAGTCTAAACTAGCGACTTGGCGGATAGCTGCGCTTAAATTTTCCCGGGCGGTCTCTAAGGCCAAAGCGGCGTCCGTGGGGTCTAGGCGGACTAAAAGCTGACCCGCGGCCACGTCGTCGGTATTGTCGACTAAAATTTCTAAAATAGTCCCCGTGACCCTTGGGGTGATTCGGATTTGGTCGCCACTGACGTAAGCGTCGTCGGTCGTCTCAAAAGGCCTTAAAAAGATTAGCCAATAAACAAAGACGAGGAGACCTAAGAGCGCCAAAACGAATAGGGCTTTGACTATGGGTGGACAACGACGCTTTTTCGGTAAAGTTACGTCCGAATTAAGGTCGCGGTTGTCTGGCTTCGCGCTCATGACCGTCCTCCTTTTGGGCGTTTAAGAGACCAGTGGTCAGAAAAGAGCGGATATGCTCTAAAACTTGGTCGTCGGTCACCTTCCGCCCGAAAATTTTCTCAAAGCTAGGGCGGCCCAAGAGGGTGACGAAGACGGTTCCGACAATAGACAGAAAGACCAGTTCCGGGGCTAACTTGGGGTTAAGAACGCCTTTAGCTTGACCCGTTTGGATTTTGGTTAAAAACAAAGCGATTTTCTGGTCTTTAAATCGGGTTAAGATAAACTCCCTTAAAGAGCCAGCCTCGCTTACGAACTCGCGGCTCCAAAGGGGCAAAAACCAGGGCGAAGATTGGGCGAGGTCAAGCGCCCGGGCTAAAAGCTCTTTCAACGTCTCTTTGGGGTCGTCGACTTCAGCCGTGGCCCAAAGATTTAATAAGGCCGGGGTCAAAAAGTGATCCAAGGTCTGGTTTATTAAGTTCTCTCGGTTACGGAAGTGGTAATACAAGGTGGCCGCCGTAACCTTGGCTCGTTGGCTAATTTCCTTAATGGTCGTGGCCGAGATCCCTTTTTCGGCGAAAACCTGAAGGGCGTTGTCCATTATGAGCAGTCTAATATTGGGCCCGCCCGGGGTTTTGGGCGGTCGGCCGGCGGGGCGGTGGCGACTAGAAGAAGAGGGGCTCATTAGGGTCTCCGAAAATAATTAATTTACGCGTTAATTAATTATTTTGCCTGGCCGACTAGCGAAAGTCAAGGGCCGCCACCTTCGCCAAAAAATTTCTAAAGAAAGCGAAAATTTTAAGCTTCAAGGTTATCAAAAAAGCCTCAAAAGGTTTTTGTCTAGCCCGGAAGCGTTTTTTTTCGGGCCAACATAGGCCCAAAAAAAAGGGGTCCGCCCAAAAAATGAGAACGGACCCCAAAAACCTTAAGCGAAAGGGTTAAAACGATTAGAAGGGCAAAACGACGACCGCGGTCCCGGAATGGACGTAGTTGATGTCACCGGCCATGCCGTTATAGCTGACGTCGATGAACAAGCCATTACCGAAATTGTAGTTGAAGCCAAGGCCCCAAGTAGCCACGTCGCGATCGTAGCTAGCGAACCAACCATGATGGAGAACGCCAGGAGCCACGGCCCGGGTGGCTAGATTGGGGATAGCGTCGTTGGAGACCCGATAGTTATAACCAGCTCGGAAATAGACGCCGAGGTTACCAGCGTTGTACTTAACCTTAACTCCACCAGTAGCCAGGTGGAGCCAAAGGGTAGTGATGTCTTCGTTGTAGGTACGGTCATCAGGATGGACGACGGCCCACACGGAACGCCAACCCAGGTAGGGGTCGATGGTCCAGTTTTCGGTGATTTTGAAATCCTTATCCCAGTAAAGAATCATGGAAGTTAAGCGGTCGTCGGAGTTCGTTTTAAGAGTTTCGACAACATGACCTCCGTTGACGACATACCTTGTTGTGGTGCTTCTATAAACGTTCCAGGCTTCGACGACGTTAAAATCAAAATTACCGAAGCTGGGGTTGGCGTATTTCACGCCAAGGCCAATAAAATTCGAGTAAGCGTTGGCGGTCCTTTTTAAACTGTACATTCCTTTATAGGCGATTGAATAAAAATCGCTCCCATCGTAATCGGAATAGGAGTACTGATACAAAAAGTAAACGCTCCACTCGGTGTTTAGAGGTTTGGTCAGAACCAAAGCCATGCTGCCCAGTTTGGATTTACCAGAGCCAATAAAAAATTTATCAGGTCCTAGGAGACCACCCTTATCGGTGAAAGCTTTGTGATGCGAATAGGAAAATTCGGGAACTAGCGCCACCACCATCGGGCTGCCCTCGCCAGCGGCGGGCGCTTGGTTTTGGGTCATCGCCGCGGCTTTTTGCTGCGTGGCTTTGAAAGACATGTCTTGGAAAGCCCGATCTCTCGCCTCGCGGGTTTGATAGGCCATCGACGGGGCCGCCCAGCCCAGAAGACCTAAACAAAGAGCCAGAATCATCAGTTTCTTCATGTGGTTTACCTCCGAGAATATCTCTAGGTATTGGCCAGGAAGTTTGGCTACCTCCATGACCGTAAATACTATATTTCAGCCAATTAAAGTCGATGGCCGTAATCGGCGCGCCCAACGATCCGATTTATTTGGGCCTATCGACAAAAACGACAAAGGGAAAAGGGAAAAGGGAAAAGGGTAAAATTATCGTCAACCTACCTAGCCCCACCTAACTTAAGCCGAAAAACAATTAGAGAATAGTAGTTCTAATAAGCTCCAAGAAACCTTAGTAATGTATGAGGCGACTTAGAACCAATTGTTTAAAGCTTTGTCCCTCTTTGAAGTCGCTAGCGATTATTGACTCTTTGAGGAACCGTTTTGTTTAAGGGGGAATTATTCTGAAGAATACTTTAGCGTTGGCTTTTTGTCAAGAAATAATCGATCCTGATTTTGAGACAAAACTATTAGACCGGGGGCGGCTAGACTTTGCCTAAGACCGGAATATTTGGTTAATGTATTGAAATTACGTGACAATTTTTGGTTGGGACCCTTTTTAGGAGGGCGAAAGGTGGGGCTAATCCCCCGTCAAAATTTTTAAGTTGGCGTCAATTTTTTTTTATTAGGCGGTCAAGTTTTGGCGCTTTTTTAGTTTTCCAGGCGGCTTTTTGAGCTTCGGAATGAAAATTTAAGCCCCTATAGGCTCCTGTCAATAAATATAGATTTGAATCGATAATTTGTTGTCCACTATATATAGTGGATATGTGGTCTTTCGAAATCGAAAGGTCTTTTTAGCTAGCGGCCTTTTAGTGTCTTAAGGAAAAGCTCCATTCGCCGCCTATAATAATAGTTGAGTCGAAAGTCGTTATAAACTAATTTTAAACATAAAATAACTTAATATAGCGTCATTATACTTATAAAAAATCTTTAATTAAATAGTATTAAGTTTGAAAGTCGTTTTGGCCTGACTGGTTAAGCGCGAAAACCATAAATTGACTCCTTAATCGTCAATCCCCCTTAAATTTTCCATGTCCCTTTTATCCCCCCCAATATCCGCTAAATCGTAAAAGTAATAGTAGTTGTCGCGCGGACCTAAAATTACCTAACTAATAATTTTTAGTCCTCATTATTGGCGATTAACTTTATAAAGATAGATAATAAGTCTTAAAAAAAGGTCTTTTACCTCTAGAAAATTGACTAATAAAAGCCAAAGTTTTTTCTAAAAGGGAAAATTAAAAAGGCCCAAAAAAAGGGGGGATCCTTTTTTTTGGGCCTATAGGTCAGGCGCGCGGTGGGGGGGGTTATAGCCCGCCGCGCGGTCAGGTGGCTTAGGAAGCCTTTTTGCGCGTTTTCTGAGCCCGGGAAGCTTTGTCCTTGACGGCTTCTTCCTCGTCGTCAGAGGTGGAGACGGGACCGAGGACCTCATGCAGGAGGTAATCCCGGTCTTCCAGGGAGTAACCTAAGCCCAAGATGATTTTCCGGGCGGTTTCGGGACGGCATCTCTGACCGTTTTCGATCTTGAGGATGGTCAGAGGGGAGATCTCCGCCTTGCGGGCCAGTTCAGCCCGGCTCATGAGGCGTTGCTCGCGGAACTCGGAAAGGTTGTTTAGACGAAGAGTAGTCAAGGGAATTGCTCCTTTTGGAATAAGAATTTGAAACTTTCCCATCGTAAAACGATAGGTATATATAATTACGACCCAAAGGCCGTACTAAAAAAGAGACAAAATAATTAATAACAGTAAATTATTTTCTAAATACCATTGTCAATACTATTATATACATTTTATTGTTTTAGAATCTTTTAAATACTAATTATTTACGCTTAAAATAATAATATACACTATAAAATGGCTATATATTTATTAACTAAAATGATCAAGATTTTTTCCAGCTAATTACTAAACGCCTAGCCGCCCAGCCAGGTTCAAAGAATGGTTCTACTATATTTATTGTTTTTATTTTGACTCCCCAAGACTTAAAAATCAGATTTTGATCGATTATAACGAATAGGGGTTGATTTAGTCAAGAAAAAATTTATCAAGGTCTTCTCATAAGTCTGTAAATTACCAAAATCGATTTAGACAGTCAATAGTTTTTTTCGAATAAGCCCATAGGTCTCTACTTACTTGCCCTATAATTAATGTTCAAGGAATTGAAGCGACCATGATTTTTTATACTCGTTATTAGAGCGAATTCGATTGATCCAACTTTTCGTAATGAAAAAACAGTCATATCAGCTTAGGCCCTAAAGCCTCTTGGATTTATACAGGGACTAAAACTGGTTTTAAGACGTTCTTTTTTCATCCTGGAAAAAACTATAAGTAAGATTTAGCAATCATTTATTCAATACAATACTTGAAAAGAAAAATCAAGTGTTTTTTCCTGAATTTAAAAATCAGGGAGAAATAATAAGTTCAGCTAATGTAGTTAGGCGATATAAATATATGGATTTAGTCTAAGTCTGACAAATGATAACCGCTTGATTTTATTGGAAAATTTTTCCCTAGCCCAACTCAAGGTCTGGGACGGCCGGGCCAAACACCCCAAAAATATGGTAGACGATGGGTTAAATATTTTTTTTATTTGCCCTAAAAAAGGCCATTTACGGCAAAATTTACCCCCTTGACGCGGGGCCTTAACCTAACGTCCAAATGGCGTTTTTCAAGGTCTGAGAGCCTCGAATTATAAATTTAACGAAATTAGCTATATTGATATTGTATTTGAAAATTTAACGCGTAGGTAGATAACTGGCCAGGCTACTGGCCAAAGGAATTTAGAAGTTTAATTTTTTGGAATAAACGCTTGAAAATTTGGGTTATTTTGGCGGGGGATATATTTTAGGCGATAATGTCAAGATAATAGTGGTTAGCTTAAATTAATATGATAATTTATTTATTAAAAATAACGTAAAAATAATTTAAAATGTTAATAGTAGCTTTAAGATAATTTTTTACAGTCTAAATGGCTAATTATAATTAAAAACTCCGTGAGGGGGCGACTCGGCTAGTCCAAAAAGGTGGCCCACCCTGGTTTAATTTTTGGGCAAAATTGGCCAAAAACCCGCCCATTGTCCCGGTAACCTTAAAAAATTCCGAAAAAAAGGTCTTCTTGATCGCGGCCAAAAAGCTAAAGATCCCAAAAAGACCCTTTTTTAAGGGTTACCGGGCACTTGTTGAGGTGATGGCGGCCCTATATAATAGTAGTTAACCGCCGCCGCCGCTCCCAGTAGACCAGGAGGGGGGCGGAAGCGGCTTAGTTAATGGTTGGCTCCAGCGTCGCGGCCTGAAACTGCTCTTCGGGGAGAGAATTGCCGAGGTTGAAGCCCACCCCAGGCAGCGGCAGCTCGGGTTTCCTGGATAAAACTTGCTTGGCCCCGGCGATGCTGTACTTCTCCTCTTTCAGGAGGGTTTTAATCTCCTGAACTCGGTTGAC
>JAIROO010000238.1 GCA_031257535.1 Deltaproteobacteria bacterium
CTTTTAGCGATCACGCAAGTTGCCTATTATTTAAGGGAGATCGTGATACGACCTAAAAGCTGGTTATTCGTAATTGGCCTATTTTTTGCCAGCAGTCATCAGTTCGAGTACAATCAGGAAGTATATTTCGTTAATCAAACTCCCGAAAACCTTTTGGCGAATATTTGGTTATGAGGATCGTCACATGATTGAATACCCTACCAGTGAACTTGAATTTGACCAAATGTTCACAGACGATGCCAGCTGCCTGGATTATCTCATCTCAGTTCGCTGGCCAAATGGGCCACGTTGTCCTAAATGCGGGCCCGACAAATATTGACGTGGAGATAATATTTTGAGCCTGATTTGCTCAGTCTGTGACCATCAGATAAGGCCTTTGGCTGGAACGATTTTTCAGGATACTCACATCTCCATTAAAATCTGGCTTAAGGTAATGTGCCCCATAATGTCCCAAAAAATACGGAGCCAACGCGACAGGCCTCACTAGGACGCTTGGTATATCTTTTACGACCGTTTGGAACATTCTTCATAAACTCCGAAAGCGCGTGATCAGAGCGGATAGGGAGAAGCGGAGTCCTTTAGTCGAGGGCGACGAGGCCTTCATCGGCGGCCAAGAAGAAGGCTACCCCGGAAGAGGAGCGGAAAAGAAAAGCTTGGTCGTCTTAGCCGTAGAACTATCTACCAACAAAAAAAATGGGTCGGATTAGACTGGCTACAATAACTAACGCTAGCGGGTCATCGCTTATACCCTTCATACAAAAGAACGTAAGTCCCGGGTCCTCTGTGTTGATTGACGGGTGGAAGGGCTATTCTTCTCTCGAAAAAGATGGATTTAAGCATATTATAAACCAAAAAAACACAATAAATGGTATGTTACTGCATTTTCATACAGTCATTTCTCTAATAAAACGTTGGCTACTCGGAACATATCAAGGCGCCATCAATCATAATTATCTTGGTTATTATCTAGATGAGTACGCCTTTCGTTTTAATCGACGTAAGTCCAAGAGCCGTGGCAACCTATTCAGGCGGCTCGTTGAGCAAGCTGTAGTAACGCCTCCGTTAACCAGAAAGGAACTAAAAGTTCAAGAGGTGATTGAGGCTAAGGACTCCTAACCTGAGGAAGTCGTTGATTAGTACTGGCCCATATTATTGAAAATTTGAACGAATAAAATCGTTAAAGTCAGAAATACTGGCATGATGATTGCTATTTGTTTGCAATTATCGTGCCAATTAATATGGCATGATAATTGCTAGATAAAGCAAAATTGATGCCAATGTTTTATAATAGATCTAGCGAAAATTTTTTATTATAATTTTTATTGTAATAATCGTGCCAAATTGACTGAACTACAAAAAACGACAAATTGAGGAAACCGTTTAAATATCATGTTACTTGCGTGATCGCTAAAAGTTGTCGAAAAAATATTTTTACTTGCGTGATCGCTATACCCATATAAAATAATTTTAAATGTCCCGAAATAAATTTATAAAGGCTCGTCTCCAAAGGAATCAGAGGCTAGATATTAGGTTTGAGTTAAAGTTTTTTGATTTAACCAGATAGACCGTCCGTCATTTCTAGGCTAAGTCGTTCGAACCCAAATGGCCGATTCAGTCCCTAGAAAAATCCGTGAACTATAACTTTGTCTTTAAAGGCCAAAGCGTGGTAATATCCCTTCAATAGGTTCATTTCCCCCCCTTTAGCGGAGCTTAAATTGACTAACCGACCTTTTTCCCATCTTGACGCCCAAGGTCAGGCCATTATGGTGGACGTGGGCCAAAAACCAGTGACCTTTCGCCAGGCTCTCGCTTTTGGCGAGATTAAGGTCGGCCCTAAGGTTTTGACGGCTATTATCCAGCAAAGCTTAAAAAAAGGCGACGTTTTAGGGGTCGCCCGGGTCGCGGGCATTATGGGGGCCAAAAAAACTTCCGACCTCATCCCCCTTTGTCACCAGGTTTTTATCGTTAAATGCGCCATTGACTTTGAATTAGACGAGGTCAACTCCAAGGTAAAAGTGGCTTGTCGAGTGGCCAGCCAAGGTCAAACCGGGGTGGAGATGGAGGCTTTAACCGGGGTCTCCACGGCTCTTTTGGCTATTTACGACATGTGTAAGGCTCTAGATAAATCCATGGTTATTGGCCCCATCTATCTCGCCGAGAAGTCAGGTGGCCAGTCAGGCGACTTTAAAAGAGATTTACGGCTCGATTCCAACGCGTCTGATCCCTTGGCCTCTGACTCGTCTTCGGGACAGTCTTCTAATGGAGTTATTAAGCCATGAGTCCCCCAATCTTAAAAGACTCTTTTGGCCGAGTCATGGACTATTTAAGGTTGGCCATCACCGACGGTTGTAATTTACGCTGCGTCTATTGCGTGCCTGAGGCGGGCTCAGGGCCGACTAATGTCTTATCTTTAGATCGCTGTCGGCGAATTTTACATGTTTTAGGCTCTTTGGGTATCAAAAAAGTCAAGATTACCGGGGGTGAGCCTTTAGTCCATCCCCAAGTCGCGGCTATTGTTCGTTTAGCTAAAAGTACCCCCAATATCGACAACGTCACCTTAACCACCAACGGCCTTCTCTTGGCCTCTTTAGCCGACGATTTGATAGAAGCCGGCTTAGACGCGGTTAACGTCAGTCTTGACACCTTAGACAAGGAGCGCTTCCACTCGATTACCCGGGGCGACTATCTACCGGCCGTTTTAGACGGCTTAAAAAAGGCCCTGTCTTCTTCGGTCTTGGCCGTTAAAGTCAACTGCGTGCCCACGGCCAACTCCCCTATTTCCGATCTTTTAGCCTTAACTTTTCTCGCCAAAGACCACAACCTTCACGTCCGTTTTATTGAGTTAATGCCAATTGGTTTAGGCAAAAACCAGGTCGGCTTAGATCCCGCGGCGCTGATGACGGCCATTACGACGACTTTTGGCCCCTTAACCCCGGTTAGCCGACAGTTTGGCAATGGACCGGCCGTTTATTACTCTTTGCCTGATTTTAAGGGTAAGATTGGTTTTATTAGCGCGGTTAAGTCCTGTTTTTGCGAGCGCTGTAACCGAATTAGGGTCACCGCCGACGGCTGGTTTAAAACTTGTCTCCACATGGACAAAGGACTGCCCTTGCCCTTAGACGACGAGGCGGCCTTAGCCACGACCGTAATCGAGGCCGTGAAAGCCAAACCCGCGAGCCACCTCTTCGCCGCGGCCTTAAGCGAGGATCCATTAAGCCCCGAAGATCGCTTAATGAGCCGGATTGGCGGCTAGATTTTAATTTTTAGACTATATCAATTATAATAAATTTAACATTTTTTAACCTAAAAAACTAAGGACTTTATTTATGGAAGGAAAAATCATCGCCGTCTGTTTAAGCGAGGCTAAAGGCGTAGCTAAAAAACCCGTGGTCTCCGGTCAATTAGTGGTGGATCATGGCCTTGACTCTGACGCCCACGCTGGACCCTGGCACCGCCAAGTTAGTCTACTATCCTATAACAAAGTCTTAGAATTTAACCAAAAAGGCGGTTCAGTCGACCATGGCGACTTTGGGGAGAACATATTAGTGGAGGGCATTGACTTACGCTTACTCCCAGTGGGGACCCGTTTAGCCGTTGGCCCAGCCCTTTTGGAAGTCACCCAAATCGGCAAAGAATGTCACGACCGCTGTCAGATCTACCACCGCGTCGGCGACTGCGTCATGCCTAGGGAGGGGATCTTCGCCAAAGTTCTCACGGGCGGCGAGGTCAAACCTGGCGATCCAGTGGTCGCTTTAAACTAGCCAAAAAACTTTTTCCATTTAGCGGGACCTTTTTTCGCGAAAAACGAGCCAAGAAAGCCGGACGCGCCGGCTTTTTTCTTGATCGCTATTAAACAAATATTATTTTTGTTTAGCTTTAGTTTACTCTATTAGTTAGAGTAAAGACTTATTCGCTAAAAACAAAGGTCAATTAACTAGCGAGCCTAAAAATTCGCTAAAATGTTCGCTAAAAAATTCCTTAAAAAAGCCCCTCAAAAATACGGGCTTAGAAAAGTGGGTATTTATGGCCAAAAAAAATAATGTTTTGGATCAGAAAAAAAACAAAAAAACCGCGGGTCGAGATTTAAACAATCAGATAGACAATTATTTGCTAAACGACGACGTGGTGGCGGCCCGGGCCGTTTACGAGTCCATGTCTAAATTAGGCCGCTCCCCGACCACGGACAACCAAAAAGCCAAAGCCGCCCACAAGCTCATCTTGTGGTACGCCGACAACGGAGCCACGGAGATGGCTTTACCCCTTTTTCAGGCTTTGGCCAGGCGCAGCGAAAACTCCGAGGTTTTGATCCTCTTACTAAACTCCTTAACCGTCATTTCCACGGCCTTAGAGGCGCGGGGCCAGTCGCCCATAAGTCGCGATTTACGCTTGTCCATCTGGACTCCGCCAACGCCCGCCGCCTCCATATCGACGCGGGTTATGGCCCTTAAAGACGCTATTTTCGATTTATGTCAAAAAAACCGTTTAGACGAGGCCATTCCATATTTTAAAGTCTTAACCACTGATTCTCCCCCGCCGCCCCACTCCGACGCTCCCCTTATCTTAGCTACCGCCTTAATCGCCAGTTTATGCGAAGATCGTCGGCCGTCCATGGCTTTATTGTTTTATAAAGAATTAAACCCCGATTTATGGTCAGACCCCAATTCCTGGTCAATCTTAGCCCCGGCCATGGTCTCTTTGATTCGTTATTTAAGTTACGCCCAAAAAACCGACGAAGCCATTTTAGCCTATAATTTTTTTAAGGATTACCAAGACTTAGCCGACTCCTCGCGTTTATTAGCCGCCACCAGTATTTTGGAGTCTTTGCTCATGGCCAACTCCATGAAGTTATCCATACAAATATGGCGCGAACTTAATCTGTCCACTGATATCTCCAACCGCCTTCTTACCCGGTTCATCCGGGTCAGCAGCAGGCTAATCGAGCGTCTTTGCCAAAATAAACTTCACGACGAAGCCATTTCCACCTACCGCGAACTAGTCGAAAAGCTCCAAAAGTTCCCCGATGAAAAGCCCTTTAGCGATAAATTCTCGTCCGACGGTTTCCAAGGCAGTCACCTCAAAACCCAAACCCTTTTCTTCCTGGCCGTAGAGATTTACGGCGGTATATTAAAAGATCCCGTCAAATTCCAACCTCTGTGGACTTTTTTAGCCTCTGAGGTCGTTAATTTAAAAAACGGCCCTTTTGGCAAGCATATTGAAAATGACGAGCTATCCAAGTTTTTTTACGAGGGCTTTCAGACCAACGCCTTTCCAGACGATATATACGACAAAGAGCAGTTAAACAAACTCGCCGCCCAGTATTTTACCTTATTTGGCAATAAAAACTTCTCCAACGGGTCCCAGAACAAATCCTTGGCCTTAAACTCCCCCGAGTTCACCGTCTTGGACCAAAACCTCCAGCAGGAGCGGCTCAATCAGTTATGTCAAATAATGATCGATCAACATGACTTTTACTTATATTTAATATCTATTTTAGACCTGTTAAGAGAAAGTCAAGACTTTTTTCCCCCAAAAGACCAAACCGAAGATAAGGAGCCTTCGGATTTAGAAGAGGATTTGGCTCAACTTTATCAGTATTTAGACGAACCAATCACCGTGGGCCTCGTTTTTAGCCGGGCTTTTGTTAACGAGGCTACCGCGACCTATCGCTTCTTTTATAAGCAGCCCGTGGAGCCACTTTTTGAGAGTTTAACGCTGTTTTCGGAAATTTTAAGCCTGCCAGAATATAAATATTTATGGAACTTTAATGAGCCTTTTTTCAAATTATCCAAGTTTTACGCCATCAAAGGGTTTAATTTTTTGACCAATACAGTCACAGATTTATACAATATGGGCTATATTGAAAAAAGCCAGGAACTTTACGCCAGCGTGCCTTGGGTGACCTCCCACTTTAGCCAAGTCCACGACCTCCATTTACCCGCCATCCTATTTAAAACGTCAATAGCTAACGACGATAATGACGATAACCAAACCCTTACCGACCACGACGAGTTGGCTTACGTTTTTCATGGGGAGCTAGCCTATCTGACCAAGGCTCATTCAAATTTATTGGATTTTCCCTCCCGTTTTGATTCTTGGCTCACCGCTTTTGAGTCGCGCGTTATAAAAGAACCCCTTTCGACCACGACCAGCGAATTCCTATCCTCGGCCATTAAGGACGCGGCGAAGGTTTCTTTAGAACGAAGGGAGAAAGGTTTAGCCAACCGCGCTTTAAGCCTTTTAACCAAGTTAGGCAAAACCGAGAAAATCCAGTTCGAGTATTTAGTGGCCTCCAAAAACTTGATCCTTGAGCTGACCGAGCATGGCTACCAGGCCGAGGCTTTGGGGGCCTTGGATTTACTGCATAATTTTCTCTGCCCCACCGACCAACCCCCGCCCAAATGGGCTTACGTGGGTTTAGCCAACGCCGCCGAGCCTCTTTTTAAAATCTTGTCTCCGGTGGGTCGCGGCCCTTTGGAGAAGGTCTTTAACGTCCTTTTGGAAAAAGACGGCGACCGATTCTACCGCTTAGTCGTCATGGCCATCGCCCTTGACGTTTTAACGACCACCGTCCCTGGGGCCTCTCCTTTAGGCGGCTTAAAAATCGCGGCCCGCGCCTTTGAGTGGATCAACCAAGTCGACTCGACCGAGTTTTTACCCGTCGAGACCGCGGCCTTTGAATTGGCTAAACACCAGATTCGGTTGGCCTATCAGAGCTTCCTTTTGGCCGCCAATCGGATCGAAGAGGCGGTCAACCTGTTTGAGCGTTCGGAAAGTCAGTTAAACAGCCTCAATCCCGGGTTAACCGCCAGGGCCATATTTTTAAAGGATCTAGTTAAAACCTTAATTAAAAACCAAAGACTGACCGAGGCTTTGGAGTGGCTAACCTGGTTCGCCAAGCTGCCGGTCCGCGTCGAGGTGGAGTGGCGGCAAGTGGAAGCCACCAAATTAGCTTTTGACGCCTTAGTGGCCAAAGGGGATCTTCTAAAGGCCCAGCAAGTCGCCGACCGCTTAGTCGGGGCGGCGGAGGGGATTTATATTCGAGCCTGCCAGAGCGAACTCTACTCTTTATTGGTTAAAAACTATAGTCAAGCCGACCAGCTGGAAGAGGCCTTGAACCTTTACTTAAAAGAACTCGAAAACCCGGATTCTTGTCTCGTTTACCCCAATCGTCTAACCGCTTTGACCGCCTTGGTCGAGGGATTTCTGCGCCAAGGAGAGACGACCACCGCGGGTCACCTTTTCGTCAACCGCCACCAATTTGACCCAGACTCCTTTAGCGATCTGGAAGAAGACCTGAAGGATGAGGAGGAGGAGGTGGATAAAGACGATAATTTTAAAAAATCACTTAATCCGCGGATCAACAATAACTCTAACAAACTTATTTTAGACACAAAAAACCTTATTATCCGGGAGACCTTGGCCTTAAGCGATAAAGTAGCGGATCTCGTCCGAGAGTGTTTACGCTTAGAGGAGGAAGATCGGGCATTGACCATTTTCCAGTCCTTTGAGAACCTCCCCTTCGCCGACAGTCACCACGTTAATAAGGCGGCGAGATATATTTTAGAATTTATGCTGCGCGACGGCCGAGAAACCGAAGCCGAAACCTTCGCGCAAAACCGGGCCGAAAATCTGGAAGACGACGAGGCTAACCAATTCTTAAACCAATTTGAGCGGATGGCCAGGCCCAACGTCCCAGTAGCGGCCCGGAAAGTTAAAGCCCGAGCCCACTAACTTTTTGGCCAAAATTAATGGCCTAATAAACCCAAAATAAGATCGCGCGGAATAAGATCGCGAAAAAACCGCCGCTTGGTTTTATGATTTTAGACGGTTAACTTTATAGGCGAGTCAATGATTTTATGACTACCTTTATAACTACCTTTTGGGTATTTTAAACGCGCCAGCGAAAATTTTGTTTTTTTTAGCCATAGGCTAATCCTTTTAACCAAACGCTAAACGGACATAATAGCCGCTTTTTGCCCTTTAAGGGCCGCTCTTTTTAGGCTTTATGACCGTCTAATAATTATGGTTAGCCAATAGCTCTAGAAAATTTTTACGTAAATTAAGGTTTTATTCTTGATATTTTTTTTGGTTTTATTGTTTATAATGGGTTTTAGTTCTTAAGGTTTAACTTAATATCGCGGCCTTAAAGCCAAAAAACTAGAAGGTCTGCCCCCCTTTTTTTCTAGGGGTTTAAAGGGGTTAAGGGGAATTTAGAGGGGTTTTTAAAAGGCCCGCCAATCCCTTTATCAGGCCTTATTAACTACAAATATTGAAAAAACCATATTATTAGCTAAAGACGCTCGCCAAACGAGCCCTTTAAACTATTTTTTAAGGCTATAAAAAAAGGAGCGATACGACTATAACAGTCTAAAGCTGTATAAAATGACAAAATCAACTGACCAGCCATCGGCTAAGGATCTATTTTCTGAGGCCAATAATCTAATCAATACAACCAACGGCCATGAACTACACGTTAAAGGCGTGGCGATTCTGAAAAAAGCCGTGGAAATGGGTGATCCTGACGCTCAGTTGTTATTGGCTAATCTCTACGATGATGGCATATTAGTCCCCAGAGATAGAGAAAAATCTAAGGAACTTTACGAATTATCCGCTGAACAGGGTAACATGTACGCTCAGTTTAACTTAAGCCTTGTTTATAATGAATAGGGGTAGGGAAGGGTCGCCCCTCCCCTCCCTCCGAACCGTGCTGGCGGTTCTCCCG
>JAIROO010000260.1 GCA_031257535.1 Deltaproteobacteria bacterium
TTGGACAAGCGAGTTTAGCGACTATTCAGGAATACATTCGAAACCAAGGTTAACCATATTGAAAACGCGTTCATCCGCTAGACTAAAGTCTACCGGTTTTCTGCGAAAGATTTTATAAACCGAAAAAGACGAGCCTAAAAACTCTCATGACTCGCCGCGTCGCCGCCGCGTGGCTATAGAGATAGAGTTATGAAACAAAATTTTTTTAAAAAATATTTGTTTTCCGGTAAAATAAGGCTTTAAGCCCTTCTATTACCCCCTTAATTATGGGCCACGCGGCCTAAAAAAGCTATTTTCCGTTTAGCCAAATAAATCTTTAATTATCGTTAAAGGGTTCATAACCAACGTCTTACGTTAGCCTAAAATTATTAATTAGCTTATATATGGACATAGGGTCCTAAAAAAGCTAAAATACCATAAACAACTAAAATTTTAGGGTTAAAAGCTTTTTTAGGGGCACTAACGTCAGAAAAACAGTCGCTAAAAGGAGGCGGGCCATGCTAAAAACTATTTTTCTCGGGCCTGGTCGATTCTTTTGCGGCGAAGCCGTAGACGACGGTAGCCGCCACCGGCGCTATCGCCTGTCCGCCTTCCGCCAGCGGGGTCCGGTCTTGGTCGTATCCATCGCCTTTTGGCTTATTTTGATGGCCGGAGGCGTAGTTTTGTGCGCGACTTTGGGCACCAACGTCGATCCGCCGCCCAAAAAGTCGCCGGCTAACCTAAAAGCCCCCCCGGCCGTGGTCGCTCAGCCAGCCGTAAATTTAACGACGGGCCAAAGTCCTTTGACCGGCCCCCTCGCCAACTCCGCTTTAGACCCTAAGTTAAGCCAAGAGTCGCCGGCCCCGGCGACGACCCCGGCCGGGACCCCGACCGGGACCATAGATCCGGCCGCCAGGGCGACAACCCCAACCAAGGAGCCTTACGCCACTCCGCCCAAAGGCGCGACCGGGGTCGCGACCCCGGTCGCGCCCCCGGAGATCTGGTTAGTCATCGTGGCTTCTATCCCCAAGTCGGCCCGCGGCGAAGCCGAACGAACTTTGGCCCAGCTCAAAAAAAAGGGTCTGGCCTTAGAGCTCTTGGACACCGACGCTTTTCCCAAATTAAAAAGCGGCATGTGGGCTTTGGCCTTAAGCCCTTTTGACACCAAGAAAGAAGCCGAAGCCGCGGCCCTGGCCATAAAAAAACAAGTCAAAAGCTTAATGGTCCGCCGAGGTTTGTGATGACGTCGCCTTTGTTGGAAAAAAAGAAGGCCGCGACCCTTTCCATCTACTCCAACTCCGGCCTCATAATCGTTAAACTTATAGCGGGCTTTATGACCGGGTCGGTGGCCATTATTTCCGAGGCCGTCCACTCTTTTTTGGATCTTATGGCCGCTATGATGGCCTGGGGAGCGGTGCGGATCTCGGAAAACCCCCCCGACTTTGAGCACCCTTATGGCCACGGCAAAACCGAAAATATCTCGGCCTTGTTTGAGGCTATCCTCATCGTGGTCGGCGGGGCCTTTATCCTAAAAGAGGCTATTTTCGGTTTAATCGAGCCCCGCGAGCTGCCCAGTCTCAAAGCTGGGGTCGCGGTCATGTTTTTGTCGACCTTGGTTAATTATCTGATCTCCAGGCGCCTTTTTCAGATTGGCCAAAAAAGCGGGTCCGAGGCTTTAACGGCCGACGCCTGGCACCTTCGAACCGACGTTTACGCCTCTTTAGGGGTCTTTTTGGCCTTAGCCGCCATTGAGATTGGCCGCCTTATCGCCCCTTCGGTCAATTTAGCCTTTGTCGACTCGGCGGTCGCGGGCCTGGTTTCCCTTTTAATTTTAAAAACTGGCTTGACTTTAGGCTGGGACGCGTCTAAAGGTTTAGTCGACCACAGCCTCCCAGCGGAGGATCAGCGGATAGTGGTCGACTGTTTAAGGGAGCTTTACCCTTCTATCCGGGGTTTTCGGAGCTTAAAAACTCGCCGCTCCGGGCCTTACCGCCTAATTTTGGTCGATATCTTGGTGGATGGGGAGCTGACCGTCAACCAAGCCCACGGCCTGGGCGTCCAATTCTCCTTAAAAGTGGCCCAAAGGCTACCGAAGACCGAGGTCACCTTTCATTTGGAGCCCGTTAACCATCCCCAGCTCCCGGCCCTCGACCCAACCATTATGGATTAATTTTGCCAGTTTTAGGCTTAGAGAGTTCTTGCGACGAGACGGCCGCGGCTATTGTCGAGGACGGCCGGATTTTAGCCGAGGCGGTCCGGAGCCAACTGGATCTCCACCAAAAGTACGGGGGCGTGGTCCCGGAGATCGCCTCCAGGGCCCACCTGGAGGCGGTGGAGGATCTGACCCAGACGGTTTTAACCACGGCTGGCCTAAGCTTAAAGGACTTAGAAGGCCTTTCCGTCACCCAAGGCCCAGGACTCGTGGGGGCCTTACTGGTGGCCATAAATTTCGCCAAAGGCTTAAGTCTGGCTAGCGGTCCACCAGTGGTGGGGGTCAATCACGTCCAAGCCCACGCTTTAGCCCCATTTCTTTACGAGGCGACTCCTAATCCCCCCCAATTTCCTTACGTGGCCTTAGTCGCCTCGGGTGGGCACACCAGTTTATTTTTAGTCGAGGATTTTTTAAAATTTCAGGTCTTAGGCCAGACCCTAGACGACGCCGCGGGCGAGGCCTTGGACAAGTTCGCCAAACTTTTGGGCTTAGGCTATCCGGGCGGGCCGGTCGTGGAAAAACTCGCCCAAAGCGGCCTAGCTAAGGCCTTCGCCTTAGCTAGGCCGCTTATAAAAGAGGGTTTAAACTTTTCTTTTAGCGGTTTAAAGACCCAGGCCCGGCGCCTTTACGAGGACCAAAGGCTAGAGACGTTAGCCGCCGATAGCCCAGAGCTAGCCAATCTCGCGGCCTCTTTTCAAGGGGCCATCGTCGAGGTTCTCACGACTAACTTAGTTTCGGCCTTAAAACAAACTAAAGCCACCGGAGCGGTCTTAGCCGGCGGGGTGGCTTGCAATGGCTCTTTAAGAGAGACCGTGGCTAAAGCCTTAGCCGCCTTAGACAAGCCACTGTGGGTCCCCAAACCGGCCTTTTGCGCCGACAATGGGGCCATGATCGCCTTTTTAGGCCAAAAACAACTGGCCCAAGGCCACAATATCTTGAGCCTCGCCGCCGAAGCTCGACCCCGCTGGCCGGTAAGCGATGCCCTCCCCTAGACAAACCTTAAAAAACTTAGGTCTGGCCCCCACCCGGCGCCGAGGCCAAAATTTTCTGCGCGACCAAGAAATAGCCAAGCGTCTAGCCGCGGCCACGGTCGCGTTTGGCGAAGGGCCTATTTTAGAAATTGGCCCTGGCCTGGGAGCTTTGACCAGACCCTTACTAGATCTGGGGGCTAAGGTCACGGCCGTGGAGCTGGACCGGGGTTTAGCCGCGGCTTTAGATAAGTGGCCCGAAGTTCAAGAAGGTCGCTTAAAAGTCATAAACGAAGACGTCTTAAAACTAAATCTTCGGGATCTAGGCGCGGCGCCTTACGTGGTAGTCGGAAACCTGCCTTACAACCTGTCTAGTCCCATCCTGTTTTGGTTTTTAAGGCAAGGGGAAAGCCTCAAAGCCGGGGTCTTCGCCTTGCAAAAGGAAATGGCCCAAAGTTTATTGGCCAAACCCGGCGAGGAGCGTTATGGCCGACTGTCGGTGGCCTTGTCTTTGTGGGCTAAAGTCAGCCCTATTTTAGAGATCCCGCCTTCGGCCTTTCAGCCCAAACCCAAAGTTCAAAGCGCGGCCGTGGCCTTAGTTCCTCAAAAGGGCCCCAATCTGGCCTTAAAAAGCTTAGAGACTTTTACGGCCAAGGTCTTTCGAGCCCGCCGCAAGACCTTGGCCAATAACTTAATCGCCGCTTATGGGCCTTTAAAGACCCAAAGCCTCTTAGCCGCTTTCAACCTCGACCCCCTTATTCGAGCCGAAAAGTTAGAGCCGAGCCTTTTAGCCCAAATGGCCAAACTTTTGGAAGAAGGGGCCTAAAAGAGCCAAAAAAACTCTGGGCCGATTTAGCCACGAAATTGTCTCTTTGGCTAAGACGTTAAAGACGACGAGGGGCGGCCTATAGCCTTAGGCTTTTTGGCAACCTAAGTCCGGGGCGACGACGAGTCAGAGGATGAGAGTCAGGGAGACGGGTCAAGGGGCGACGAGTCAGGGGCGAGGAGTTTGGCCTTCGGACCAACGCCAGGCTTTGGCGATGGCTGAATCTTCAAAAACTTGACCAGTGGCTAAAGTAAGTTGACTATATAAGGCGTTATCAATAAGAAACATTCAAAATAGTTTTAAACCAAAAAACATCTCATAAAGAGCCCCCAGCGCCTCCTTTGTATTTCTCCGCCCTCGCTCCGCCCTTAAAGGCGCTCCGCTTTTTCGGTTAAGCGCGGAAAATTTTGGAGTTGACCAAAAAAACGCGCTTAAGGGCGTCTGGCTAAGGCCTCAAAGGCCCATTCGCGCGGATTGGTCGAACCTATTGAGGACCCCTTACGAGTTTTAGCCTTGATTTTTTTAAAGGACTAAAAAGGTCTTACAACGGAAAAAACTCGCCGTTGTCGTCGATGCCTAAGGGGTACTTACAAGTGTCGACCCACTCTTCGTTTAACAACTCCGGAATCGGCGGCTTTTTGGTCATTTCTTGGAGAAAATCCTGGCAGCTTTTGACCATGTCCGCGTTCACCGGCGACTCAAAGCCCTCAAACGCCCGCCAGTAATCGTCCCCAGGCAGATGCAGAAGGATGACCCAAGCTCCATTTTCCCGGTCTAAGCGGCCTAAAACCTGAAAAACAGCCCCTTTATTGGCTAAGCACAACCCGTAGTTGCTTAAGTCAGGCTCTTTTTTATACATATGGTTAGAGAAAATAACGTAACGGCAATTAGCCGCCTGGCCACCCACGCGGTAAGAGGCGTAAGTGAGCCCCTTTTCCCGAAAAATGAGCCCGGGCTGATATTTAGCCAAATGCTCTGGGGCGACCTCGGTGTCCCGGACGAAAAGGCCGACGTTTTCGTAGGTTTGCTCAATAATGGCTTCTATTTGATCGGCCGTAAAAGGGGCCGCGGACTCAGACACGCGTCAAAACCTCGTCAAAAAGGAAAAATAAGGCCAAAATAAACTTAGGCCCAAAAAAAAGGGCCAAAAAGTCAATTTCGCCTAAAAAAACCCGGCGCCCTTTTTTGGCCTTAGGGACCTCGAATCGGATCCCAAATTTTTAGTCAGCCATAATGGCGCCCTTAAGCGTTTAAGGGCCTAAATTATCATATCTAAGAAGGTTTGGCTAGAGTTTCGCGAAAATGACCGAGGATTAGAAAAAGACTGTCGATTCGCTAAAACCGCCGCCTTAAAGTCTTGGCGCTCCCCCTTTTAAGCCCCTTTTCTTAGCCCACGAGTCTAAAAAACTGGCCAAAGTAAAAAAAGGCCCTCGTCCAAAAGGGCCTTTTTTTACGATTTTAAGGTTTTAGAGGGCCAAAATTTAGGTCAAAGGCGCTAGCCAGGGGGCCATAAAATCTTTAACGCTCCCCCCTTCTTGGAGATGCTTAACCAAAGCGCTCCCAAATATGACCGCGTCAGGCAAGCGCGACAGTCCCGCTAGCTGCTGGGGCGCTTTAACCCCAAAGCCTAAAGCCAAGGGCAAATCAAAGGCCGCCCGGGCGCGGGCTAAAGTGGCCTTAACTTCCAAGGGCAAATCGTCGCGGGCCCCAGTCGTCCCTAAAACCGAGACCACGTAGACGTAGCCTCGAGCCACGCGGGCGTACTTTTCCATGCGTTGGGAAGAGGTGTTAGGGCCAACTAAAATAATTAGATCGAGGCCCGTCTCGTCAAA